>CAYJNX010000304.1:0-1021 GCA_964371525.1 uncultured Akkermansia sp. | reverse complement strand
GACACGTAATGAATGCCTCGTGCGCGAGCTCGTCATACGCCCAATCGCCTAAATTCCTTGCATTTCCGGTAGGAAGTCACGAAACTACTCACTATAGGGAACCTTGCAAAATTAGTCTGGGCAGAATGGCAATCTCGAAAATGAGCGAAACAGCATGAATATATTAAACACCTTAAAATTAGTTTTTTCATTAACACTGGCCCCATGTATTGTAAGCTGTGAAGACCCTGATTATACCTATGACATGCAGCCCTCACACGCAGATGCCGCTTCATACGTATTTTTCAAAACTGCACAAGGCAAGGTCGTCGATGGGACTACGGGGCGTAAACTCACGGACATTTACTCCAGCTTAGATGCATTAGGATTAGATGAGCGAAGTTTTGTGCGTATATTTGGTTCAGAGACTCCCTACCCTACCAAAATTGAAGTTTATCCATGCCAAAGAAACCCTGCCTATTCCTATTCACCTCGGGGATATAAGAACCATGGAATTGAGCCCATCAACGTGATTGAACAAAAAGATATTCTCAAATCAATCAATCTTTCATTTATAGAATGGGATCGCGCGAAAAGTGAACATATCTTATATCGTGAAGATGAAGCGGAATTTAAGAATAATTTTCTGCGTTTTCATATTTTTGTATATTATCCAGCTGCCGTATTTGAAATGGCACTTTTCCAAAACGAAGACAAATTTTATTTAAGCAAAAGTAGAAGTTCTCTAGCTTTTGAAATCGAACCAAACATCATAAATGCTTTTTTTGCTTCTAATCAGTAATTTCTTGTGCTGATATTAGGTATTTGAATAATAACTAGGTACCAGTCAGATAGGACGACCAAGGAAGAAAACTCTATAGTGGCTCAGTAACTTGTCATATACTGCATAACTCTTGCTCACCGCCTTTCTTTGTATTTATAAGATTTTAGCTTGTCATGGCGGGTCATATTTGATAGTGTGGTTAATGTGAATCCCTTAACAAATTTAAATTGGAAACGCCTCAGCGACCTCCCTGATATG
>CAYJNX010000303.1:0-1037 GCA_964371525.1 uncultured Akkermansia sp. | reverse complement strand
ATACGAGGCACGAAGGAGCGTCTCTTGCTACGATCGAGTAATTCTTCAGGCTTCGAGAAGATCTCCTCTATCTGCGCAGACAGCTTCTCATTCCCCACCGGCACGAGCTTCACCGCCTTGAGATAGAGCTCCTTTGCTGCCAGCAGATCCTTCACACTCTCCGCGTAGTTGAAAAGCAGATCCGCCTTCGTATAGTAAAGCTGCGCGATCACCTCATCTTCATAGCAATCCTTCGCGATGAGCTCATCTATATACAGATGCCGTTTCCCGCGGTCACCGTAGGCACTGTTCACATAGCTCATCGCCTCCTTCTGCTGCTTCGCGATGAGTTGGCGGTACTCCTGCGCCTTACGGAAGCCAAGCTCATCATTCGGAGTGAGGGCATAGATCTCTTCGATGAGCAGACCATTCTTCTCACGGAAGCGAGACTCACGAGCCTTGTACACCTCCATGAGAATCTTAGCACGCTCGACACCTTCAAGCTTCGCTGCGTCAGCGAGTTTCCCTTTGACTATATCGCCCTCAGCGATGACCTTGTCTAATTCTGCATAGACATCAAGCTTCTGATGATAGCCCATGAAACCACCGACGACACGACCATCAGGAGTCATGAGCATGATGGTAGGGAAGTTCTTTACCTGATATTTTTCCAGCAGCTTTTTATTCGCCTCAAGCACCTCCGGCGCAAGCTTCGCAGGATTCCTCTTAGGAATATCGACAACGACCGTGACGAGCTTCTTATCCTTCGCATACTGCGCGAACTTCTCCGTATGCAGCACCTCCTTTTCGAGAGCCATACAGGGACCACACCAATCAGAGCCAGTGAAGTCAAAGAGCACATAGCCATCTATCTTCTTCGCCTCCTCAATAGCCTTAGGCAGATCAGTCATCCACCCCTCAGCAGCACAGGCAGGAGCGACGAGACAAACAAGAGGAAGAGAACAGCAAAGTGCTGCTAACGAAGCACGAGAATTGAGTGAAAAATTCATGTTACCAGTATAGCAAAGCAGGGCGATACAACAAGCTTTTTTGCTTAG
>CAYJNX010000302.1:0-1067 GCA_964371525.1 uncultured Akkermansia sp. | reverse complement strand
GCTGGACGAAGCATGCTAACTTTGATAAGCTTGTCGCGTTCAAATCACAAATCACATCATGAAATATATTTTTGTCACTGGCGGTGTCGTTTCTTCCCTCGGAAAAGGTCTAGCCGCAGCCTCTATAGGCACACTCCTTGAGAACTGTGGGCTCGAAGTAACGATGCAGAAGTTCGACCCTTATCTCAATATAGACCCAGGGACAATGAGCCCTTACCAGCACGGTGAAGTATACGTGCTCAATGACGGTGCAGAAACCGACCTCGACCTCGGTCACTACGAGCGTTTCATTCACTGCGAACTTTCCCGACTGAACAACCTCACGAGCGGAAAGGTCTTCGAGCAGGTACTTTCTAAGGAGCGCAAGGGTGTCTACCTCGGCAAGACCGTGCAGTACATCCCTCACGTCACCGATGAGATCAAGCAGCGACTCTACGACCTCACGGAGAAGAACAAGCAGTGCGACCTCATCATCACAGAAATCGGCGGCACAGTCGGTGACATTGAAGGCTACCTCTTCCTCGAAGCACTGCGCCAGTTCGCCTTTGAAGTAGGCCGTCACAACTGCTGCTTCATCCACGTGACGCTCCTTCCTTATATCGCCGCAGCTGGCGAAACGAAGACGAAGCCCACGCAACAAAGCGTCGCAAAGCTCCGCGAAATCGGCATCCAGCCCGACATCATCGTCTGCCGCACCGAGCGCAACACACTCACTGATGAAGACAAGTACAAGATCGGCATGTTCTGTAATGTCGCTCCTGAGCATGTCGTCTCTTTCCGTGATGTGAACCACAGCATCTACGAATGCCCGCTTGACCTCGGACGCGACTGCATCGACCGCATCGTCGCGAAGGTACTCGGTGTGACCGTACCTAAGCCGAAGATGGACCCATGGCAGAAGTTTGTCGACCGCGTGATCAATCCGAAGCACCGTGTGAAGATCGCCGTCGTGGGCAAGTACATCTCTCTACAGGACGCGTACAAATCCATATACGAAAGCTTCACCCACGCAGGTGCGAGCAATGACTGCGGTGTAGAAATCGTACGTGTCGCTGCCGAAGATCTCC
>CAYJNX010000301.1:0-1072 GCA_964371525.1 uncultured Akkermansia sp. | reverse complement strand
ATATTCAATAAGTGAGGGAATCGCTTCGAGGCATCTATGATGTTTGCCCTTCCGCCTGATCTGCCCATTTGGATCGTCTGCCCTCGCAGCAAATTCACCTTAGGTAGAGCGATGAGTTCCTTGATGTTCTCTTCGTCCTGCTGTGAAAGCTCGCTCTTCTTCGTATGAAGTGTGATGCTTGCCTTTCGTTCTTGATAATCCTTGATTCGGGCCACATAGCTCGTATCCTTTCGCTGAAAGCTAATCTCGCCCATGGTCTTGGGCAAGCCTAGCCCGACTTTCCCCGCTATCATCGAGTCTCTACTCGTCACAGGCATGTAGATACAGTGCCAGATATCCTTTCCCTCGTGCTTTGCGAGCAGGGAAATAGAAAACTCCTTGTAAGGCTCGGCGTCAGAGTCTATCTTGTAGAAATCCATGACAAAGAGCTGGATAGTCAGCTGCTCTGGCATGTCAAACTCCGAAGGTAGAAGCTTGCGATACAGGGCTTTATTCTTCGTCTGATAAAAGACGAAGATACCGTCGTTTTCCAGATACTTGTAAGCCTTCTTGTTATCGTCACGACCGACTTGGAGATCACGATGAACACTCCTAGAGCGTACTGTATCAGAATCTTGAGAAAACGCAGGGCTAAGCCCCCCAAGTAGGAGGCTCAAGCAGAGGGATGTTCTCAAGTAGCTGGCTGAGCTATTCATAGGTCTTATTCCTTTCTTTCTTAGTGACGATGCGACACGCGACGGGCAGTGCGACGAGCGACGCGACGGCTAGCGGGGACTCCGGCTCTGGTCGCTACTGGGGCAGCAGGAACGACCACGACTGGAGCTGGGCGAGCCACGACGACTGGGGCAGGTACGGGTTTCACGACCACGGTCTTGGGTGCTGTGTGAACGACGACGGTGGCGGCAGAGCTCTGTGCGACGAGAGCAAAGGCGGTTAGTGTGATGCTGATGATGCTTTTCATGATATGGGGTTTGGGAGTATGGGTTATAGTATTAATGACGTGCGTTTCTCGCGACTTCGCGCTCGCTGGCGTCGACTTTTCCGTCGCCATTGCGATCGAGACGCTTGATCA
>CAYJNX010000300.1:0-1086 GCA_964371525.1 uncultured Akkermansia sp. | reverse complement strand
GTGATCAAGATCTAGTTTTCCTTGCCAAAGTGGGCTAGGGCGGTATAATAAGGCATGACTCGATTTCGCCCCTGCATAGACCTACACCACGGACAAGTGAAACAAATCGTCGGAGGCACGCTGGACAGCCAAGACGCAGCCCTGAAGACGAACTTCGTCTCGGAGTATGACGCTGGCTGGTATGCGGAGCTATACCAGCGCGACAGCCTTAAAGGCGGTCATGTGATCAAGCTCGGACCTGGGAATGATGACGCAGCGCGACAAGCTCTCGCTGCCTATCCGCAGGGGCTGCAACTAGGCGGTGGCATACAGCTGAGCAATGCGGAAGAATGGCTGGACGCTGGCGCATCGCATGTGATTGTGACTAGTGCCTTATTCGATCAAGAAGGACGTTTCCAAGACAGGGTTCTCGATGCACTGGTCGAACGAGTCGGTGCGAGTAAACTCGTGATAGACCTGAGCTGCCGACGAACAGCCAATGGCTGGACGGTGGCTATGGACAGATGGCAGAAGCTGACGGATGTAGACATCACACATGAGGTGCTGGACAGGTTGGCTGCCTGCTGCGATGAGTTCCTCATCCACGCCGCAGATGTAGAAGGCAAGTGTGAAGGCATAGACGAAGAGCTGGTACGCGTGCTAGGTGCGTGGCGAGGGAGACCGATGACCTACGCGGGGGGGATACGCGCGATGGAGGACTTCGAATTGATAGATCAGCTCAGTGCAGGTAGCGTGGATGCGACTGTGGGCAGTGCGCTGGATATATTTGGAGGAAGCGGAGTGAACTATGCCGCGCTGGTGAAGCAGCGCGGGTAGAAGGCTGTAACATGCGTTGCTTAAAAATCTTCTCTCATTTTTCTCACGCTGACTAGCTCCCATCTTGTAGCGCAATCGTGACTTACAATCTATGTGATTGTTGCGCGCACCATATATTGTACTTGAAGAATTGACAGACTATGTTACCAGACTTTGGTATCAGACATCTAAACATGGTGCGCATTGATATAGTATTTTAATTTTTAGAATCTTACTTTTTAAATGAGAAAATGCCCACAAATGGTCGTTTCTTTCTGCACGTATACTGGT
>CAYJNX010000299.1:0-1110 GCA_964371525.1 uncultured Akkermansia sp. | reverse complement strand
TCTTCTCAAGGAACATAGAAAACAGAGAGCAATGCCTCGCCCTCTGTGAAGAACTACATGCTCTGCACAAGGGAGACCATCCCCCCATCATCGCCATCGACCAAGAAGGCGGGCGCGTCGTGCGCACAGCGGCACTGGGACTAGAGCTCCCCTCAGCGCAGCAACTCGCGGAAGCCAGAGACTATGCCCACATCACGGAAGCCGCGCATGTGAACGCCCTCACGCTTGCGGCACTGGGGGTGAATACGAACTTCGCCCCTGTGCTCGACGCAAGTTCCCCTCATCGTAATGCACTCTCCTCGCGCTGCTGGGGGGCGAATAGCGACGACATCATCAGCTATGCAGGAGTGTGGAATAGGGAACACCAGCGCATGGGCATCATGAGCTGTGGGAAACACTTCCCTGGCATGGGAGAAGTCGAAAGCGACCCCCACTTTGAACTCCCGGTGCTGAAAGGCGACAAAGATCACTTTTTGCAGAGCAGTGCTATCCCCTTCCTCAGCCTCATGCCCGAGCTCCCCTCCCTTATGCTCGCGCACATCTCGCTGCCTGACATGGATGCGGAACACCCCTCATCACTCTCACGCGTCGTCATTGGCGAATATCTGCGAGACCAGCTCGGCTACACGGGACTCATCTTCACGGACGACCTCTGCATGGATGCCATTAGGAAAAACTATGGACTAGCGCAGGCAGCGTACCTTGCTATAGAAGCAGGCTGTGACCTCCCACTCCTCTGCCATGACGTAGTGGAGCAGATAGAAGAAGTCGCAGAACAGCTCGCGGCACTTAGCCCTGAGCGCATGCGTGCGATAGAAAAGCGCGTCGCGAGATACAGCCGAGGCATGGAAAAGCCTCTGTACTACCGCGACCATTTGACATGGAAAACACTGCTTCGACGAGCGGATGCACTCATGGAGAAATTTAAAAACAGCGCGCAAGGCAGCACTGACCACAGCCCTGTGTTCAAGTACTAACACAGAGCGTCACCCTGCGCGACAGCGTTAAATGGATTTTTAAGGGCCACTGCCCTTAAACAGGATGCAAGGACGGCGTCCTTGCTGGGTTTGGGCAAAGCCCAAGGAAAAGCCATGCTCGCAGAGCATGGCC
>CAYJNX010000298.1:0-1120 GCA_964371525.1 uncultured Akkermansia sp. | reverse complement strand
GTTTTTTATACGCCAGACATGGCGTATAAAAAAAGCTCCCTGCTACACATCGTAGCAGGGAGCTTTTTTAGAGTTGCTTGATCGGTGTACGATCGCAGCGGGAGGCTTACATCATGCCACCCATGCCGCCCATACCACCCATGCCGCCCATGGGGTCAGCACCTGTGCCACAGCCGCAGCCCTTTGCTTCAGGGATGTCGGTGATGAGGCATTCTGTAGTGAGCATGAGACCTGCGATGGATGCTGCGTTCTGGAGTGCAGAACGGGTAACCTTCGTGGGGTCGACGACACCGGAGACGAGGAGGTCTTCGTACGCGTCTGTGACGACGTTATAACCTTCTGTCGTTGTAGCGAGTCCCTTCACCTTCTCAACGATGAGAGCGGCTTCGCGGCCTGCGTTTGATACGAGCTGGCGAAGAGGAGCTTCGATGGCGCGTGTGACGATGTCAGCACCTGTCTGCTCGTCGCCTGCGAGCGCGAGGTTAGCGCTCGCGTGCTGAGCGCGGATGAGAGCGACACCACCACCTGGTACGATGCCTTCTTCGACAGCTGCGCGTGTGGCGTGGAGGGCGTCATCGACGCGGTCCTTCTTTTCCTTCATCTCGGTTTCGGTGGCTGCACCTACCTTGATGACAGCGACACCGCCAGCGAGCTTAGCGAGGCGTTCCTGAAGCTTTTCCTTGTCGTAGTCGCTTGTGGTGTCTTCGATCTGCTTGCGGATCTGGTTCACACGGGCGGAGATGTCTGCGGATGCACCAGCACCTTCGATGATGACGGTGTTGTCCTTGCTGACGACGACGCGTGTGGTCTGACCGAGCTGGCTGAGTTCGACGTTTTCGAGCTTCAGACCGAGGTCTTCGGAGATGCACTGACCACCTGTGAGGATGGCGATGTCCTGAAGCATGGCCTTGCGACGATCACCGAAGCCAGGTGCCTTCACGGCGCAGACGTTGAGCGTACCGCGGAGGCGGTTCACGACGAGTGCGGCGAGGGCTTCGCCTTCGATGTCTTCTGCGATGATGAGGAATGGCTTGCCAGACTTAGCTACTTTTTCAAGTACAGGGAGGAAGTCCTTCAGGTTGGAGATCTTCTTTTCGAAGATGAGGATGTAGGGGCTTTC
>CAYJNX010000297.1:0-1127 GCA_964371525.1 uncultured Akkermansia sp. | reverse complement strand
TGGGCGTGCAGGGGCTGCTTCGCGAGTCCTGCGATGGCATCGAGGTGGAGCGAGCGGCCTGCTTGCTTCGTGAGCTGTGCGATGTGTTGTATGTCTTGGATGACGCCTGTTTCTGCGTTCACCCAGCTGAGGCTTGCTCCTGCGTGCTGGGGCAGCAGTGCTGCCCACGCGTCGAGGTCTATCTCGCCTGTGGGCAGGACGGGGCAGGTCGCGCGTATGTGTGGGGAGTTCAGCGTGGCGGGGTGGTCGGTCGCACAGGCGAAGCTGTCGCCTAGCTGACTCAGCGCGGTGTTCGTCGCTTCTGTGCCGCCCGAGGTGAAGATGATTTCATCCGCCTCTGCGCCGATGAGGGCGGCGACTTGGGCGCGGGCGTGCTCGATGGCTTCGCGGACGCGCTTCGCCGCTCCATAGGAGGCGGAGGGGTTGTAGTACTGCTCGCGGAGGTAGGGAAGCATGGCTTCCAGTACCTCGGGGGCGAGCGGGGTGGTGGCGTTGTTATCCCAGTAAATCATTTTTGAGATCGGCATTCTGCTTGAACTAATTTCGCAAGGTCTTCTTTAGAGTTCGTCTTCGAGGCGTTCGAGCATTTGCATGAGTTCATAGGACTGGAGGTCGGAGTCGAGGATGCGCTCGATTTCCTCTTCCAGCGTGCTCATGAGTTTGTCGTAGGCTTTCTGGTCTTTTGACTTGATCTGATCGTAGGCGCGCTTCGCTCGGACTTCTTCAACGGTGAGGTCGCTATCGTCGTCATCCTCTTCGTCGTCGTCTTCGTTGTCATCATTCTTGTAGCGGTTTGCCATGCGGTCGTAGGTTTCCGTGGAGTCAGGCATGAGTCGCTTCAGCGCGTCGCGGCCTTCTGCCACGTCGTCGTCTGCGCGTATCTTCTTCAGGATGGAGCTGATCTCGCGATAGCGATCCATGTCGTCTTCGTACTCTTCCTTCGCGTCGCTGAGTTCACCGCGGGTGAGCTTCTTGGCGAGTTCTTTTTCGCGCTCTTCTTGCATTTCTGTATCGTCTTGCATCTGGGCGGTGCAGGGAAGAGTGGGCAGGAGACTGAGGCTGAGCGCAGGGATGAGCGCGGGGCTGAAAAGTCTGGTCAATGAGGTCTTAATCATATGATAAGGGGG
>CAYJNX010000296.1:0-1151 GCA_964371525.1 uncultured Akkermansia sp. | reverse complement strand
CTGGGCAGATCCCAGAGGCAGACCGTGCTCGTAGAGCACGGAACGTCAGTGAGAAAACTCAAATGATTACAAGCCCGCGCCGAAGTTACAGCAGGGAGTCAGCACCCTCACTGACGTACCCCCATCCTCTGCCCGCAGGGCAGCTCTTCTCTGCCGATGAAGGCGCGAAGCGTGCCCCTGTGTTCACCGTTCTTTTACGCGATAGCGTCCGTGCAGAGAAGACTCTATGATGAAGTCAGAAAAAAAGGGGGGGAGCTTGTGCAGCCTCCCCCCCTGTGAGTATATTCTATTTCTTAGCCCTATTACAGGACTACAGGACTACAGGACTACAGGACTTCTGGTGCGGCGATGTAGATGGTGCCGTCGCTGTTCATTTGCTTGTCGGCCTTGTACTGCACCTCGATGCTGTAGGTCGCGTTCTTCTTCACAGCAGGAATGTTCAGCTTGTACTCGATGTTACGCTTCTCGTGCCCGCTGAAGCCTTCATGGATGTCTTCAGCGATCTTCTTGCCATTTTCAAGGAGGGAGACAGAGGCGATTTCTGCTCCGTCCACACCATTGTCATAGAAGAATGCCACCGTGTAGTCGCCCTTCATCTTCATGTGTGGGGTCGCGTCATAGCTAGCCTTCTTCGCGTTCACCTGTGCGGAGTTCCACTTGCCGAGGATGGGCTTGTTGTCATAATCACTGCGTGAGAAGGCGACGAGTGCCTCGCGGTTGTAGTTAATGCCGCGCGCTTCTAAGATCTCGTTGTACTTCGCCATGCGCTTTCTGAAGTCGGCGTAGTTCTTGTTCTTGAGCTGTGTCCAGCCTACTTCTGCGAAGGCTACCGTGCGAGGGAAGGCTTGGAAGTGCATGCGATCCAGCGTCGGTGTCCACTCTGTCCACATCTGGGTGCTGGGTCCGAGGATGCTCTTGCTTTCCTCTTCGGTGAGTCCGCTGAGGACAGGCTCGAAGCCGTAGGCTTTCTCAAGGGAGATGCTGCTGTAGCTGTAGTCGAGGTAGGTCGAGTAGCAGTAGCCGTTCACGATGGTGTAGCCATCCTTGATCGCGCGCTTCGCGTGGTTGAGATCACCCTTCCAGACGTGAATGATCGCGTCCTTGTCTAGCTTCTGCTCAGACACGCCACCGCCGTCGTGATTCAGGTCGAT
>CAYJNX010000295.1:0-1217 GCA_964371525.1 uncultured Akkermansia sp. | reverse complement strand
CGCCGTAAATTATCATCCAAAGTGCATGCAAAATCCGAAGCTGCTAATTTTGCAAAGTCCCCTAAGGGCACCTTGCAAAATTAGTCCGAGCAGAATGTGAATCTCGAAAATGCGCAAAACAGCACGCCTTTTGCTGCATTTTGACGAGAATTTACAGCTTTTTGGGCTTACATAGCTCGCTATGCGCACCCAAACGCCGTAAATTATCATCCAAAATGCATGCAAAATCCGAAGCTGCTAATTTTGCAAGATCCCCAGATGAGAAAGTGACATGTTAGTGATCCTTACCCCTGAATCGCCTGACGGATTTGCTCCGCATAGAAGCTTGCCTTTTCAGCGAAGCTCTTTTCAGGGTTCTGGTACATGATGCCGCGCGAGACATTGATGACGATGGGGGAGGCCTGATGGCGTGCCGCGAGTCCCTTGAGTTCTCCGCCCTGAGCTCCGAGGCCAGGGATGAGGAGGGGGGCTGTAGGTAGCTCGGTGAGGAGCTGCTCGCTCGCATTCGTTAATCCTACGACCATGCCTACTTCGGTAGCGCTGTTCTCACGGATGGAACGGCTCACCATGTCGCCGACGAGCTGGTAGACGCGACGACCATCAGCGAGCTTTTGCTGCTCGATGTCGGCTGCTCCTGCATTACTCGTGACAGCGAGGAGATAGACAGCCTTCCCTGTATGAGAAAGGAAGGGCTCGAGGATGTCGTAGCCCATGAAGGGATTCAGCGTCACGGCATCGACGTTCATGTGCTCGAAGTAGGCCTGAGCGTAGTACTTCTGTGTCTCGCCTATATCGCCGCGCTTTGCGTCGAGGATGACTGGGATCTCTGCGGGGATGAAGTCGAGAAGCTTCTCAAGAAGGGCGAGACCGGGGAGTCCCATGGCTTCGAAGTAAGCGATATTAGGCTTGTAAACAGCTGCGTAAGGGGCTGTTTCTTCGATGAGACTGTAGAGCCAGTCTCCTAGTTCTGCTATGTTCTCGCGCTGAGGGCGAGGATCGATACCTACACACAGGGCTGACTTGGTCTGGCGGATGCGCGATTGAAGTTTCTCGGTGAATTTCATGCTACAGGTATCATATCATGATTAATAGATGCTGGCAAGCTTACATGCTCGCTTGACCTCTCTGCTCGCATGTGCTAGGATGCCACAGATGAAACGCTACCTAGTATATTGTGGTATCTCCCTGCTTCTTTGCGCCTGTCAGACGAGTTCCCC
>CAYJNX010000294.1:0-1262 GCA_964371525.1 uncultured Akkermansia sp. | reverse complement strand
GGCACACTCAGCGTCACAGGCTCAGTCATCGCTGCAGGTTCAATGGCAGGTACGATAGACGCGACAGCAGGTATGCTGCTCATTGATAGTGCCGTGGACATCACGGGATCTATCACAGGTCATATGGATGTGTCAGCGACGGGCTCACTCACGCTGTCTGGCTCATGGGACTACAGCGACAGCATCACAAACGCAGGCAACATCACCTTCGGATCAGATCTGACACTGAATCTTCTGGACACAGACTTCTCCCTGTCGGGGAATAGCTATTCACTGACTCTCTTCAACGGTACCGCAGACCTCAGCTCATGGCTCGATGGCTCCGATGTCAATACGTCCAAGATCACGGGCCTGACCGACATGGACAACAAGACATTCAGCTACAGCAATGGCGTACTCAGCTACACCATTTCTGCGCCCAGTGGCATCATTGGGACAGATGAGACAGAGTCATTCACAGGTGCTATGTCTGCCCCCATCACGTTCGAAGACAGCACAGGTGTCGCACAGCTGGGTGCTGGCTTCTCACAGGAGGCAGGCACGAGCTTCAATGGTGCTGGTACGCTCGAAGTCGTCGCTGGCTCTAATCTGACCTTTGACCAAGCAAGCACAAGCTTCACAGGTGTCACGGAGGTACAAGAAGGCACTGCGGGTGCAGAGACATCGCTGACCGTCGCTCATACCGACGCACTCGGTAGCAGTGATGTCACCGTCCAAAACCACGCCACACTCGCCCTCACGGAGGACACCGCGCTGACGAACAATGTCGAGCTGCAAGGTGCCGCCGCACGTGTCGAAGCTGGGACTAATATCCTCGTGACGACTGATACAGAGGGTGCGATCACAGGCATAGGCAAGTCGATCACGAGCACGGCCACAGGTGGTGTGATCAAAGACGTGCGATTCACGAATGCTGATATCACACTCCGCAATGCAGCAGGACTGAGCTACACGATGGACGGCGTCCACCTGACCGCAGGCTCACTCGTGAAGTCAGCCGACTCGCTGGCACGCTCTGGCACGGGCTCTACACTGACGATGACAGATGTCATGAAGGACGTGAGCTCTGCGACAGGTGATCTGACACTCCCAACGGGTACGCAAGAAATCATCACGAATCAGATGACCACGGAAGACGTCTACGTCTACGGTGTCGCACTGACAGAGGGCTCTCTGTCGACGACGATAGACGGCAGCCTGACCGTGAATATCATGCTCACAAGCGAGGAGTACGCAGACTTCACCAGCTATATTGCAGGTGA
>CAYJNX010000293.1:0-1306 GCA_964371525.1 uncultured Akkermansia sp. | reverse complement strand
GCAACATCATCATCCGTCAGCGTGGTACAAAGTTCAAGCCTGGTAAGGGCGTGGGTATGGGTCGTGACTACACGATCTTCTCCCTCGTTGATGGACGCGTATTCTTCGACCGCGAAGGTCGCCGTGTGAACGTCATCACACCAGAAGAAGCTTAAGTCTTTTCTACACGAAGAAAGTTGAAAGCCGCTGTTCATCAGAACAGCGGCTTATTCGTGTGTTAATGTTTATCTATCTGGGGGGGGGTGGGCGAAATCGCACAAGTCAGATCCCCTTGGATAATTCTACGCCTCGCGGAGTATTTTTGGCATAGCCTTGCCTTTCGCGAGCTCATCTATTGCCACATAGAGAGAAAAAATCTGCGCAAAAGGCATTTCGATACCTTATTCATGTTAAAGACGTAAACAGGGCGTTTCCAGCAAGAAATACTCTTGAAAGGAAACGCCCTGTCGAGATGTGGTTTAACAGTATGCTTACATGGGCTGCAAGCCTTGGCTCTGGAGAGCTTCGTATATTTCAGGTGTCATTTCGATAGGTTGACCACCGGGCTTACCTGCACCAGGAGTGATGTCGATGAGTTCCAGCGTGAAGATGAGCGTGGCATTCTTGCCTATGCGTCCAGAACCACTTTCACCATAGCCGAGGTCGGATGGGATATAGACTTCCCATGTAGAACCTATGGGCATGAGCTTGAGAGCTTCGGAGAAGCCAGGTACTACCTGATTAATGGGGAATTCGATAGGTGCTGTCGAAGCATCGAAGACTGAGCCATCAAGGTGGCGACCTTCGTACATCACTTTGCAGATAGCGGATTGACCGTCCTTTGCAGCGTCGTACTTAGCGCCCTTGCCTTCGGTGATGATCTTGTACTGGAGACCAGATGGGAGTGTGACGACACCGGGCTTCTTCGCGTTTTCTTCGAGGAACTTCTTCCCAGCTTCTGCATTCGCCGCACCTTCTGCGTCGTCGAGCTTCTTCAGGTTATCTACAAATGCCTGCATGTGTGTAGGTATTTTAGCTTCAATCTCAGGATCAAACTTGCCTTCAAAGCCAGCTGCGAAGCCCTGCTGGAAAATAGCAGGATCGAAATCACTAGCCTTCAGCGATGCGGACTCAGCTGCGAGCTGCTGGGCGAATTGGAAACCCATGAGGTAGGAAGCCACCTTCTTGATCTCTTCAGGTGTAGGTGCTTCTGCTGCTGGTGCAGGAGCGGCTGGAGCTGTCTGGGCGAGGCTGAGTGGAGTCAGAGCGAGGCTCAGACCGAGCATGATGCGTTGTGTTGTGTTCATATATGATGATTAGAGAAAAT
>CAYJNX010000292.1:0-1333 GCA_964371525.1 uncultured Akkermansia sp. | reverse complement strand
GCGCTGTCGCGCGCGGTAGTAGGAGCGTCAGTTTCGGGTGTGGAGATGATGCTGGGTTTACAAGGCGGGCTCGTGTGACTTCAGGCTATAAGAAACTGACGCTGCTGTGCTCTGTGAGCACAGCTTTTCCGCGAGGGCTTTGCCCTCACACTCCCAGCAAGGACGCCGTCCTTGCATCCTGCTTAAGGGCGCGCCCTTAAGAATCCATTTAGGTGTCGCTTATGGGGTTGCGTCACCCATATACAAAAACCAATAAGTTTAACATGTTTATTATGGGTGGAGTTATCTTTATTCCTTATCACGCTGACGAAGCCAAGAAAAAAGCGTAGACCTAGCTTTTCTGCTAAGTCTACGCGCCTTCTCTTTGTATGATATGTAGGTGTAGGTCATGGGAAGATGTCATGCCCTACGAAGCTTAGCCTAGCCGCGTAGCAGATCAGCTATCTGTGTATGACCGCGCTTTTCTGCCATGATGAGCGCACTAGCTCCTTTCTTCGAGACAGCAGACTTATCAGCACCCGCCGCGAGTAAGAGGCGAACCACCTCAAGATGCCCGCGCTTCGCGGCCTGAATGAGGGGGGTGCGCGCACTGGAGTCGCGCGTGTTGATATCAGCTCCGCGCTCAAGCAGCAGGGCGAGCACGGAAGCTTGTCCATGCTTCGCAGCCTTGTTCAAAGGGCTACGTGCTTCGTCGTCAGGGGCTTCGATGTCAGCGCCTGCGTCGAGGAGATAAGTGGCCGCGGCGAGCTGTCCATGCTTGGCTGCAGCGTTGAGAGGTGTGCAGTCTGAGCGATCGCGTGATTCTATGCTCAGACCTTCTGCGAGAAGAAGCTTGACCGTTTCGAGATCACCGAGTTTTGTGGCTTGGTGGAGGCGTTTTACTTCTGGCTTGATAGGGAAGATGTTCATGTGATCTTGTTCCTTTCTAACTTTATATGGGTGTTTTTTGTCGTGATTCTCTCCTTGGAAACGCGCGTGTAGACATCGCGAGAAGAGAGGGGGTATATCTCTTGTATAATGATAATTCTCAAATAGCATTTTTTCTAGTAAATAGCAAGATTATTTATACAATGAGAGTCTAATTTTTCAGCGTCGGTACTTTTTTATCTAGAGAAGCGACTTTAGTCTTGCATTCATGTCTCATGCTTGCTAAAATGCACGCGCTTCGTCACAGATGAACCACATGGGTGGGTGGCAGAGCGGTTGAATGCAGCGGTCTTGAAAACCGCCGAAGGTGTAAACTTTCCGTGGGTTCGAATCCCACCCCACCCGTAGAATAAGGAGTAAGGAATCAAGTCTTTACTCCTTATTTTTTATTCTCTAGGCTGAATAT
>CAYJNX010000291.1:0-1354 GCA_964371525.1 uncultured Akkermansia sp. | reverse complement strand
CATTATAACATGGCACGCATCTACATCGACCTCGGGAAGATGGCAGATGCCTCCCGCGCCTACGACCGCGCCATTCATAATGGAGCGAACCCCGACTTGGATCTGGAAAACTACCTACGCGAACGCCCCGAGAGCCTCGGTGTGCCGGGTGAAGACCTCATCGCCGCAGTCGACCCTGAAGAACAGGCCTTAAGCCATCAGAAAGGCGAAACGAAGGAAGGCGAGGGCGAAAAAGTCGACGCTGTCAACATAGCAGAGACGCAGAATCAGCCGAAGAAAGCGAGCCTAGAAATCCTGAACAATGAGCCGGATCTCAGCGTGGAAGAAGTCCATGCGCGCATCGCTATCGACATCGTGGCAGCCCCCACGCCATCACCTGCGAGCGGCAGACTCGCACTGGAGCAGGATCAATTCCGCTCGAAGCAAGTGAGCTTTAATGGCCAGAGCGTCGTGCTGCGCGTGAAGCCCCAATTCTCCCAGCGACTCCGCAGCCGAGGCGGTCCACTGCCAGAAGCCTCGTTGTAGTAGCAAGAAAGCACGCGCGTGGCTTGACGAATGAGGCGTGATAAACACTAACGCAAATTGATTTTTTAAGAATGGATGACGCTGCACCCATCAGCGACACATAGATGGGAGTCCAGAGGGGCTCGCTCCTCTGGCAGGATGCAAGGACGGCGTCCTTGCTGGGAGTGTGAGGGCAAAGCCCTCGCGGAAAAGCCATGCTCGCAGAGCATGGCAGCGTCAGTTTCAGGTAATCGGTAGTCGCACGCGCCCGCCTTGCAAACCCAGCATCGTGTCCACATCAGAAACTGACGCTCCCCTCACCGCGCGCGATAGCGCGACTGTTGTCTTCTGTCGCAAACGCGATAGCGACCGACCAGAGAAGACGCGAAAACAAGCGCACTAGCTTCCCAAGAGACAAGCATATCCTCTGATATGCTTGACGAGCCATGAGCAAGGAAACGAGATACACATACATCTCCAAAGCAAGGCTAAAATCTTTCATTCGCGTAACGTAACATTACGGTGAACACTGTGGCGCGTGTGACTACACGCCATGATGAAACTGACGCTGCCGTGGCTACGCCACGGCTTTGCTTCTGGGCTTTGCCCAGACCCAGCAAGGACGCCGTCCTTGCATCCTGCTTAAGGTCAGTGGACCTTAAGGATCCATCTATGTGACGCTTATGAGTAAAATCATCTTTGATCTTTATCATACTGACGAAGTCAGCTGCGACACTTCTCTTCCGTCGCAAACACGATAGCGTAAAACCACAGTGCACTAAAACCTAATATTTCTGGCACTGCGTCAGAATCGCTGCGTGAACGCGGGGCATGTTTTCTGCCGTAATTT
>CAYJNX010000290.1:0-1368 GCA_964371525.1 uncultured Akkermansia sp. | reverse complement strand
GCGCGAGGCATTCGTCGAGTACGGCATCGGAGATGCTGTCAGCTACTTTGTCTGGGTGACCTTCTCCTACTGACTCGGAGCTAAAAATGTGTCTTTTCTTCATTATAGAATTTTCCTTGCCGCTAATCATACTAGCTTGAATAAGGAATGTAAAGCATCTTTCCTGAATGCTTTAATACTTAGGTCTATGCCTCGGAGTATAGCCTACCTCTACTTGATAAACTTAGCCTCGGGGAAGGAAGTAGCCCTGCTGCTTCTCTGTAATGGTATGCCCCGCGAGGCTGAGGCATTCAAGCATGGTTTCCCAGAGGATGCGGCGTTCCTTCATGTCCGTTGTGCGCAGGAGGTAGCTGGGGTGGTGCGTGACGAGGACAGGGATGTCATTGTACTGGCGTGGCGCGCTCTGGTATTCTGCCAGCGGGAGTTCACCTAGCCCCAGAAGACCGCGAGCGGCGATGACACCGAGTGCGACGATGACGCGTGGCTTCACGAGCTCGATCTCGCTGCGCAGCACTTGGGAGAAGAGGTCTATCTCTATGGCAGACGGGGTGCGATTATTCGTGAGCTGGCGCGGCATGGCGGGGCGGTACTTCACGAGGTGCGTGAGGTAGATGTTCTCACGCGTGAGAGCCATCGCCCTGAGCATGTCATTGAGCTTTCCTCCTGCTTCGGCGGAGAAGGGCTTGCCCGTCTTCTCGTCGCTGGCATTTGGCGCGTCGCCGACGAACATGATATCAGCTTGCCTATTGCCCTCTCCTAATACGAGCGTCGTGCGCAGGGTGCCTAGCTTGCGTGCAGGTTCCCAGTGACGGAGTAGGTACTCAAAGGCGAGCCAGCGCTCATCTATATTTCCCTCGGGGACGGAGAAGCAGGCCATGAGGAGCTCTTCTGGAGTTTCTGGCTTCTCTTCTTCTTTCGCGTCAGGGAGGATGAAGCGGATTTCATCCTCGGCGGGTGGTGTGGCTTCCTGTGCCTGCGTGTTCGTCTCTTCAGCGGCTGTTATAGGCGCAAAGGCGGCGGGGTTATTCTTCTTCTCACGTGCGGCTAGCATCCATGCACGCAGTACACTGCGCCCTTCGTCATTGAGAGGGAGCTGATTGATGCCCTGCTCCTGTAAGGAGCGAAGGTACTGAATCGTGAGTTCGCGTGTCGTCATAAAAAGAAGGAGGGGAAGTATGATTCCCGCTAGAACATTCTAGCCCATTTCGGATGAGAGTGCAAGAATAGGATTTCTGTAGAAAAAGCAATTCTTTGAAATTGAGTAGATTGTAAATTATGCGTCAGGTGGTGTAGAAAAAAATACAAAAAACTTTTAAAACATGCTTGACGCATCACCGAGTTTTGTGTAAACTCTGCCCACCCCACTAC
>CAYJNX010000289.1:0-1377 GCA_964371525.1 uncultured Akkermansia sp. | reverse complement strand
AAGCGTGTGAGGTTCAGCTTCGAGGCATCGCAGGCGTTCTTCATGAAGTTCATGCGCAGCTGTCCCTGTGTGAGCTTACTCTCATCTGTCTCACGTACTTTCTGGAAAATAGTGGGGTAGAATTGCGTGATGCCACGTGCTTCATCCATGTAGAGCTGGAGCTGCCACAGGGGGGCGACGTTCACAAAGTGGTCATAGCTGCCTGTGGAGTACTTAATTTCCTCTTCTAATGTAGGAGCTGGCGCACCCGCCTTATGCTTCCCGTAGTTGAAGCCATCAGGTCCTAGTTGAAACTGCCACGGGCGTAGCTCCACGATGGCACTGTTGATATAGCAGTGGAAGCGACCGCCGCGCATATTACCATTCGGTGATGGGGTCGTCTCATGCTCAAGGCGCATGCTGGCAGGGTTCAGCTTAAAGTTCGTCAGGGCGGAATAGATATTATTCGTGATCTCTCCCGTGCCTACCCACTTCATCCCAGGTCCTACCTGATTCACGTGGCCGAACTCGTGGGCTACCCCCCAAGATCCCGTCACCAGTTTCTCCGAATGACCGACATTCCCCATGGTGTTATGGTGGAAGGCGGCTCCCATGCCGTCTGCGTGCATGAAGCCTCGCCAGATATTACGTCCGAGAATATGATTACCCGGATGCGGAATAAAGCGTTCCCAGCCCATGAGATCCTGCTGATGCTTGATGATCTCATCGTAAGTCTTCAGCAGCTCCACACCCTTCTCAGGCGTGTTCTTGCGCAGCTCTTCTACATGGTAAACCAGCTGCACGCGCTCACCGACTATATCGACCATATCACAGACTGTGCCCGCGAGAATCCTCTTCCACGCGGCAGCATCATCATGGTGGGTGAAGATACCATTCACCTGCCCACCCTGTATCTTCATCATGACTGGGGCGGTGTCCTTAGGATTCGGGCTACGATAATCTATGTAGGCAAGCCCCGATGACTTCATCTTAATCTGATTCACTCCTGCGTTCAGCGGATACACGTTATGAGTGCCTGCTGCGCCGAAGTCATGAACGACGAGCTTCACCACACCGGGCTTCGCATTTCTGTCCAGATTAATAAAGGCTGTATCCCCCTTCTCGAAGTAGATGCCTGTGGGATTCTCGAAGGCGGAGTAGTTCCCCACCTTGTAGCGTTCGCGCACGACTTCCAGTGGGAGATAGGGGTGGAAGACTCGTGTGCGGTAAGATTCCTCATTCCAGTGCTTGCCTTCTTCGACTTTGTTGAGCTTGCTTGTGTCCGTCATTTTGGGCACAGCGGCTTGAAGAGGCAGGAGTGAGACACTGGCGGCAAGGCTCAGTAGGGCTAAACGTATGTTCATTGTGATATGATTTCTTTAAATTTTTATAATGGTT
>CAYJNX010000288.1:0-1413 GCA_964371525.1 uncultured Akkermansia sp. | reverse complement strand
GGAAACGAGATTAACATACATGTCCAAAACAAAGCTCCATTGTTTCTTTCGGGTGACGCAATGACGAAGTCAGAGCTTTTCCGGAATTAGTGCGCTTGAAAGGCTTTTTATCGCGTATTCTCAGCTCGGACGCTCTCGCGTTTGCGACGGAAGATAAGTGTCGCGTTATCGCGCGCGGTGGTCGGAGCGTCAGTTTCGGGTGTGGACACCATGCTGGGTTTGCAAGGCGGGCGCGTGTGACATTAGCTTAGGATGAAACTGACGCTGCTGTGCTCTGTGAGGGTAAAGCCCTTAAAAATCCATTTATGTGTCGCTTAGGAGTGTTGCGTTACCCCTGTATTATCCCATGCAGCCAAATTAAGAACTAAGCCTGTAATCCCTGACGCGCAGCTGCGGACTTGATCGCGGCTGGGTAGAGGATATGCTCCTGCACCTGTATACGTGCGTGCAGTGACTCATTCGTATCATCAGCGAGCACAGGCACGTAAGCCTGCATCAGGATCTCTCCAGTGTCCATGCCCGCATCCACGTAGTGAACGGTGCAGCCCGCCTGCGTCGCGCCAGCAGCGAGTGCCTGCTGCCACGCGGCTATACCGGGGAAGGCGGGGAGGAGTGACGGGTGTATGTTGAGAATGCGCTGGGGGAAGGCATCGAGAAGAGGAGCTTTCACCAGACGCATGAAACCCGCGAGGCAGATGAAATCTATGTTTAAGTCGCGTAGCTTCTCAGCGAGAGCCTGTTGTGCTTCCTCGGGGAACTTATTCTTAAAGCCATGACAGTCGATGAGCTCAGCAGGGATACCGCAACGCTCAGCTCTATCGAAAATCGTCGCCCCCTCTATATCGGAGAGGATGATGACGACTTCGGCATTCAGTTGGCCAGCGCGGATGGCGTCGATGATAGACTGGGCATTCGAGCCTGAGCCCGAACCGAGCACGGCGAGACGAAGAGGGGCGGAAGATGCAGAGTTACTCATGGGCATCATTGTAGCTCGCGAAGCCCCTCTTGTAAAGAAAAGCTAGAGCTCTCGCTTAAGATAGATTATGCACGATGAAAGCGTGAGAGGTTAGCTCTCTCACGCTTTCTATATTTTGCTCGTCAATTTAGAGAGGTAACTTCACCTCCAGAGGCAGGACCATCTCCTTGTACTCGCCAGGGTAATAGACGATGCGCAGCTTCTTGATCTTCGCCATGTCTTCCTTATTGAAGGTAAAAGTAGAATAGAGTTTAATCGCGCTAAGGCTGCATGAAGATGAAATACTCTCGATGGCAGAGCCGTCTGCATCAATAAAATCCAGTGCGACGGTCGCGATAGGCTCTGTCGCTTGAATAGAGATAGTTGACGTAGTTTCATCGGCTTTACGTTCCTCTAGCTGATATTTCAGTTCATTCCCCTCGATGGCTATCGTGCCT
>CAYJNX010000287.1:0-1434 GCA_964371525.1 uncultured Akkermansia sp. | reverse complement strand
CCACTGGGGGCATGGGGGCTAGCCCCCAAAGGGAAAGCAGTGGCACAGCCACAGCAGCGTCAGTTTCGATATAGCGTGAAGTCACACGCGCTCGTGAAGCAAACCCAGCATGGTCATTCATGCCAGAAACTGACGCTCCTCTTACCGCGCGCGACAGCGCGACTGATATCTCCCGAGGCAAACGCGACAGCGTCCATGCAGAGCCGCCATGAAAAGAAGCTCACAAGCTACCCAAGAGACAAGCATATCATCCGATATGCTTGACGAGCCGAGAGCAAGAAAACGCGATATAGCTACATCTCCAAAACAAAGCTAGGATGTTGCTTCTGGGGACTTCGCCTCCTCATCCGAGAAGGTCAGCGTCTTCACCCAGCCGTCGCGTGCGGTCTTCGTGTGTTCAAAGTGGCGCGTCGCCTTGTCTAAGTAGGCGCGTGGGTTCGGCATGGAGGGGCTGTAGTGTGTGAGCCAGAGTTCTTTCACGCCGCCAGCGTCGCGGGCGAGTTGCGCGGCTTCGCTGAAGAGCATGTGGCGGTTTTCCAGAGCTTTCAGCAGCATGTCGTCTTCGCCGTACATGCCTTCGCAGATGAAGAGGTCGGAGTTCGCCGCCATCTCCTTGATGATGGGAACAGGG
The DNA here is from genome assembly GCA_964371525.1 of uncultured Akkermansia sp. Taxonomy (GTDB): domain Bacteria; phylum Verrucomicrobiota; class Verrucomicrobiia; order Verrucomicrobiales; family Akkermansiaceae; genus Akkermansia. Next base: position 803 of record CAYJNX010000287.1, on the reverse strand, counting down.
CGCGTGTCGGTGCAGTAGGTGAGCTTTAATCCCGAGCGCGCCGCGCCCATGACTTGATCAGGGGTGTAGGTGATGCCTTCATGCTCGTAGGTCTCGCCTGACTGGAGGATGCCCCATGCTTGCACGGGGATGGGGAGCTCGCGGGCGCGCGTGGGGTCGAATTTCCCCTTGCGCTTGAGCTCGAAACTGTAGCCGTAGCAGATGATGCCATGCAGGACGCGGAAGGCGGTGACTTCCATGTCGAGGAAGGTGATGGTCTCGCGCTCCTTTTCCCACTCTTCGACTTGCAGCTCGAAGCCTATGCCCTGCGCGATGCAGCAGAGCGAGTCGACGACGCGTCGCGTCCCAGCGGGACCGATAATACGCAGCGGGCTCGTCTTTCCCATGTTCCCCATCGTGAGCAGAAGACCAGGGAGTCCACTGATGTGGTCGGCATGCAGGTGTGTGAGCAGGAGCAGATCAACGGGCTTCAGCGACATGCTCGCGCACTGGGCGGCTATCTGTGTGCCCTCTCCGCAGTCGATGAGGATGCTGCTCCCTCGGTAGCGTATGAGCAGGGAGGTGAGCCAGCGTTTTGTCAGAGGCAGTGTGCCACCTGTTCCTATGAGACATAGATCAAGCATGTGCCTAGAGTATGACACAGGAGAAAGCCGAGGTCAAGCAAAGCGGTGTGGAGGGGAATAGTTCGCCAGTAGTTCGGCGCAGGATTTAAACATTGACCTCTGAATAGAAAGTAGGTATGATGCTCTGACACATGACCGTATTAGAAGCCATCATCCTCGGCATCGTCGAGGGTATTACCG
>CAYJNX010000286.1:0-1441 GCA_964371525.1 uncultured Akkermansia sp. | reverse complement strand
CGCATCCTATCATAGGCGCACATGTGCGTATGGGGAATCTCATCGTTTCCAATGAAAGCGTGAATAACAGCATCACCCCGCTGATCGCCGCTGATATACGCTCTGGTGAAGTCGTCGTGGGTGACGCGGTCTATATTTACCAAGCCGTGGGTGCTGCTGCGCCCGAGCTTCTACCAGACAGTGTGGCGCAGGCTGAGCTCGATCAAGAAAAAGCCATTCTCGCCGCAGAAACGCAGATCATCCACGAAGAACCCGCTGATATGACTGTGCCCACTCCCCCTGAGCCTACAGCCCCCAGCGTCTCAGAATCCACTCCGCTAGAGCCTAGCAACCCCATGCCTCCTGAGAGAGATCCCGCGAAGATCCCGGACCGTATCAAGGAAATCCCACGTAATATAGATGACTGGGATTAGTCAGCAAAAAAAACTTTTCTAATAACCTAACACAGAGAGAAATTTCAATGAGATTACAATACTACGCAGATGAAGATGGCGAGAGCGTCATCGGTTTATGGATTCCTAAGCGTCGCTGCTTCATCGACGTGAGTGCCCAAGAGGAGCAGATCTGGCATGCGCTGCTCCCCGAGGGGAAGAAGATACGCAAAGAGATCGAAACATGGATATCGCAGGGCGCGAGTGACGGTGTCGCCATCGACCCTGAAGGCTTGGTGCTCTCTAGTGCTCTCCATGTGCAGCCGGGGAATATAGCCTGCCTCGGACTCACCTACCCAGGGCATGCCGACGAGTTCGGTGAGCCAGAGCGCAAACTACCAGCACTTTTCCTTAAGTCCGTCTCTGCTATCAGCACAGACCTGAGCTATGTCATCTGCCCTGAAGGAAGCAAGAGCCTCGACTACGAAGTAGAGCTTGCCGTCATTATCGGTTCACCACTGCGCCGTGCCACGGCAGACGAAGCGCGCCGCGCCATCCTCGGCTACACGCTACTCTGCGATTACACCGAGCGCGACTACCAGCTGAAGCATGGCGGGCAGTGGACAAAGGGGAAGAGCTACGACAGCTTCGCTCCCTTCGGACCTATACTTGTAAGCCGTGATGAGCTCCCCGATCCTGATAATTTAACCATAGAACTCAAGGTAAACGGCGAGACCCGCCAAAAGGCCAGCACCTCCGAGCTCATGATGCCCGTCGCCGAGCTCGTCGCCCATGTCTCCCAGTACATGACGCTGAATCCCGGTGATGTCGTCTCCACAGGCACGCCCTCTGGTGTGGCGATGTCTGATGGCGCGAGCCGCCACCTCAAGGTAGGAGATGTCGTCGAGTTCGGCTGCGATCGCATCGGCTGGGTTACCCAAACTGTCGAAGCGGAAGAAGACTTCGAGGATTAATATTAATGAGCCCCATAGGGCGAAATGAAAAATTAGCAGCTAGGTCCCCTTATGATCTAGCTGCTAATTTTGTAAAGTAAGTTCTGTTTAGATGAA
>CAYJNX010000285.1:0-1441 GCA_964371525.1 uncultured Akkermansia sp. | reverse complement strand
CGGGAGACGAGATGGAGGGTGAAGTAGGCAAGAGTGTCCTTGAAGAGCTGGTCTTCGCGTTCTGCGTAACGACGCCCTAGCTGCATGAGATGCAGGTAGTGGTCGACAAAGAGGGGGGAGAAATCAGCTCTAAGAAGAAGGCAGTTGCGGTGGCGAATAAAAATAGACTCGACTGTCGCGTATTCTTCTGCTGCTTGCGTGGTGGGGGTGCTGTCCATGAGTTAGGTTCAGGGGCTTTCAGTCAGCTTATCGCGTCGCGTTACGTCATGCAAGCACAAAGTATTCACTTTTTGCGATATTTTAACTAATTTACTGCCACCTTTGTCAGGTGGGGGATGGAAATAGAGGGTCAACTCGCGCTGACCCTCTATGAAATAGTTCGTCGATGAGATATATTTAGCTCATCGAGGAAAGTATGGCTTAAAATGGGATGTCGTCATCTTCCTCTGGCAGTGGCTGCGCTGTGGGAGCGGGGCGTGAGGGCTGCTGGAAGCTGCGCTGGTCGTTGTAGCCGCCACCGCCGTTGTTGTTATTATAGCCACCGCCGTTGTTATAAGATCCTCCGTTATTATTATAACCACCACTGTTGTTATTGTAATTCTGCTGTGAGGGCTGGTTCTGACGATAGTTGTTGCCGCCGCCACCACCCTGACCAGCATCACGGCTGCCGATGAGTTGCAGATTCTCGGCTACGATGCGGATGCGGCTGCGCTTTTGACCCGTTTGCTTGTCTTCCCAGCTATCCATTTGCAGACGACCTTCGATGAAGACTGGGCGTCCCTTCTGGAGGTAGGAGGCTGCGATTTCGCCGAGTCGTCCCCAGCATGTAACGTCAAGGAAGGTCGTCTCTTCGCGACGCTCACCGCCTTCTGCGCCACCGCCGACGAAGCGATTCACGGCAAGACGTAGCTCCGTCACGGGAGTGCCGCGTGGAGTCTGGCGAAGTTCGGGGTCGGCTGTGAGGTTGCCGATGATCATTACTTTATTGAGATTAGCCATAATATATAATCGAATTCTAGAGTTTTCTGTGTTAGTGCGCACCCCGCAGGATTCGCCTTGTATGGCGTAATCTTAGCGGATTTCATTATTTTTTCAAGTGTAAACTAAGCCTATGTTGATTTTAAGTGTAATTCAAGCCGCGCCTGCGCCTCATCAGGTATCTCGATGAGTTTTAAACGCGCGCCCTCACCATGGAGAAGCTTTACTTCCGAGCGTCGCAGCTGGAGAGCATCCGCGAGGAAGCTGACCAGTAGCTTGTTCGCCTTCCCATCTATGGGCGGTGCGGCTATCTTCACGCGGAGTACAGGGCTCGCGCAGTCGGGATGCTCTTCCCAGCCTAGGATCGCGCTCTTCTTCGCACCGGGGGTGGCTTTTATCATGATTTTCATGCTAGACGCTCACCACATTAGCATAGATTTATGAGAGACGCGACATAATAAAG
>CAYJNX010000284.1:0-1464 GCA_964371525.1 uncultured Akkermansia sp. | reverse complement strand
AAGCCAGCAGTCGTTGAAGAAGAAGCACCTGCTGCTGAATAAGCTGCACGACACTTTATCTTTTAAGAAAAGCTCCATGCGTAATGCGTGGAGCTTTTTTCTGCGTCTTCTCTGCACGGACGCTATCGCGCTTGCCACGGAAGAGAACAGTCGCGCTATGACGCGGTAATGGGGGGCGTCAGTTTCGGGCAGGTATGCCATGCTGGGTTTGCAAGGCGGGCGCGTGCGGTTACCGATTATCTGAAACTGACGCGGCTGCGCTCTGCGAGCACAGCTTCTCCGCGAGGGCTTTGCCCTCACACACCCAGCAAGGACGCCGTCCTTGCATCCTGCCAGAGGAACGCGTCCCTCTGGACTCCCATTTAGGTGTCGCTCATGGGCGTTGCGTCACCTGTATATAAAAACACGTGAATTATCTACTCATTATAAGGGAATCACATTTATTTAACTCATGGTTTTTTCTGCATCATGAACGCCGCTTCAGCGACTTCTTCATGCGCTTCGCATACGAGCCGCACTTACGGCGGCAGCTACTCTTACAAGAAGAGCTACAGTAAGACACCGTACGCGTCTTCTTGCTCGGTGCGGGAGCAGCATGCGCTGGCTGCGCAGCTGTCTCAGGCTGCTGTCGCAGCGTGATGAAGCAAGCCAGAGCCGCCTCATGCTCGATGGCGAACTCAGGAGCATAAAGTGCCTCCAGCAGCTCGGGAACGATAGATCTGATATCCTCAAGATGCAGCGTCAGATACACCACAGTCTCCACAGGCGGTAAGACCTGAGCACCATCCTGCCCAGCCTCTCCATTCTGCCCATTCGCATCTGCGCAGACAGCCTTCACAAAACGCTCCATCGCGCGCCTGCGTGCGGACTTCTCATCCTTTTTCTCGGGCGCATGCTCCTTGAAGAACGCCTTCCACGCCTCCCAGATATGCTCATAAAGCTTATACTCTAGATCACTCAGGGGAGAAAAAAGCTCCTTTTTCATACTCGTCTTTTTCATAAATTCAATTCGGTGTACACTAGCCATAATACACTAACCAAGATACACTGTCAAGCAGCCTGTATGACAGTGGAAAAAAGAAAAATTGAAAAAACACACAGCAAAAGCTTGCATCTTAAAACAATCCAATTATAATAGCCCAGATGACACACGCTCAAACACAGCCACAGACAGCAAGCCGATTGGAGGCTTGGCTTTGGCGTGCTTATGAAATATCCACCGACTCAGGGAAGATCACCATCACCCCATGAGCCGCGCGATGTGCCATCATAATGAACACATGCGCCGCTGATGACTAGCATGATAGAACGACTGACCTCCTGAGAAGAAGCTCAGTTTTTTTTATGCCCACCCATCCACCATTTTCACACAAAACCATATTCACACACACATCAATATATGAAAACACTTGATAACAAACCTCGCCCTGGCTACTTCGGAAAATTCGGAGGACGCTACGTCGC
>CAYJNX010000283.1:0-1494 GCA_964371525.1 uncultured Akkermansia sp. | reverse complement strand
CAGTTAAAGACAGGAGGAGCAGGACAAGTAGATCTCGTATCCGCAGGCGCAGGAGGTAAGTTCAACTACCTTCGTGCAGGCCGCCCAGGCGAAGCGCAGCTCAGCCAGTGTCGCCTCTTCATGATCGTGACACCACCTGAACTCGCGAGCGCACTCACAAACTACCGCGCAAACGACCTAGAAAAGGCACGCACGGGACTAGCCAACGTCAAGAAAAAGTATGCCGCCATGATGGGACTGCCTAACGACCCCGCGTCACAGGCAGCCTACTACGAACTCGTCAGCGCCATCCGCCTCAGGGACTGGGCAGCCGTGAAGACACTCGCCGCTAGCTACCCACGTAAAGCCGCGAACACAGATCGGCTCAAGAGCTTCGTGAAAGTAGCGAAGCTACTCGGAGACCTCTCCAGTCCTGACACATCGGGAGCCGCGCTTCAGACGAAAATCGAAGAATTCATGAAAGACACGAAGGCCGTACGAGCACTGAGTATCGAAGACTATGGATTCCTTCGCTACGCGCTTGCAGAAGCACTCATCGCCCAGCTACCATCAGCAGAAATTAAAGACTCTGCCCTACAAGGAGAAAATGCGGCGAAAGCCATCGACGCCGTAGACCTCCTCTGCGAAGCCGTCGTCAGCCAGCATGGAGCGAACCGTGAGTTTGCCGTTGCAGCACTCGAACGCGCCGCAAAACTCCTCTGGGCTACAGCAGACACACGCGCCTACCTCGTCGATGTCGGACTCAACCCGCAAATGACTGACGCGATATGGAAAGCCGCGCCGTCGAACTTCCGCGAAGCCGTCACACTCGCCTTCATGGCACGCGTCTACTCGGAAGCCCCCACAAAGGACAAAGAAGTCGCGAGACTGCTTAACTACTACCACGGACCAGGTAAAGAAGCAGTGAAATAAACTATATTTTATAACAATGAGGGCTCGATTCACAAGATCGAGCCCTCATTTTCATTCACAAGAACAAGAGAAAAACATCCATATGATAGACATGCTCGTACGCCTCTACCGCCTCCCGTCGCCAGAAAGCCAGAATGCACTACAAACGCAGCTGAAGGCAGAAGGAATCACACTGCGACCAGCGCGAGCCTATGAGCGACACATCGTCGCGGACTGGGTGGGACAGCACTTCAGCCCGAAATGGGTAAGCGAAACGAAAATAGCCTTCTCTCGTCAGCCTATCGGCTGCTTCATTGCGACGAAAAACAAGCAAATACTAGGCTTTGCCTGCTGCGACGTGACAGCGCGAGGCTACATAGGACCTATGGGCGTAGACCAGAGCCAGCGCGGCACGGGACTAGGGAAAGCACTACTCCTGATGGCGCTGGAATCACTGAAAGCGCAGGGGTACGCCTATGCAGTCGTAGGTGGAGTAGGACCTGCGGAATTCTATGCGAAAGCAGTGGGAGCGACACCTATAGAAGACTCGACACCGGCACTCTACGAAGACATCCTGCCCGACCCACCGACGAGCTAGGATGC
>CAYJNX010000282.1:0-1550 GCA_964371525.1 uncultured Akkermansia sp. | reverse complement strand
GGCACAGAGCCATAGCGGCGCAGATCCGTGTACCATGAGTACGCTTCCACATCCATGTCTGATTCGCGCATGTTTGCTTCCAGTACTTCAAGACGTTCTTCGCGCTGGCTACCACCGATGAGTTCACCGACACCGGGGACGAGCACGTCCATGGCGGTGACAGTCTTTCCGTCATCATTGCGGCGCATGTAGAATGGCTTGATGGTCTTCGGGTAGTTGTAGACGATGACAGGGCACTTGAAGTGCTGCTCCGTGAGGTAGCGCTCGTGCTCAGTCTGTAGATCCATGCCCCACTCAGGAGCGTATTCAAAGCTGTGTCCCGAGGCTTGCATGATTTCTATAGCCTCCGTGTAGGAGCAGCGGATGAAGGGGGAGCGACTCACGTGCTCCAGACGCTCGCGCAGCCCCTTGTCGACAAACTTGTTGAAGAACTCAAGATCTCCGTCTTCATCACTCAGCATGGCATCGACTAGATATTTCACAAAGGCTTCTGCCACGTCCATATCTCCGTCAAGATCACAGAAGGCTATCTCTGGTTCTATCATCCAGAACTCCGCCGCGTGGCGCGTCGTGTTACTGTTTTCCGCGCGGAAGGTGGGTCCGAATGTGTAGATATTCCCGAGAGCGCAGGCGAAGCACTCGCCTTCGAGCTGCCCCGATACGGTGAGAGATGTCGCCTTACCGAAGAAGTCCTTCTCATAACTCTGCTTCGTTTCTTTCAGCGGATCGAGCGTCGTGACATGGAACATCTCCCCTGCCCCTTCGCAGTCAGAGGCAGTGATGATGGGGGTGTGTACCCAGATGAAGCCGCGCTCACCGAAGAAGCGATGTACAGCGGCGGCCATGCGTGAGCGCACGCGGAAGACAGCACCGAAGAGGTTTGTGCGGGGGCGTAGATGAGAAATAGAACGTAGGAACTCGGGCGTATGCCCTTTCTTCTGGAGGGGGTAGCTGTCTGTGACTCCGCCGAGGAGTTCCAGTGAGGTCGCCTGCATTTCCCATGCTTGCTTACCTGGGCTCGCGACCAGACGACCGACGATGCGGACGGATGCGCCTGTGCTCATCTCCTTAATTTTCTCATAGCCTGCGATACCAGCATCAGCGATGACCTGCAGGGAGGCGAGGCAGGAGCCATCATTCATTTCTAGGAAGGCAAAGGCCTTCGAATCGCGGCGTGTGCGCACCCAGCCTTCGAGGACGAACTCGTCCAGCGCGCTCGTGCGGCGTAATAGATCTCTTACAAAGTAGCGTTCCATAATATTAATGTTTACGCTCCTCACTATAGCAATTAGGCTCTATGCTGGCGAGCAGATTCATCACCTAAGCATGAAAAAAGCACTGGCTGCGTCTTGCGGCCAGTGCTTTGAAACTGATTAATACGTCAATCAAGGCATGGGGAATGCAGCATTGAACTCGGAGATCTCCGCGCGGAGGGTGTCGAGTTCTGCGGCATTCGGCGCTTCTGGATCAGCAGCAAGGATGGTCAAGCAGCGGTCGATGTAGACGGCTACCTGCTCCACGTCTGCGACCATCATGCCACGTGTCGTGAC
>CAYJNX010000281.1:0-1565 GCA_964371525.1 uncultured Akkermansia sp. | reverse complement strand
CACCACTCGCGCTGAATCCACCACCCATCACAGGGGAGTAATAGATACCACTGTCAATATTCATCTTCACGGTACCGACGGAAAGATCGCTCTTATTCGTCCCAGAGTTCGCAGCTGGGTACTGAGCCTCCACATCCTCTGTCGCCTTACTGTAGGATAAGCCAGCACCAGTAATGAAGGACAAGAATGTAATATTCTGAGCATTCGTGATGGTCAGATTCGCTGTTCCTTGGATGGTAGAATCTACACCTCCATAAAGAGAAGATCCACCCGTCACATACTTAGAAAAATTCGAGGTTCCATGCCCGCTGAGATCCACGAGCACATTCGTATCGCCTGTAATCACGTTCTCGCTAGGAGTACCTGTGCTTGCCGAGTGTCGTAACCCTCCTATGTGACCGCCAGCGACCGTACCCATTCCGATAGGTGAATGCTCAATATTAGAGTCGTATGTTTTATAATTGAGAGCATCCCTGACGACGACACTTGTGTTGCCGTCGAACTTCGAATTGACATCATGCGTGAGGTAACTCGCGCCTGCTACGTCGTAAAAGGTATCCGTCGTGACGGTGATGGAGCTGTTACCTGTGAATGAAGCACCATCGGCATTCCCATAATTACCTCCGATCAGCACGGTGGCATATCCACCGCTCGTGGTGATTTTCGTATTACCTTCATAATTACTACCACCGGTTTGATGGTAATCTTTCCCACCATACGCGAAGTGTACAGCCGCACCGGGATCTCCTAGGGGGTAATCCGTAGGATTGATATCCTTCACCGCTGTGGTGAGAGCATTCTCTGGGAGAACATAGGACCCATGCGATGTTCCGCTATCTGTGACACTAGAGGAATCATCCTGTCCAGATGGCACGTAAAAGTCATGATCACCAGGCATCGATGCCTCATCGTCTGGCAGAGTCTCGATATAATCATTCATGCCTTGCACATGAAGATTTAACTGCTCACCCTGCGCGGGGAGAGCTCCTGCGATAATCGCTGTCGCTGATAGGAAAAAACAAGTAGACCGTATCTGGGTACACGATTGTATAATGGCTTTTAGAAAAGCATTAAGTTTCATGGGGAATTTGGGGGAGTTAGAGGTGGGTTATCCCAGCTAAAGCGTAGGAATAGCTTCAGTATAACATAAATGATCATCAAGTCAATAGAAATAAGCATTATCTATATATTTTTTGTTATATATTTATCTTTTTCAACACAGAATTCCTGTTTAACAAACGAGTAATCAGAAGAATAGAAAAAATACTATAGGTATAGCGTTTTTCACCTCTGCTCTAGCCTACACGAAGCGCGCAGCTGTGTTCACTGTGCTTCTACGCTATCGCGTTTGCCACGGATGATAACAGTCGCGCTGTCGCGCGCGGTAAGGGGAGCGTCAGTTTCGGGTGTGGACTCCTTGCTGGGTTTGCCCCACGGGCGCGTGTGACTTCAGGCTATGATGAAACTGACGCTGCCGTGCTCTGTGAGCACGGCTTTGCTTTGGGGGCTAGCCCCCATGCCCCCAGTGGGACGCTGTCCCACACCCTGCCAGAGGAGCGCGCCCC
>CAYJNX010000280.1:0-1603 GCA_964371525.1 uncultured Akkermansia sp. | reverse complement strand
ACCTCCAGCAGGAAGCCTCCCGTCTCGAAAAGTTCGTCACGGTAGAATCAGGTCTCAGCGGCAAGATGGTCGCCTTTGACCAGTACGGTCTCCTCTCCTTTGAAGAGAAGACATCACGCATGGGCAGCACCGTGCTAAACGAAGCCCCCACCTCGCGCCGCGTCATGTACCCCCACATCTACACGAAGGCCGTGGGCTTCGACGAGTTCGACGCGAAGAAGCTCGCCAGCATCGACGCGCCTGTCTCTAAGACCATCGAAGGTCTACGCTCCGCCGCTGGTCGCTGCATGGACTCCGTTATGCTCAACAGCTTCCTCGGAGAAAACTTCGAAGGAGAGAACGGCACACAGAGCGTCCTCTTCCCCAGCGACCAAACCATCGCCGAAGACTACACCGACACAGGCTCTGCCGTCGATACGAACCTCACCGTCGCGAAGCTGCGACAGGCACTCACCATGCTCCAGCGTGCTGAAGCATGGAACGATGAGCGTCGCGCTTACGGTGACGAGCTCGTCCTCGCCTGCTCCAGCAGCCAGATCAATGCCCTGCTGAAAGAGCCCGAAGTCTCCAGCTTCGACTACAACACCGTCCGCGCCCTCGCAGAAGGAAAGGTCGACAGCTTCCTAGGCTTCCGCATCATCCGCACCGAGCAGCTACCAATTGCCGCAAATGGCATTCGCTCCTGCCTCGCATGGGTGAAGAGTAAAGCACAGTTCGGCATCTGGGACGACTTCAAGGTGAAGCTCACGATCCGTGACGACCTCGATGAAGCCCTGCAAATTCGCGCGAAGTTCGCCTGTGGTGCTTGTCGCCTTCAGGAAGAAGCCTTCGTTAAGATCAACTGCCTCGAAAACCAATAATAGATGAACCAGAATTCATCATCCTTATAAAATATAAAATCAAGTCAGTATGCTAGATATCCTCTTCACACCTGAAGAGGCTACAGGAAGCCCCTCTGTGTCATCGGAGGGGCTTTTCCGTATTATTACATTGCAGAGCAGAAGGGCGTGATGTAATATAGGGGATTATGATCACAAAATTCATTTTACTAACCCTTGCTAGCCTCAGTCTTAGCTCCTGTTTTTCATTTGGATTCTGGGAATTTACAGCAGAACGAAAGGATATCACCGCACAGCCCGCCTACGAGCCTCTCACAAAAAAGACGCTCAAAACACAACGAGACTACTACGTACGCAACTCTTACATACAATGGGATGATGGTCCCACCATACCGTCGACCGTCTCATCGCTAGAACTTAATGAACACCAAGGAAGCGACGCGCTGTTTCACATCAGCAAGGGCACGAGTTTCAAGCTCCTCAAGGTCGAGCAAGTATACAGCACAGAAGGAAGAGACTCCACCCTTCATTACAGAGGCGATTATGCCACACTTCACTTCCCCCACCTCCAAGGAGCTAAGCTTCTGCTCCCCATCACCGTGGAGCTGCGCAGCGCAGAGCATATCCACCGAGCCCCATGGCAAACGGATAAGACACCCACCTACTACATCCACTCTGACGGCCAGCACTTCATCACCTCCCAGCCCTGAAGGGCACCTTGCAAAATTAGTCCGAGAAAAATGATGATCTCGAAAATGAGCAAA
>CAYJNX010000279.1:0-1673 GCA_964371525.1 uncultured Akkermansia sp. | reverse complement strand
TCTGCGAACCAAGCCATGGAAGTACAAGAACTCCTCTGGGAGAACCCTGAACTCGCCGCCGAAGCTGCCGCAGCCTCACTCGGTTACAAGAAGACCGACACGGGCGCACTCGACGGACTCGTCGACGAAGTCATCGCTGCGAATCCGAAGCAGGTAGACGAAATCAAGGGCGGGAACACGAAGCTGCTGAACTTCCTGACAGGTCAGGTCATGAAGGCAAGCAATCCAAAGCCGAACCCGAAGATCGTCACCGAGATCATCACGGCAAAGCTCGGGCTCTAAGCCCGCCGAGCCCAGTCTGAGGATATACCATGTACCTCCTCTTTGATTGTAATAATTTCTTTGCAAGCTGCGAACAGGTCTTGCGCCCCGACTGGCGCGCAAGACCTCTTCTTGTCTTATCGAACAACGACGGCTGCATCGTCGCCCGCAGTGCCGAGGCGAAGAAAGCGGGCTTCCTCATGGGCGAGCCCTACTTCAAGTGCAGGGCACGCATCGACGAGGTGAACGCCATCGTCTGCTCGGGGAACTTCAGCCTCTACGGAAACTTCTCAGACCGCGTCATGGGCATCATCGAAGAGAGCCTGCCTAACATGGAGCAGTACAGCATCGACGAAGCCTTCGCCCATGTCGACGACGAACTCTACCAGAACTGGGAAGAAGAAGGCCGCGCACTACGCCGCCGCATACGCCGCTGGACAGGCATCACCGTCAGCGTCGGACTCGCCCCGAGTAAGACTCTGGCGAAGCTCGCGAACGAATGCGCGAAGAAAGCCCCCGAGCGCAATGGTGTCTACGCCCTACGCAGCCCCGAAGACTGGGAAGAACTGCTGAAGCGCACACCCGTTGATGAGATCTGGGGCGTGGGTAGAAAACTCGCCCCACGCCTGCGCGCACTCGGCATACGCACCGCGCACGAGCTCGCGCACAGCAGTCTTGACCTACTACGACGCTCCTTCGGAGTAAGCGGCGAACGCCTCGCACTAGAACTCCGTGGAAAGTCCTGCATCGAAGACGAGCCGAAGAGCACACGCGGACAGATCATGGTCAGCCGCTCCCTAAAAGAAGGCATAGACGACTGGGATAGCCTGCGTGGCGTGCTCTGCGAGTTCACCGAGAAGGCATCGCGCACCCTGCGCAAGGAAGGCTTACTCGCACGCGATGTGCAGGTCATCCTCCGCACCTCCCCCTTCGAGCAGCTGAGCCAGCAGTACTCCAGCAGCCTCGCGATGAGCCACTCCCACCCTATCGACGACACGCGCGCGCACACGGCAGCAGCAGTCTCCCTCCTAGAGCGCGTGTACCGCCCTGGTTATGCGTACAAGAAGATAGGAGTCCTCCTCAGCGGACTCATCCCGACGGAGCAGTACCACCCCACCTTCGACCACCCCACACCGGGCACTTCCCCGCTGATGAAAACCCTCGACGAGCTCCAGCGCGCGGGGCACAAGGTACACTTCGCCAATCACAGCAGCAAGCCCCTGTGGAACCGCTCCTTCTCCTCCCCCTGTTACACCACAGACTGGGATCAGATCCCCGAGGCCTTTTAATTTTATTGACATACAGCAGAGCATTTTCTACTTTCTCTCTAAGCACAGCGCAGCCTCTCGTATGTTACAACGAGAGGCTGCGCTTTTCATTCTGTTTTAATCAGCTCACACTCGGGTGCGACG
>CAYJNX010000278.1:0-1676 GCA_964371525.1 uncultured Akkermansia sp. | reverse complement strand
CATGTTATCCAGCAGTCGATTTTGCCGATGTTCACTTTGAGCAGATTGAAGCGAGATTTTGAAGAAGTATGCCGATCTTTGCAATCGGATAAGCGAAAATATTTATCACAAGTAGCATCTTGGTGGGATTTTCTGGAATCAAGTTAACGTATATGGGTCGGCGTCCTTGCTGGGAGTGTGAGGGCAACGCCCTCGCGGAAAAGCTGTGGCGTAGCCACAGCAGCGTCAGTTTCCTCATAGCTCAATCTCACACGCGCCCGTGAAGCAAACCCAGCATGGTATCCCTGCCCGAAACTGACGCTCCCTTACCGCGCGCGAAGCGCGACACTTTTCTCACCGATGAAAGCGCGAAAGCGTCCGCGCAGAGAATACACGAAAACAAGCCTACAAACTACCCAAGAGGCAAGCATATCCTCCGATATGCTTGCCGAGCAGTGAGCAAGAAAACGAGATATACATACATCTCCAAAACAAGGTTCAATTGTTTCTTTCGCGTGACGCAATGACGACGAGAGCAAAAAGGATCTTAGCAAAAATTAGTGTCCCATGGGTCCTGTAAGCCAGATTCTGTCCACCCCGATTGACGAGGCTGTGCAGTCATTTTTCTTACGCGCTTGACGCGCGTACCCCACCGAGATGGGGTGCAACTATTACCCGAGAATACGACGAGCAGGCTACTCTTTCTCTGTTTGTCTTGCATCGCACGGGGTTTACCCTGCCTCCCTTGTTACCTCCGGAGCGGTGGGCTCTTACCCCACCTTTTCACCCTTACCCCGAGGGGCGGTATACTTTCTGTGGCACTTTCCGTCCACCCAGCCTTGGAGCTAGGCGTCTCTTGCTTTCACAAGACGCGCTGCCTTATGATGTCCAGACTTTCCTCTAGCGATGTCATGCATCACCAGCGACTGCCCAGACCCATGGGACGCAGACAGTGTACAGACACATGCGTAAACAAGCAAGCTTAATAAGCGCGGCAAGCAGGATTCGCGGCATTATCTAGCGCAGCAGCTTCACCACACTGGACACGACACCGAAGAACTCAGCGCCTACCTCTGGAGTAATCTCAATGGGGGCGAACTGCGGATTCTCAGGCAGCAGACGTACCTTTCCGTCGAGCATCTCCAGACGCTTCACGGTGAATTCTCCATGCACAGCAGCGATGACGATATCACCATTTCTCGCTTGAAGAGCCCTGTCCACGACCAGCACATCTCCATCCGAGATGCCCGCCCCTATCATGCTCTCTCCACGAGCGCGAATAAAGAAGGTCGCCTGTGGGTGCTTCACGCAGAGGTCCATAAGATTGAGCGAATGATTCACCTCACCCGCCGCTGGAGAGGGAAAGCCAGCCGCCACGGCCTCTTCAAAGAAAGGAATGGATGCCTCTGGCTTCTCTGATTTCGAGGGTTTTAGGAAATCGGGGGATTCGTGAAAGAAACTCTTCATATTCTGTGGGATATTTATAGCACAAGCTTTAAGATATGGCAAGACGCAGGCGCGGAATCAGACTAAGAAGTAGATTTTTTTACTATTTTTTGCCATTTTTTTGCAGAAAAGTCTTGCATAATTTTTAGATTTTGGTATAACTTTGTCACGCAAACGCGGGTATAGTTTAGTGGTAAAACATCAGCCTTCCAAGCTGACTATGCGGGTTCGATTCCCGCTACCCGCTTGTA
>CAYJNX010000277.1:0-1677 GCA_964371525.1 uncultured Akkermansia sp. | reverse complement strand
TGCTCATTTTCGAGATCATCATTTTTCTCGGACTAATTTTGCAAGGTGCCCTTAAAAGCATGGTGAGTTTTTTAAATTTCATCAGGGCTGAGTCTGATGACTTGGACGCGGTCGGGGGTGGCGGTGACGGGGAGGCGTTTGCCTGATTCAAGGAGGAGCTCGTAGTGCTGCTCTGTGCCTCGTGGGAGGCGGAAGCGTACCATTTCGCGTACGTCGTCGGTGGGCTTGGGGAGCTGACCTTTGCCTAGGATTTTGTTTGTGGATTTTTCGACGAGTGCTATGCTTGCGGGATTTTCGTGACGCGGCTGGAGGTCTACCATGAGCAGCTGGGTGTTCGCATGCTCTGGCTTCGCTGTGGCTTCGTACCATGCGTTGGCGAGCTCGTGGTAGCGGGCACTCACATCATCAGCACCTAGTGTCTTGTTCTCTAAATCCCATGCGAGGATGAAGTAGTCGCGCTCGCCTGTCGCGCGTTTTCCATTCACGGCGAGGACGCGCTGATGGAACTCGTTAGAGTCTAGCATGCCGGCGGCTTCCAGTACCCATTCTGTGTTAAAATCACTTTGTCCAAATTCCAGCATGTGCCACTCGCCATCCACCCAGACTTCTGCCCAGTTGTGATTTCCGCGCACATGATTCCAAGTGGAGACTCCGACGAGGCGCGCAGGGACTCCGAGCGCGCGCATGGTGCTCACGAGGAGGATGCTGAGTCCAGAGCAGGATGCTTTCTTCTCCGCGAGGCATTCGCTGGCGTTCATGCAGGCTTTCCGACGTTCGATGGTGTAGTACACGCCTGTGACCTTGTTCATCAGTGGCGCGACGGTGAGGGCTACGTCCTTAGCTGTCTTGCAGTCCTGTATATGGGGGAGGAAGAGCTGCTGGAGATCTGCTCGTGCGTCACAGGGGATTTCATCAATGACCTGCGTGGAGTCTAGGTACTGCTCGCGTATGTCCTGTGGGAGATTCTGAGTCCACGGGAAGTTGGTTTGAATAGTGGAGGAGGAGGAGGCTGTAGCGGCGGAGCAGGGCAGTGTCATGACGGGAATGATGAGGAGTGGCGTGAGATTCATGGTTTAAAGGGCGTTTAGTGCCTTGAGGGCTTTTAGAGCATTTCTGACTTTTTCAGCCGAGCTGATGTAGATGGCGAACTCATCTATATCGACCGTGCCCCCCATGGGGACTCCTTCCTTGCGGTACTGCATCTGGGAGGGGATGGTGTCCTTTGCCGAGAAGTGGAATTCTGTCGCTTGCGTGGCTTGGCAGATTTCTGCGATGTTATGCTCATTCACTCCGCAGCCAGCCATGATGCGTATGCGTCCATCAGCTTGCTTTACCAGCTGGGCGAGGACTTCCTTGCCAGCAAGTGCTGTCGCTGCTTGTCCCGAGCTGAGAATGCGGTCGAAGCCTAGCTCGATGATGTTTTCTAGCGCGGCGAAGGGATCTCGGCAGACATCGAAGGCGCGGTGGAAGGTGACGGATAAGCCGTCGCAGTGGCTCAGTAGTTTCTTACAGAGGGGGATGTCGACTTCGCCTTCTGCGGTAAGGACTCCGAAGACGACTCCGTGTACGCCGAGTTTCTTACAGAGGCGGATGTCTTCTACCATGCTGGATATCTCGAGCTCGCTGTAGTGGAAGTCACCAGAGCGGGGGCGTATGATGACGTTGAGATCTATGCTG
>CAYJNX010000276.1:0-1686 GCA_964371525.1 uncultured Akkermansia sp. | reverse complement strand
GACGCCGTCCTTGCATCCTGCTTAAGGTCAGTGGACCTTAAGAATCCATTTAGGTCTAGCCCTTGACTATCTCATCGTAGAGCGCACATACTCGCGTCCAGTTCTCTGGCTGATCATCGCTCTCAGGATGCACGTTCTTCCTTCCCAGTCTGCCGTAACGCTGCTCCGCTTTTGCGTGTTCCAGCTCTCGCAGTCCTACGGAAAAACTCGCGCCCAGTGCCAAGAACTCTCTCGCCATTTCCAGCGATCCATTCCACGCATGTAGATGTATCGCAGGTAATGTCCCACAGCGGTACCGCTCTCTTAGTATGTCTAGCACGCTCGCCCACGCCCCAGATCCATGCACATGCACGCGTCTCTCGTGTCGGAATGCCGCCCCCAGCTGTATGTGAAAGAGCGAGAGCTGCGCCTCCCAGTGAGTCTTGTGCTTCTCATGCCCATCCAGTCCGCATTCTCCCACCCCAGCCGATGCGTAGCGCGCTAACCAGTCGTCGAGCTCAAAGGCGAACTCACCTAGCTCTTCCACCTCATGCGCATGCCAAGGATGCACGCCAAAGCAGGGCAGCATCTGCCCAGGTGCTGCCGCGATGCGCTCCCAGTCCGCGCGTGTGACAGCGTTCAGATAGCCGCCCTGTGTGACGGTGTGATGGGTGTGGTAGTCAAAGTAGTTGTTCTGCATAGCTGTGATTGCGTTGATTGCCTTTATTGGGGTAAGACGCCTTGTTCTTGAAAACTATAGTAGGGGAGGCGACCTGTGGTAGACTCCGCTCCGATGATCACATGGTCAGTGATGCGAATATGCAGCACCCTCGCCGCGTCTACAAGCTGCTCGGTGAGCAGTACGTCTGCCTTGCTCGGCGTCGGGTCTCCGCTCGGGTGGTTATGCGCGATAATCATGCAGTGCGCGTTATGCCTGATCGCCTCTCTGAAGATGTCGCGCGGGTGAACGATGACGCGTGAGAGTGTGCCCTTTCCCACATTCACCTTGCGAATCAGTCGATGGCGTATATCTAGCAGTAGGGCGACCATGTTCTCCTGATGCTCAAATCGCAGGTCAGGTGCGAGATAATCATACACGCTGCGCGCGCTACTCATGTCCTGCGACACGAGCTGCTCCTTCACCGCGCGTGCTCCTAGCTCGAAGACGGCAGCGAGCGTCGCCGCCTTCGCCGGTCCTACGCCTTTACAAAGTGCCGCTATATCCTGCGCTTCCATCGCTCCGAGGGCTGCGAGAGATCCAGCTGCGCGCTTGATTTTCGCGGACATTTCCAGCACGTTACAGCCCTTCAGCCCTGTTCTGAGAAAGAGCGCGATGAGTTCTTCGTCTGTCAGCCTACTGCGCCCATAGCGCATGAGCTTCTCGCGTGGCATGTCTTCTTCGGGCAGATCACGCATCTGGAGGGCTTCGTCATCATGAGTGTTCATCGGTGCTGCTGTAGACATAGAAGCCTTATTCTATGCTACTGCACTAGCTGACCGCAAGCATTTTTTCTGGGAACTTAGCATAATCATCATACGAAAGGGCGCGCGTAGGGTCTATTAAAAGATCCCCTACACGCGCCCTTGATCAATGAAATGACTGTCCGCTTACGCGTCTGCGCTGCTGAAGTCAGCCTTGCGCATGTCGCCGTGCTCCATGAAGGCACTGTGCATCGCGAAGGACTTCTTCAGGCAATGCTGCGTGTG
>CAYJNX010000275.1:0-1687 GCA_964371525.1 uncultured Akkermansia sp. | reverse complement strand
TGACACATGACCGTATTAGAAGCCATCATCCTCGGCATCGTCGAGGGTATTACCGAATATCTTCCCGTTAGCTCGACGGGGCATCTGATTGTCACGCAGTATCTTCTGGGTATGAAGAGCTCTACGGCGATGAATGCCTTCTCTGTCTGTATTCAGGGGGGTGCTATCATTGCAGTCGCAGGGCTGTACTTCCAGCGTGTGAAGCAGATGATCATGGGGCTGTTCGGCAAGGATGCCGTGGGGCTGCGCTTGCTGATTAATATCATTCTGGCCTTCACGCCTGCGGTGGTCATCGCGCTGCTCTTTGGCAAGATGATTAAGGCGTACTTGTTCAGCGCACAGACGGTCGCATGGGCTTGGCTCATCGGTGGTGTGGTGATTCTCCTTTTTACCCGCTGGAATAAGCGTCGTCAAGCAAAGCAGTTCGAAGGTCAGCAGATCACCGCAGACTCTGGGAAGTCTGTCGAAGAGCTCACATGGAAGCAGGCTCTTGCCATCGGTCTGATGCAGTGCATCGCCATGTGCCCTGGGGTGAGTCGCAGCCTGACGACCATGCTCGGTGGTATCATCACGGGGCTGAGTCTGAAGGCCTCCGTGGAGTTTAGTTTCTTGCTCGGGCTTGTGACCCTGTCTGCGGCTTCCGCTCATGATGCGTGGGAGCATGGCGGTGAGATGGTGCAGGAGCTCGGTGTCATGCCTATCGTCGTCGGTACGGCTGTCGCATGGCTGAGTGCCGTCGTCGCAGTGCGCTGGCTCGTGGGCTACCTGCAGAAGCATAGCCTCGACATCTTCGGCTGGTACCGCATAGCGGCGGCCATTGTGATGTTTATCCTCATTTTCCAAGGGGCTCAGATGATTGACTGATGAGCTTTTTATAGAACAGCGTATTTTTTCTTAATTTTCTTTTATATGATGATGACTTTTCTTAAGTGTATTCTTAACTTTTTTGTCGATACGATTTTCGCATGGTTCAGCCCTAGCTGGCGTCGTGAGGGGCATGCGATGTGTGGCAGCGCACGCCGCTACCTGCGTCACTTCTCTACGAAGATCTCAGAGGAGGCCTACGAGCAGCTTGACAAGCCTCTGCGCGAGCTGAAGCTAGCCCTGCGTGACTGGGATAAGGAGAAGGCGAAGCAGCTCACGTCAGCTATCCAGCTGCGCAGTGAGAGCTACCGTGGCTTCCAGCGTCCCTTCATCGCCGAGATGGTGGAGTCACTCTTCGTCATCCTCGTGGTCTTCCTCGGCATTCGCACCTATTACGCGCAGCCCTTCCGTATCCCTACAGGCTCGATGCAGCCTAGCCTGAATGGCATCATCATCCACCCCATCGACGAAGTACCATCCTTCCCCGAGCGCATGATGACGGCCGTGACAAAGGGGAGCAGCTACATCGACCTCGTCGCGGAGACGGATAAGTCCATCATCGGCGTTAGCAGCCGCTCGAAGTGGATTCTCTTCGTCGAGACGGTCATCGAGTTCAGCGATGGCTCACAGGCCACCGTGCCCTCTGCCCCCGGTGCATTCATCCAGTACTTGAAGGACACGGGCAAGTACCGATTTAACCCCATTGACAAGTCCATGGCGAGCTTCCGCGCTGGTGAAAGCATTATCCGAGGGCGTGCCGACGCAGGCGACATGGTCATCGTGAACCGCATGTCCTACCACTTCCGCAAGCCCGAGCTCGGCG
>CAYJNX010000274.1:0-1763 GCA_964371525.1 uncultured Akkermansia sp. | reverse complement strand
GTTCCGCTGGCGTGTCGGCAGTTCCTATGGCAGCTCGTGTCTCCCACAATGTGGGTCAAGAAGCTGACCGCACGAACTTCCTCCTCATGCACGCTATGGGGCCTAACGTGGCAGGTGTGATCGGTACAGCAGTTGTTGCTGGTTACTACATCACCACCCTTTCTAACTAAAACTCATCGTTTTATTTTACTCCAAGAGAGTCCTCTCACGAACACTGAGAGGGCTCTTTTACATTAATACAACTTATGAAAAATCCACTTACAAACTTATTGATCATCATAGCGGCTTCTCTCAGCTTCTCAAGTTGCAATACATTAAGCAAAGATGAGCTAGCACTACAAGTAGCCGCCCGTAGTGGCGATATCGCCACAGCCAAGCAACTCATCGCTAAAGGCACCGACGTCAACGCGACTTCCTCATTTGCTAGCTATGCCGACCATTCCGTCGCAAACAAGGCAGGAAAACAAGGCGCGAAAGATCTTAGCCGCCGCACAGGTGCTAATGCGCTGGGCATAGCCGCCTACCATGGTCAATCTGCCATGGTCGCCCTATTACTCAGCAATAACAGTGACATCAAGCATGTCAACAACGAAGGACAAGATGCCCTCGCCCTCGCAGTACTCGGTGGCAAGCCAGATATTGTCGAGAGCCTACTCCAGAAAGGAGCTTCGACGGCGCACAGAGATAATGAAGGTAGAACTGCTATGCACTTCGCCGCCGCAAACAACAATTCACTCCTCATTCAGCTACTGCTTCGCTACGGAGCTTACGTAGATCCCGGTGACAATACAAAACTGACACCACTCCATTACTGCGCAGATCTCAAGATCACCCAAGCCGCTGAATACCTCATCAGCAGAGGTGCGAATGTGAACAGAACGGATAACGGAGGAAAAACTCCTCTCATTTTTGCAGCGATGCGAAACGTTCCTCAGCTTGTCAACGTCCTCATACAAGCAGGCGCAAATATCAACCATAGAGATGCGGAGGACTACCACGCTCTAGATAGAAGCATTCGCGCGAACGCAGTCGACGCATCCATCGCGCTCATCAGAGCTGGCGCAGACTACAGTAGCCCTGACCGCGTCTTGGGGCTGACTCCTCTTCACCTAGCAGCACAGTACGGTAATACGCAAATGGTGAACGTACTCTTAAGTTTAGGCGTGAACGGCTACACACTGACTAAAGATGGCTTTAATGCCCTCGACATTGCGAAGCAGAATTTCAACACAGATTCCTACAACCTCCTCTACCAAAGAGGCGTGCGTGAATCAGCGAATCAGCTGAGAAACGATAGGATAGGCGCATCGAGTGGAGGCAGCAGCACGGGAGGAGGCAGCAGCAGCAAGGTATGCTCATCCTGCCGAGGAAAAGCAGTCTATCACTATTCCGATGGAACATTCCACGCGTGCCCTGCTTGCAGCGGAACAGGATATCAACATTAAGGGCACCTTTATAGCTCCCCCTCCTTGTGACTCGCGTCGCAAGGAGGTTTTTTCTTATACTGATCAGTGTATAACCGACTCTATCCTTGACTCTAGGAGAAAAGGAGCGCAAAATACTGATATGACTCCTCACGAATACGGTAAAAAGGTCAATGTACGTCGCCCCGAGATCATGCAGCTCGTGCACCCGAAGGTCGCGGCACATTATGACAGCACGCTCGTCAGCAACATAAGTGAGCAGGAGAACGTCCATATCGTAGCGAACACGGAGATACACCTCGCCTCATCCTTCGGATTCTGTGATGGTGTGCGCCGCGC
>CAYJNX010000273.1:0-1765 GCA_964371525.1 uncultured Akkermansia sp. | reverse complement strand
GCTCATTTTAGAGACTAGCTTTCTGCTCGGACTAATTTTGCAAGGTCCCCTTTAGTTATCCATGTGAGAAATTTCGGATAATAAGGCATTGTCATTCACTTATCCTTATGCTAGAATGCCGCCGATTTATGATTAAAGAATTTTTACGTTTAGTTCTGTTCGGCGGTATCATTGGCGTAGCTAATGCTATCCCTGGCGTGAGTGGTGGAACGATGGCAGTAGTCCTCGGCATCTATGACAAGCTCATCGGGGGGATGAGCCGTTTTCTCTCAGATATCAAGGCTAACCTACGCTTCCTCGCTGGCATAGGCATAGGTGCATTGCTCGGTATCAAGCTACTGGGCACGGTAATCACCTTCTGCACGACGAACTACGCCATGGCGACGAACTTTTTCTTCTCAGGGCTCATCCTCGGTAGCATCCCCATGCTCTATACGAAGACAAAGAGCATAGGCAAGGCGAATCTCCGACACTATGGTGTATTCACGCTTTTCATCGGTCTCATGGCACTGCTCGCCTATGCTGGTGGCGGTGGTGGTCAAGAGGCAAGCCTCACGCTCAGTCCTGCTGTCTGCGCCTTCCTCTTCTTCACTTCCTTTATCGCAGCTGTAGGCATGCTGCTACCAGGTGTCAGTGGCTCCATGCTCCTGCTTATCTTCGGTAGTTACTACACGATCATGAATGCCGTAGACTCGCGCGATACCGTGACATTACTCCCTGTCGCTGCTGGTGTCGGTGTCGGACTCCTCGTCGGCTCACGCATCATTGACATCTGCCTGCGTCGTCTCCCTCTCGTCACTTATTATGCGATTCTCGGTATGGTAATAGGCTCACTCATCAGCGTCGGTATGAACGCCTTCACGCAGACACCGTCTACGCTCGACATCATTGTTTCCATCCTTGTCTTCGTGGTCGGTATCGTCATCTCGCTCGCCTTTGAGAAATGGAACCAGAAGGTGAATCCAGATAAGGCTGCTGCAACTATAGCAGAATAAAGAAATCGCAATATTTCCATAGAAAGCCGCTCACTTGAAGAAGTGAGCGGCTTTTTTAATAGCACAGCACCTGACTTCGTCAGCATGATAAAGAGCAAAGGCAATTGCACTCATAATGAAAACATTAAGCCTATCATTCTTTTATATAAAGGTGACGCAATACCCATAAGCGACACCTAAATGGGAGTCCAGAGGAACGCGTTCCTCTGGCAGGGGTGCAGGGGACGGCGTCCCCGCTGGGTTTGGGCAAAGCCCAAGGAAAAGCCGTGCTCGCAGAGCACGGCAGCGTCAGTTTCACCGTAGCCAGATATCACACGCGCCCGCAATGCAAACCCAGCATCACCTCCACACCCGAAACTGACGCTCCGACTACCGCGCGCGACAGCGCGACACTTTTCTCACCGATGAAAGCGCAGAGAAGACGCGAGAACAAGCGCAATAGCTACCCAAGAGCCAAGCATATCCTCTGGTATGCTTGGCGAGCCGTGAGCAAGGAAACGAGATACGCATACATCCCCAAAATAATGCGCAATTATTTCTTCGAGGTAACACAATGACGAAGTCAGAAAAAAGCCTAGTTCCCGTCGAAGGGGAACTAGGCTTGCTTGCTGTTATTTAATATTCTTAGCTTCAGTCTTAGGCTGACTGTGCTGCTGTACGACGGCGGCGTGCCAGTAGTCCAGCGAGGGCAAGGAGGCTCAGCGTCGCTGTGCTAGGCTCTGGGATGTAGAGCATGATGTTGCCATTCGCCAAGGTGACGACACCGAGGG
>CAYJNX010000272.1:0-1766 GCA_964371525.1 uncultured Akkermansia sp. | reverse complement strand
ATGACCGTCGTGACTTTGGTCGTGATGACCGCCGTGATGACCGCCGTGATGACCGTCGTGACTTTGGTCGTGATGACCGCCGTGATGACCGCCGTGATGACCGCCGTGACTTTGGTCGTGATGGCGAAAGACCATTCTCTCGTTCCGATGAAGATCAGGATAGAGGGCCACGTAAGCCATTCACATTCTAATATAATTTATCCACATCCATGAAGAGCATAGACATAGATACTCTTGTACAAGCCACTGGCGGAACGCTCGTGGTGCGGGGCTCACGTGTCATCTCTTCGGGTGTTGTCACAGACACGCGCCAGCTTGAGCCAGACTGCCTCTTTGTCGCCCTGAGTGGTGCGCGTTTTAATGGTAACCTGTTTGCCGCGCAAGCAGCCGAGGCGGGAGCTGCTGCCGTTGTCGTTTCTGAAACGGTCAGTGATGTGCATCCTGACTGTAGCGTTATTCAAGTCGGTGATACCCTACTTGCCTTGCAGATGCTCGCTCGCTGGTGGCGTGGTGAGCTAGAGCCTATACATGTCATAGGACTCACAGGATCTAGTGGGAAGACGAGTACGAAGGACATGCTGCTGAGCATCCTCTCGCAGCGATTCCGCGCGCAGGCGACACGAGGGAATCTGAATAATCATATAGGAGTCCCACTCAGTGTGCTGAGCACCGAGCAGGACACGGAAGTTGTCGTATGGGAGATGGGGATGAATCACGTCGGTGAGCTCGCCCCACTCTGTGACATCACGCAGCCTGATGACGGCATCATCACGCATATAGGATCGGCTCACATCGAGTACATGGGCTCTCGCGAGTGCATCGCTGAGGAAAAGTGCACCCTCGCGCGCAGTCTCCCTCGTACAGGCTGCTTGTACTATCCCGCACAGGACGATTTTGCAGACTACATCGCGACTCAGACGACGGCTCAGTGCCTAGCAATGGGTGCTAGCGATTCTCCCTTCCAGATTTCAGACATACGCTTCCATGCGCAGGGCAGTGAATATACGCTGAGCATAGAAGGTGCAGGAAGCATCCTCATCCAGCTGCCTACACCTGGTCGCCACATGGTGAGCAATAGCCTACTCGCAGCAGCAGCCGCGTGGAAAGCTGGCTGCACACTAGAAGACATCGCAGCAGGGCTCGCTCAGAGCTGCCTGACTCAGGGACGACTCAGCTGTGAGCAGCGTGACGGAGTCTTCATCATAGATGATACCTATAATGCGAACCTAGAAAGCATGCTTGCCGCGCTCGATACGGTGGCAGATATGGTCGAGCCGAGTCGCTGCATCGCGGTACTCGGGCCCATCGGCGAACTAGGCGAGCATGGCCCAGCTATACACCGTCAGGTAGGTGAGCGCGTGCATGAGCGCGGTTTCGCAGCACTGTTTACCGTGGGTGCTGATAGTGAGAACATGCGAGCTCTCCATGAAGGAGCTGAGGGCGTGGAACTCCACCACAGTGACTCGCATGAAGCTCTGGGCGTAGAGCTTCATCGCTACATCGCATCTGGCGATGCTATTCTTTTCAAGGGCTCACGTTCCGCTGCTATGGAGCGTGTGCTGCAGACCCTTATTTCAGAACTCAATCGCGTAAGCGTGACTACCAAACTACCCCCCCCATGATCCACTACTTCTTCGAGATTCCGACGCGCATCCTTTTCTTCTGCGCCATCCTTTTTCCCTTCGTCATGAGCTTGCTCCTAGGGCCGCCCTTCATTGCCATCTTGCGTCGCTTGAAGGCAGGTCAGCCCATTCGTGAGAAAACGA
>CAYJNX010000271.1:0-1818 GCA_964371525.1 uncultured Akkermansia sp. | reverse complement strand
GGTTAAACTTCAAGGCTTTCTTTGAATACCCCCTCGCGGACTCGAACCGCGGACAAACTGATTAAGAGTCAGCTGCTCTAACCAACTGAGCTAAGGAGGCGTTCCTATGGTTAGCACAATTAACTTACCTCTGAGTGTAGAAGAGCCGCTGGCCAGATTTGAACTGGCGACCCACGCATTACGAATGCGTTGCTCTACCCCTGAGCTACAGCGGCGATTGCTAATTATGTGCGCAGGCATTATACAAGATCCACGCACACATTGCAAGAGTTTTTTTCATAGAATATTGCAAAATTTGTCCGAGAAGAAAGATGATCTCGATAATGAGTAAAACAGCACGCCTTTTGTAACATCTTGGCGAGAATTTACAGCTTTTTCGGCTTATATAGCTCGCTGTGCGCACCCAAACGCCGTAAATTCTCGCCAAAATGCAGCAAAAGGCGTGCTGTTCCGCTCATTTTCGTGATTCTCATTCTGCTCGGACTAATTTTGCAAGGTGCCCTTTAGGGTTTAGCTACCCAGATGTGGGCATCGCTATCATACTGAGGCCACTGAAGACCGCTACTAGGGTAGCCTGCTTCATTAAGCAGTTTACTCGTTTCTGCAGCGGTGGGAGTGGAAAGGTCGGTGCGGAAGAGCTGGAGATTACCCGCTCCCTTAGCGCCATCAGTAACGTATTCTATGAGAAGGGCGTATCCGAACTGTCCACCAGGGATTCCTGAAATAAAAATTTCAATAGGATAAACCTGACCTTCTTTTACACTGAATGTATTACCTGCTGTGAGACCGCCTACAGAACCGATCCAGTGAGGTATGTCCGGAACACTCAGGAACTCATAGCCTTTTTTATCAGGATACTTGCCCGCGAGAACGTCAGCTTTGTACTGCTGTGCTGTGCCAAGAGCCCCATTGTGCTTATCCACAGTGGGGATAGCCCAGCCTGCTTCTAGCACCGTTTTTCTATTGAAACGGACAGCGATGATGTCATCACCAATACCAGCAAAGCGAAATTTCCCAGTTTTCGGAGCGACGACTTTTCCACGGTACACCACTGCCCATGCTGAAGGTTCTACCTTATCTGCGCAGTTAAAAGCGTGGGGCGCGTAGGCGGGGTCGCACGCTGGGAGGATGAATGTAGGAGCGTAGAGTTTTGTAGGTAACTTGTAGTAACTATTGAATGTCTTGTCATCCCAGCGCGCAAGAAAGTCGGAGAATACGGTGAGTATCTTATTCGTGGAGGTAGGGGTAATACCACTATTCGCCCCACTCTTCGTGAGTTTCAAGTCGTAAAATGTTCCTTCTAGCGTAGAGCCACCTGCATCGCCTGAGCCCAGACCACCGCCACCTTCGCCAAGACCGTCACCTTCGCCAAGACCGTCACCTTCGCCAAGACCGTCACCGATGCCATTACCACCGAGACCATCGCCTATGCCCATCTGATTGCCTATTCCGAAGTCAGGTGAAGGGAAGTCTGTGGCCGCCATCTGGATAGTAGAGGAAGCCGTGGAGACGATGACTGGAGGAGCCATCGCTGCTGATGGAGGGGAGGATTTAGAACTGAGTTCTTGAACTTTAGGTTTATTTGTAGGAGGTTTGTTGCTTGGGGGGAGGCTCGTAACTTTTAAATGCAGGCTCTTCATTTCCTTTGATAAGTGTGTAGGTAAAATAGAGGGCTGCGCCACCTATGCTAACAAAGCCTAAGCAGGCTGCGATTGCAGAAATTTTGTTACGCATGAGTCTACGTTTTAATGTAAACTCTGCTTCTTCGCTCATTTGAATGTGAAGTGCCATAATCTAGTATGTGAGTTATTCTCTGTG
>CAYJNX010000270.1:0-1855 GCA_964371525.1 uncultured Akkermansia sp. | reverse complement strand
CAGAATGGGGGCTGGACTATGAAGACAACATGACCGCCATCACCTCAGTCTTCGCGAGGCTCGGCATGTCTGCCGACGTAGAAGTCGTCCCCCTGCTGGAAAACCCCGCCCTACGAGGCGACACTGGCTTCCGACGCGTCCTCTTAGAAATCGCGCGAGAACTAGGCGAAGCACCACACCGAGGAGGCGAGCCACATGAAGGAAAAAAAGAAGCGCACCGCATCGCGCATGACCCTAGCCACCCGCTACATGAAGCCTACATGCGTACCAGCCATCCGCAGCATAAATACGCGAACGAGCAGTACGATAGACTCGCCTTTGGCCGACCTATCTCATAATTAACAATGCTAGAAAGGAATACGAAACAATAACTGAATAACTCTTACATTATCAATAGCTCAAACACAGACACACAAGAAAGGCGCAGATCTAGCACAGACACAGATCTGCGCCTTTCGCGCACACGAGCCCGAATAAAAACTGTGGCACAGCCACAGCAGCGAACCCTGCAACACACCGACACCTAAATGGGTGTTGCGCTCGCTCGTGTGCGTCTATAATGCTCCTCCCGCCGCTGGTACGAGGTGGATGTCGTAGCCAAAGATGTCCGTAAATAGGTCGGACTTCTGCCTGAGTGCGAGGTTTTCTATGCTCAGGTCATGCACATCTGGTACGACGAGCTCAATTAGTCGTGGGTGCATGCGTACGGAGAAGTCTTGGATGCGTGTGGCATGGGAGCGTTCCATCGCGTCCGCTATGCGGAGTAAGGAGGCGAGTTTCTGCACGCGTAGTCTGTCTTTTTCTTCCATTTCCGCATAGAGTCTCAGTCGTGTCGATGGTGCTCCATGTCGGTGGTAGCGCGCGAGCAGGGCGACGATTTCTACGTCGACTTGCGAGAGTCCGAAGTGCTCGGAGTTCAGAATGATGTACTGGCTGTGGTGGTGGTGGCTTTTCGGGCTGATCGCCGTGCCTACTTCATGCAGGATGGCTGCCACATGCAGGAGCAGTTTGTCATGAGAGCGTAGATGATGCAACTCTGCCAGCTGGTCAAAGAGGAGTCCGCAGAGGTGTGCTACCTGTTCTCCATGCACGCCGCTGACGAGGTAGCGTGACGCGAGTAGGGTGGAGAAGTGGATTACTTCTTTCGCTAGTGCTCGGTTCTGCTTGAGGCTCGGCATGAGGGTGCGTAGGTAGCTGAACTCGGCGTTTTCCGCATAGATCATGACTTCTTTCGCGTCGAGCTGCTCGGCAAAGAGGCGGTAAAAGATGAGGGTGGGCAGGAAGCTGCGCACGCTGGCGTAGCTGAGTTTGTAGCGTTCGACGCGCTGGTTCAGGGCGAGGGAGCTGAGTTCCGCGATGTAGCTTCCTAGTCTGTCTTTCACGCAGTTTTCTCCGCTGCAATCAAGGCCGTGGATGCGCTGGAACTCAGGCGTGAGGATGAGCAGGGTGTCGGGCTTGTCTTCGAAGCGTCTGTAGTAGTCGTAGCCTACCTGCTCGATGACGCCACGTAGGTGGTCATGGATGAGGCTGCTTTCGTCCTGCGAGTAGGCGCAGTCAGCGACACCTATGGATTCTGCCGCGCGGGATGAGCCCATGCGGTAGCAGGCATAGAAGTTGATGCGCTTGCCTTCGAAGGCCATGACGCGCGTGTTCCCATGCCCGACGTGTAGCAGCAGGACGCGTTTTTCTTTTAGTTCTTTGTTCTTGTTGATGATTTTTCGTGCCTGTAGGTAGAGTAGTCGCGTGGTTTCCCCGTCATCCATCACTTGGAGGCGTAGGCCAGTGGCGATGTTTAGGCGGTTCACGAGGGTGTCTAGGTTCTCAAGGTCACGGAAGATGTTTGACGCGCGTAGCT
>CAYJNX010000269.1:0-1860 GCA_964371525.1 uncultured Akkermansia sp. | reverse complement strand
AAGAATTTTTTTGATGGTTGTATCTTTTGGCATGACGTTAGTGTAAACTGGCAGACATATGCCATATCTGGGAGAAAAATGCAAGACTAATCTCACATCATCGGTAAATTATCCAGTAATATTTTCACTTACAGCACTCAATCATAGCGAATTGTACTTAAATCAAACAATATAGCATCCCCAATCGAAAATAGTTAATTTCCCTTACAAATATTTAATTGTAGAAAATCTTGCAATTTCGCGTTCTAAAGATTAGGCTAAGCGCAGCAAGGCTGCCTATCATCACAGAAACCACATCACGCCTTCCCCTCATCATGAAAAGCATCATCACCATCATCGCCACTGGCATCCTCTGCCTGACTACCGCGACAGCGCGTCCTCATCACCCAGAGAGCCCTAACCGCAAGGACGCGATGCGCGAGAAGCTGATGAAGAAGTTTGACACGAATAAGGATGGCATACTGGACGCGAACGAAAAGGCCGCACTGAAAAAATACCGCGAAGAACGCCAAATCCGCCGTGGTCACCCGAAAAAGGGACATAAAAAACCCGAATAAGAAAGCAGAATAAGAAAACAAGCACGACAGAAGAAAGCTCGCAGGAAGAAGGCGGGCTTTTTTTTATGTTCGCCTCCCCCTGTGTCGCTATGCTATACTGCCCACGTGAGCGATACACCTATAGCAACTGTCACCATCAATGGCGAAGCCCAGCCACTCGCGTCGCAGCTCAGCATGCTAGCACTACTCGAAGCGCGAGGGTACACGACTGGGCGCGTCGCGGTGGAGCTCAACGGCGACATACTCCCCCGCAGCCAATACGCCAGCTACATCATCCAAGCTGGTGACCGCATCGAGATCGTCCACTTCGTCGGAGGAGGTTAAATGACAGCAGACAGCCCAATTCCCCTGAATCCCCTGAGCACGGAAGCGTGGAAGCAAGCCCTCATCGAGCGCATCACGTATCCTGTATTTGAAAAGCTCAACGCCGCCTCCGTCGCCATCGCTGGGCTCGGTGGACTCGGCTCTCATGTGGCCATCATGCTAGCACGCGCGGGCATAGGAAAACTCCTCCTCGTGGACTTCGACCACGTCGACGCGTCGAATCTCAACCGACAAGCCTATAGCATCAAGCATCTCGGCACAGCGAAGACAGAAGCACTAGCTGAGCTACTACGCGAGGTCAATCCCTGCGTACAACTAGAGCTCGCCCAGAGCCGCGTCACGGAAGAAAACTGCCTTGAGCTCTTTTCCACCTATGAGATCGTCTGTGAAGCCTTCGATGTCGACACAAGCAAAGCAATGCTCGTGAACACCATCCTGAGCGAATGCCCTGCTACACGGCTGGTGGCAGCCTCGGGACTGGCGGGCTATGGAAGTGCGAACGCGATCCAAACGAAGCGACTCATGAAGCGACTCTACCTGAGTGGAGACGGAGAAAGTGCCGTCGCGGAAGGCGAACCCCTCGTCGCTCCACGTGTGATGCTCTGCGCGGCACACCAAGCGCAGATGATCATCAGGCTGATCCTCGGCGAGGAAGAGCCCTAAGCCGTCGCGAAAAACCGCTACCCTGCGCTAGGCGCGCCGGAGAGTTGACCGTGGTTCTACGCTAGTGTAAGCACCGCCCATAACCCCAACGCGACAGCAAAAAATCACCCCTCACTCCGAAGAGCAAGGGGTGATCATGTTTTTATTTGCTATAAAAAACGCTAGTTGCTAAATTAAGCTTGAGGAGCTGGTGCAGGTGCTGGTGCTGGAGCTGGTGCTGGCTTAGGACCTTTGCCCTTGCCGCCCTTCATGCCGCACTTAGGACCTTTGCCCTTGCCGCACTGCATGCCACCCTTAGGACCTTTGCCCTTGCCGC
>CAYJNX010000268.1:0-1923 GCA_964371525.1 uncultured Akkermansia sp. | reverse complement strand
CTTTTAAATTCTACTGTTTTACTCATGCTTTTTGTTGTTTCGCCCATGAGTCACGGAGACCTACGGAGCGATTGAAAATGGGGCGTTCTGGGCTGTGTTCGTGACGGTCGGCTACGAAGTACCCGAGGCGTTCGAACTGGCAAAGATATTCAGGGCTGACTGCGGCCAGTGCTGGCTCGATGTACGCCTCAGAGATGACTGTGAGAGAATCCGTGTTCATGGAGGCGAGGAAGCCTTCTGGATGCGCATCTGGTGCTTCGTCGACGAAGAGTCTGTCGTACATGCGTACTTCTGCGCGTACGCCGAGGCGTGCGGAGACCCAGTGAATGGCAGCCTTGCACTTGATGCCCTCTGGGGGTGGCTGACCTATGGTGTCAGGAATGAGCTCGGCGCGTACTTCTGTGACATTACCATCTGCGTCGGTGTCAAATTCCTTCGCCACGATGCAGTAAGCTCCACGTAGGCGCACGCAGGCACCGGGGCTGAGACGCTTGTACTTCTTATTCGGTGGCTCTATCATGAAGTCATCCTGCTCGATGTAGACTTCTTTCGTCAGGGTGACGCTGCGCTTGCCGAGTTCTGGCTGCTCAGGGTTGATGACGAGTTCTACTTCTTCTTGGAAGTCGTCTGCTACGTTCGTGAGTACGAGCTTCAGAGGAGCGATGACTGCCATGTGGCGAGGTGCGTTCGTGTTTAGCTCGCTGCGTACAGCGTTTTCGAGGCGTGCGACGTCTGTGTTACCATTAAACTTCGTGATGCCGACACCTTCACAGAAGGCGACGATGGCGGGTGCGGGGTAGCCGCGACGACGCATGCCGCAGAGTGTAGGCATACGAGGGTCATCCCAGCCTGTCACGTGTCCGTTCTCAACGAGTTCGCGTAGCTTGCGCTTGCTCATGACGGTGTAGGTGATATTCAGGCGTGAGAACTCGCGTTGCTTCGGCGTGGCTGGCACAGGGCAGTTCTCAATAGCCCAGTCGTAGAGAGGGCGGTGGTTTTCAAACTCAAGTGTGCAGAGCGAATGCGTGATATGCTCGTAGGCATCTTCCAGCGGATGGGCGAAGTCATACATGGGGTAGATGCACCATGCTGTGCCTGTGTTGTGATGTGATTCGTAGGAGATGCGGTAGATGACAGGGTCGCGCATGTTCATGTTGGAGCTCGCCATGTCTATCTTCGCGCGGAGCACGGCTTCGCCTTCCTTGAACTTACCGTCCTTCATGGCGGTGAAGAGTTCAAGATTCTTTTCTACTGGCGTGTCGCGGTAGGGGGAGTGTGTTCCTGCTGTGACGAGGTCACCACGCTGGGAGCGAATTGTCTCTCTATCCTGAAGATCCACGTAAGCGAGACCGTTCTTGATCAGGTGAACGGCGCAGTCGTAGTAGAACTGAAAAATGTCGGAGGCAAAATACAGGTGATCGCCCCAGTCGAAGCCGAGCCACTTGATATCTTCCTGAATAGAGCGCACGAACTCGACGTCTTCCTTGCAGGGGTTCGTGTCGTCAAATCGTAGGTGACAGCGCGCGCCGAGGGAGGCGTATTCTTGTGCCAGACCGAAGTTCAGACACACGGCTTTCGCATGCCCAATATGCAGGTAACCATTAGGCTCAGGTGGAAAGCGAGTGATAGGAACTTGACAATAACCTTCAGCGAGGTCGTGGGTAATCATATCGCGAATGAAGTCGCGTTTTGCGCTGTTTGTGTTGTCTGGCTCGGTGCTCATGCGCGCGATTCTACGCTCTTGTGAGGTAATTAGCAAGCATTTTTAAGTGAGTATATGTAATGAATGACGTATAGTTGGCTTTTATGCTTGCTATTGCCGTTTAATTAAGCTGTAATAGGCGCGTCCTAGTAATTGGCCCCGTAGTTCAACGGATAGAACGACCCTCTCCTAAAGGGTAGATGTGGGTTCGATTCCCGCCG
>CAYJNX010000267.1:0-1931 GCA_964371525.1 uncultured Akkermansia sp. | reverse complement strand
GCGCACTAGCTACCCAAGAGTCAAGCATATCTTCCGATATGCTTGACGAGCCGTGGGCAAGGAAATAAGATATACATACATCTCCAAAACAAAGCTCAATTATTTCTTTCGGGTGACGCAATGACGAAGTCATGACATCTTCCCATGACCTACACCTACATATCATATAAAGAGAAGGCGCGTAGACTTAGCAGAAAAGCTAGGTCTACGCATTTTTCTAGGCAGCCATCACTGATAGCAATACCTTAAAAAAGCTCCATCCCGAGGAATGGAGCTTTTTCTAAAAACATATTAATGAAACTTATCTAGCTCAGCAGGGGCAGGAGCTGCTTCTGCTGAGTGAAACGAAGCTTACTTCGTGATTTCTACAGGGATTTCTTCCACTGCTGTCTCTTGGATCACCATTGGGTCTTCCTGGAAGCGTGGCATAGGAGCGAGTGGTGGTACGGAGTATTCCTGTGAGCAGCAAGAAGCGAGAATCACCGAAGTGAGAACAGCAAGAGTGAGAGTTGTCTTTTTCATACGTCAAAGTAAAAATGGTTTACAAAATTATTTAAGCAGAATTGAGTCCCTAGGTCAAGTGAGAAATAGAGTTTAAGCTAAACTTTCTGATCACATCTAGCTGTTTTTCTGCCGCGGTGAGAGGCGAAAATAAAAAAAATGCTGAAAATGCAAAATAAAGCTTGCAACGCATCTGATTTTTCTGTAATATGTCCCCGCACGCCGGTTTAGCTCAGTGGTAGAGCACCCGATTTGTAATCGGACGGTCATCAGTTCAAATCTGATAACCGGCTTAGCAAAAAAGCAAGATCTTCTTCATGGAGCTCTTGCTTTTTTATTGCTCAGATTTTTTATGCTTGGTCTCGCGCGCTCAGTTTGCCATAATTCGGGAATGAATGAGCTGATGAATCTCGCTAAGAAGAGCCTCGTGTGGATATTTTTTGCGCTCTACCTGTACGCCTTCTTCGTGGCGAGCAGTCCCCTGCTCATTTCTTACGATTTTAGTCATTTCTATTTTAATCCTAGCGGGCTACATGATGACTGGCACCCGCTGTGGATGAAGCTTAAGTTGAACGCGATAGGGGATGTTTTCTTCGCAGAAGAAGAGCGTATCGCAGGCACGGCTCGTGTGATGCACTTGTACTGCGCGCTGCTGTGGGTCGTCTCTAATGTGCTCTTTCTCTGGAGCATGAGAAGGAGGGTTTTCACGGCGCTGTCCTATGTGGCGATGCTGGTGCTCATTCTCCTAGCCTGGCCCGCTCAGTTCCGCTATGTCGTGGCGGATATGGGATTTTTCACCCATCTCTTTTTCCTTGTAGTTTTGTGCTTTTTTGCGGCGAAGAGGGGTGTGCAGGCGCGCTGGCTGTTTTATCTTCTTCTTTTTATCTTATGGGATGTCATGACATGGAGGCATCAGGCGGTCTTACTGCTTCCTGTGTTCATCTGGTTCCTATGCCGCTTCCACCCGAAGATGTGTCACTACGCGTGGATGAAGCGCGTGGCTGTGACGCTCGCCTATTCTCTCGTTCTGTTTATGAGCACGCAGCTGCTCTATTATCACGTGCTTGATGGTAAGAAGTCCTACCCTCAGACGGTGATGATGTATTCTGATATAGAGAATATCTCTAGCATGACGAAGGATGCTTCTTTCAAGGAGGATTTCCGCCGTGAGTTCGGCTTCACGCCTTATGCGATGACTTCTGACACGCTGTATATGAAGAAGCCCTATGCGCTGAGTCAGTACTATGGCTTCACGAGTCAGGAGGGTAAGACTGCTGTGGTGAAGGCTATCGCTTATGAAGATGCCTATGACTTTCTCAAAAAACACTGGGTCGCGGGTATCAGCGAGCACCCGAAGGAGTTCCTCCTCGCGAGATCGGTTAATTATATACAGCTGATGTACTCGGGTATCGTGCCTGGTTTTGTAAAAT
>CAYJNX010000266.1:0-1944 GCA_964371525.1 uncultured Akkermansia sp. | reverse complement strand
ATCATCCAAACTGCAAGCAAAATCCGAAGCTGCTAATTTTGCAAGGTCCCCTTAATGGAATTAAGAAAAATATTCCCCACTAATGCTTTCCCGAAGAAAGGCACTTATGTACAATGCTTAAACAATGCAGACGCTCATCATGAGGGGTTGATCGCCTTTATCAAAGACACGTATAAAAAGAGAATGCCATGGGATAGCTGTAGCTGGGATTATATATTTTCTATCCCCGGTGACACACTCATTTTACCATGTTATATATTTTCTAGCGCATATATGCGTTATTATCTACCAGCATTCTTCCTTCTTTCAAGGATTACAATATATGAAAATCAACATGATCAGGAAGTTTTCGAAGGACCGAGTGATATGGTTAATAGTCTTTTCTGGCTAGTTCTCACGGATCATGCAGCGGAGCTTACACCATTAGAGAAAAAGAGCGCTATAGAGTTAATTCATCTTGCGCGTGAATCATACCCTAATGAAGAATGCTTTAAAGGTAGTGAGTTTTATATTTATGGCAGGAAGTTTCTACTTGAATAGACGCTGGAGCGCAACACCATTCGAAAAATCGCACAAGGCATAAAGCAATCGTTCATAGCATCTGTTTCTTGAATCCTTAAACTCTTCACTACTCGACTATAAAGACGATAAACTCCCTGCCCTAGCTCCTTTTGGATAATCTAGCCATACTTAGCATAGAGTGCTTCTCGTGAATGGTAATTAAGCTATAATCATTTATATGTGAGGGTCGTACCTCATAAATAGCACCTACGCTGGTGTCAGAGAACGTCGATAATCATACTACTCTCTCGAGTCTTTGCGCTCTGAATTCTACGCGCTGCTGACAGTGCATCTTGTATCAAATAGATAGCAAGCAGTTCATTATCATCTAATTTCCCGCGTTTTTCCTCACAAGTTCCAAAGAGGGGGTAACCCTCCGCGGGGCGGTTGAAGTATTGTTTAAAGCCTTGGGCAATTGGGGCGGGCAAGGAGGTGAGATGGGGGCGTAGTTCTTCTACGATTTCACGGTCTCGCTTGAGCGCGTATTCCTCTTCTAATTTGGCTA
Organism: uncultured Akkermansia sp.; assembly: GCA_964371525.1. Lineage (GTDB taxonomy): Bacteria > Verrucomicrobiota > Verrucomicrobiia > Verrucomicrobiales > Akkermansiaceae > Akkermansia. Next base: position 878 of record CAYJNX010000266.1, on the reverse strand, counting down.
GCTTCTCTGGATCAGAATCATCATCGCGTACATTAATAGCATCAGGAGCGGAGACTCTCTTAGCTATAGTCTTACACTGCGCAGAATAAAAGCTTGCACTGCGGGATCGTTGAGCAGTTCCAACTCCTTCTCACATGCCGTCTGTACCCGCTGAAGGGCAGTACTGGTCTCCTGATTACTGGACTGGTATATAGGGGTTAAATGATCTATCTTGAAGAGTATATTATCGTAGGCTGAATAAATGAGGCTCACGTAGATGTAAAACTCATCTTCCAGATCGCGGAATGAGATCTTTTTGTCAGGTGATGATAGCATCTCTTTATAAACAGGAAGAAAAGCCTTTAAGGAAGGCGAGAGCTCTGACTGCTCTAGCTTTGCGAGCTGCTCAAGGATGTAGCTTTCGCCTACTCGTTGCTTATTCGCTTCGGGCTTTTCGGCACGTGCTTTGAGAGCTTTTATGGTGGCCTTAAGCATAATATGACAACCTACTAATAGCGTTTAGCGCTTGATGTACGTGAAATCGAATAGCAGCTGATCCGTGACTAATAATTTAATATTGGATTTCGAGCCCTCCCTTACTTTGGTGTTAAAGAGGTTAGAAGGTGTTTTGGCAAAGGGGATCAGATTCGACGTAACCGTGAATGTGGTACTGCCGCCAGGCAAGACTTCAAAATGCCTATCCTTTACCGATATCGTGGCGGATGTGGTACCGCAGTTGTAGCTTTTGTTCCCCAGCACATAGCGCATTTTACTGAGTTTTACACGCCTGTTTGTGATGCTGGATATGGCATAGAGTGAGCTCTTGTTTGTGATGGTGTAGGTAGTATTGAAATCCATCGTCAGCGGCTTAGTCTTAAAAACGAAACTATACTTCGTCC
>CAYJNX010000265.1:0-1981 GCA_964371525.1 uncultured Akkermansia sp. | reverse complement strand
GCAGCCGCAGCCAGCGCACTCGCCGCACGAGAGACCTACAGCGAACTCGCCAGCTTACGCGATAAGCTGCTAGCCCAGCTCCGTGCCGCAGACCTCCCCGTCATCGTCCAAGGCGAAGCCGCCACTGCACGCGTCGGCAATGTGCTTAACCTCCGCATCACCGGCTGCCGCGCTGAGCCCCTCTCACTGCTCCTAGAAGCCTCGGGACTCCTCTGCGCCGCAGGCTCGGCCTGCTCCAGTGCGAACCCGAAGCCCAGCCACATCCTCACCGCCATGGGACTCAGTGATACAGAAGCCCGCGAAGCCCTGCGCCTCTCGCTGAACCGCTACTGCACCGAGGAAGAAATAGCCACAGGCGCACAGCACATCATAGCCGCCGTCCAGCGCATACGCTCCGTCCAGTCCAGCCAGACAGGACCCGTCACCGTCTATAAACCCTAAGCGGACGCGTCCCAATGCCCCCTAGGTTGAGCCACACCGCGCCGCTGCATAGGCTGCTCAACCGCGCCCCCCTCCTGCTCCCCCTTATCTGCCTCATCAGCATCCATCTAGGAAGCAGAGACGGCATGGGCTACTACGCCCTCCTTTTATTGCCCCTAACCTACCTGTTATGGCAGAAACGCTGGAGACTCCTCCTCATCAGTAGCCTCATCAGTGGCTACGCAGCCTACCAGTTAGAACAGACACATGCCGCATACCAGCACGCACACGAGGCATTACTCCTCGCCCCTGAGCTGCACCTGAACGGCACACTCATCCGACGCTCAGAATACAGCGCACTGCTAGAGATAGAGCATCACGCCCCATTAAAAATTCACCTCCGAGGCCGCCTCAGCGGCGAACTCGGAGACCGCGTCCGCATCCACGGCACACCGCGCACACTCCCCACAGCCGCCGAGCGACTCCCCGGAAGCTTCGACCAAGCCGCGTGGTTCAGAAGCAACACCATCATAGGCAGCATCAGCGTCCAGTCCATGGACATACTAGACCGCCCACCATCATGGGCAGCCCTACGCGGGCAAGCCGCCCGCTGGCGCGCCATCCTCCTCCGCCAGCTCATCCCAGATGAGCCAGAAAAAGCAAACGACCCCCGCCGCCAAGTCCTCGCCGCCCTCGTCCTCGGAGAAAAAGGACAAGCGGATGCGGAAACCCTCGAACTCTTCCAGTGGAGCGGCGGACTGCACGCCTTCGCCGTCAGTGGACTCCATGTCGGCATCGTCGCAGGCCTCCTCTGGCTCTTCCTACGCCTCCTCCAGCGCGTCCTCCCCCTCCGCCTCCCCAGTCAGGTGAACATCGTCTGCATCCTCCTGCTCGTCGGCTTCTACGTTTTCCTCACCGGCATGGCAGTCTCCTCGCTGCGTGCTTACTTCATGCTCGTGCTCCTCCTTAGCGGCTTCCTGCTACGCCGCCAGATCAGCCCCATGAACCTACTCGCCGCCGTCGCCCTCGCCAGCATCCTCATCTCCCCGCAGCAACTCATGCAAGCAGGCTTCCTGCTCTCCTTCCTCGTCTATGCGGGCATCCTCCTCGTCATCCACATCATCAGAACAAGTAGCCCATGGTTTGGCCCTGACAGCTACCTGCCACGCCCCCTCTACACACGCTTCGAACAGGCACAAGTAAAACTCGAAGCCTTCCTACGCGCCAATCTCCTCATCTCCGCCATCGCGTGGCTCATCTCCCTGCCCATCCTCATGAGCTACTTCGGCAGCTGGAACCCCTTTGGCATGCTGACAAACATCCTCATCGCGCCACTACTCCCCCTCGTCATGGGCATGGGACTACTCCTCATCTGCACCGCTGGCATCCCCTACCTCGGCAGCATCGTCAGCAGCCTCGCCCTGCAAGCCTCAGGACTACTACTGACAACAGTCAGCTACACCGCTAGCCTCGATGGCTCCTACCTTCCCACCACGCCACCAGCAGCAAGGGAAGCAGGCATCATCCTGAAACTAGGCTATGGGAAAACCGCCTGCCAGCT
>CAYJNX010000264.1:0-1994 GCA_964371525.1 uncultured Akkermansia sp. | reverse complement strand
GCGCCCCCTTGATGCCATCGCGCCTTATCGTATGGAAAGCGCGCTCAAGCTCCCATTGGCGGGCATACGCGTCGATAGATCTTGGCGTGACATCCTCACGCCCCTTCTCATTGACGATGTGCAGCAAGCAGGCGGCACGCTGGTCTACCTCGCGTCGAAGGAGGAGCAGCAGGCATTCCACTGGAAGAAGGTGGAGGCAGCTGTGCGCGTCGTCCACACGAGCTTCCTTCAGAGAAAGGCGGGCAAGCTGCGTCAGGTGGTCGTCTACACGAAGATGGCGCGCGGTGAGATGCTACGTTTCATGCTGGAGCAGGGAATCTCAGAGGCAGAAGAGCTCAAGCGTTTCTCGTGGCATGGCTACCACTTCGCGCCTGAGCTCTCGTCGGAAAATGATTGGATCTGGGTGAGGGAGGCTTAGGAGGATCTTGCAAAATTAGTCCGAGCAGAATGATGATCTCGAAAATGAGCGAAACAGCACGCCTTTTGCCCCCTTAGGCTCAGCATCGTGGAGATGGCATATTTTCTCAGATGAGATGTGAGCTGCGCGCGATTCTCTGCTAATTGTATCTAGGTGCATCTAATCGCTGTAGTTGACGACGTTGATGTTCTTTAAGTCGTTCTGCGTGCTCGCGCTTGGATTGCTCCATGGCATTCATCATGAGATTGAGCTTGATGACTGTGTCCGCGGATTCCTTGCTGAGTTCTGCACGCTCACTCGCTGAGGCAACGCTCAAGAAGTTATTTGTGACTTGGCTCTTCAGTGTACTGTAGTAGCTATATCGCTGATAGATGAGCTGATCTGCTTGATTCTTCCCCTGAAAGAGCGCGGTCGTGCTTTGATGGGTTTGGGGTCCTCTGGCGATTCGCTGGATTAATTGGCTACGCTGAGACTTGATTAGGTCTATTTCGTGCTCACAGAGGCTTGTCAATTTTGCGATAGACTGGCGATACTCAGACATGTTCTTAGGGTATTCATTGTAGGAGTTTGAAGCAGATCTAGAGTTGCTTCCAGCAGCATAACTTGGTGATGTGTAGCCGTGTGAGCTGGAGGCGGGAGGCGTTCTCTGCGCTATGCTTTGTTGGTTCTGGCTTGGCTCGATGTAGCTTTCTCCAGCGAGCATGGCAGCCAGTGCTAGGTGATCATTTTTACGAGCCAAATCGGCAGGCGTTTTGGAAATAAAACCATAACCGCCATAAGCTTTCGCATTAGCACCGTGAGCGACGAGCAATTTACTCATTTCTGTATAACCATTTTCTGCGGCATAATGGAGTGCTGTGTAACGATCTGTATCCATCGCGTCTATTTCCGCGCCTTTGCTCAATAGGTATCTAGCAACGCTGAGTTGGTTTTGCTCTGCCGCTATCGTGAGAGCTGTATATTTTGAGGGTCTAGATTCCTCATTGACATTGGCACCTTGCGAAATAAGGTATTTTACTAATTCTAGTTTTCCATAATATGCCGCACGCATCAGCGGTGTGCAGCCGCGCAAATCGCCGTCATCGCTGGATCGCGAGAGTCCCCAAAATGGTTTTGCATCTATATCGACGCCTTGCGCTAAGCTTTTCTTGACTGTCGCTATGTCGCCTTTGTTTGCAGCGTCTAGCAATACTTTTTCTTCAGGCGTGACGCAGGAGTAGAATAATAGGGTGAACAAGCATAAGAAAAAATGGGAGTGTATTTTCATGGTAAGGATGTTTGAGGGGTAAATAATACAAGTGTTGTTGAAGAGTTATTTAAAAGATAGCAGCTCCTATGTGGATTTGCAAGCGGTAATGCGTATTTTTTCTGTAAAAGGCAGCTTGAAAAAAGGCTTGCTAAAGAGTTCAATAATGATATGTTAAAGAGGTGTCCTAGAGGAAAAGCACCTCCATACCCAAGCACCTACTAGTATTTATCTATCATGAGTGGCAGCTCGCTTTTTTTAAAATTCAACGATACTCAAATTATTTCTTCCTGCTTAGCAAAGGTCGATATAGACCTTGAAGACGCGGAG
>CAYJNX010000263.1:0-2107 GCA_964371525.1 uncultured Akkermansia sp. | reverse complement strand
TCTTCAGGAGTCAGCTTATCGAGAGGCTTGCCCTTGTACTCGCCCGTCTGAGCTTCGAGGAAGGCGGTGACATCCGCTACCATATCGTAGCTAGGATCTACATCAGCCTGTGTCTTGAACATGAGGCTGACGGCATCTGCGAGTTTCGCGACCTTACCTGTGTGCATGTAGGGAGCGGTCAGCGCGACATTACGAAGAGTGGGCACGCGGAACTGATCCTCATGAGCCTCATTCTTCGTGAAGTCCATGCGCCCACGTGCAGCATCGTCGGCTGGGTCCTCCATATGCTCGCGCATATCCGCGTAGGTATTGATATACTCGAAGCTGCGACCACCGAGGGCGGGGCCTGCGTGGCAGGTGTAGCAGCCATGCTCCGTGAAGAGGGCGTAGCCATTCTTCTGCTGATCTGTCATCGCAGCCTGATCTCCCTTTAAGTAGCGGTCGAATGCGCTGTTTGGCGTGGTGAGTATCTTTTCAAACGCGGCTATCGCATCGGTGATGCTATCGCCTGTGATGCCCTGATCGGGATAGACCTTCTGGAAGAGATTGACAAGACGATCATCCTTTGCGAGCTTCGCTGCGATGGTCTTCCAGTCGTCAGGGTGTGAGTAGCCCATTTCCACAGGGTTAAGCGGTGGTCCACCTGCCTGTTCCTTCAGGTCAGCGGCGCGGCCATCCCAGAACTGCTTGATGTGGTGCTCGGCATTATAGACAGTAGGGGCATTCACGCCACCGAGCTGTGCCTTGCCATCCTTGAACACGCCTTCGGATTTTTCTAAGTTGTCCGTGCCGCCCTTCGTCAGGTCATGGCAGCTAGCGCAGGATACCGTGTCGTCGCTAGAAAGTCGCTTGTCAAAGTAGAGGAGATGCCCGAGCTCCACCTTCAGCGCGTAGGTCCCCATGGGGGTGAAATCATTCGCGATGGGGCTATACTTCAAGAGATTAAGCTTATCCTGTGGAATGATGGTCTGGATGAGTTTTACGTCTGCGTCGCTGATATAATCCCCCCAGTGCATGACCTTGTACTGGATAGGAGGCATGCTTCTCTTTGTCAAGACGCGGTCGAGCTTCAGCATGTCGACGCTGAAGTGGCGCAGGTCGCTGTCAGGCTGGAGCAGGTAGCTGCGCTGAGCTCCGAGGATATCCTGCTTCATGAGGCCACCGCTGAGGATGTTGATGACAGGATTTGCCTTAGCATCGGCATTGTGACACAGACCACATTTGCGGTCGAGCACGCTGGCGGCGAGAGTTTCTCTTTCTTCCTTGCTCATGGAGTCAAGGGTGTTATTAATCGTGGAATCCGTGCGCATCGTCATGGCGACTTCAACGAGCTGGTAGGCTGTGAAGCTGACAACTGGGAGCGCAAGCGCGGCAATAAGGAGCGTTTTTTTCTTCATGGGCGATCTAGGTTAAAATGATTACAATCATTCTACTTTAAAAGCCCTCACGCAGGCAAGAAAAAACGCAAATTAGTCTTATCTAACTCTCTGCAAATGAAGCTCAGAGATGATACACTACAGGGATTTTTTATAGAGTATGCGTCTGCCACCGTCTCCATCGACGAGTCCGCTAGCTGTGAAGCCCATCTTCAGGTAGAAGCGATTAGCGCGTGGCGAGCTCTCGAAGCACTCAAGCACGACTTCTGAGTGCTGCTGCGAAATCTGCCCCTCGGCGTAGGCTACTAACAATTGTGCAATCCCTTTCCCCCAGTAGGGCACATCGACAGCCAGTCCCTGTATCTCATTTTCATGAATGAAGATAAAGCCCAGCAGAGTCTCCCCATCGAGGATGACGCTGGCATTCCCATAGAGAGATGCTAGATCTCTGTCACAAGCACCACTGTCGAGGTAGCCATCCGCGACATCATCACCGAGATGTGTTCTCTCGTAGACATCCACGATTTTACACCCTAGCGCGATGAGTGCTGTTTTTTCCTTTTCTGTCGCTTTTTTGATGATGCACTGTGCCATTGAGCCTATTTTATCAGCTATAATTCTTGCTGTCTATTTTTAAAAAACCGCAGCTTCTCAGAAAAGTCTTGACTGGAATCTAACTCTCTGATACCCTCGCGCACGTTATGGCAAAAGTCCCAGTTATTCAACTCCGC
>CAYJNX010000262.1:0-2117 GCA_964371525.1 uncultured Akkermansia sp. | reverse complement strand
AGCTTTCGACAGAATAAGTGCCTATCTCACTACCGTCCATGACATCATACTTCGTCCATGACATCTGTCCATTCTCCACACTTCCTGTGACAGCATGGGGAGGACCAATGGCACTGATGATCTCCTGAGGACTTTTCCCCATCATCAGCTGGAAGGCCGTATCGTCAGATGAAATACATGAAATTAGAGCAATGCTGCTGAAAGCAGGCACAAGAAATGAAGGAAAATGAATCATCGTAATTAAGTTCAATAAAGCTAGTATCGCGTGGCGGGAACTGCCACTTTTATAATATTAAGCACATTCTTTGCAGCTGTCAAGCTTACAGCATGTAATGCTCTGACAGAAACGATCTTGAAAGGCGAGGTGGTTTGCTTAGCCCTCTTCTTTCTCTATTTACCTCTGCCTTTCTCTGTGTTAGAATGACTCTCGATGAAGATTAAATCACACCACCTTGAAACGAAAGATGACTCACTCAGTCTTGAGCTAGAGGGGGAGACGCTGCGTGTGAATCAGATGACGCGCAATAAGCTGGCTCGCTATCTGCGGCTGACTTTTTATCTCGTTTTTACGCTCTTCTCTCTGGGCTGGCTGACGATGTGGCTGTGCTTGGTGGATCATTCCGCCCCTCACGCTTGGGTGGGGGCAGCTGGCGGTGCGTTTTTCTTCCTTATCGCGCTTCTAGTCCTGTACGCGAACTGGAAGTATACGAGGGTAGCTCACAGGAGCTTTCAGCTCCGTGAGGGGGATTATAAAAAAATCATCCTCACTATCACCATTGGAGCGTATACCACGCTCGAAGCAGCCATTAAACCCAGAAAGGGATTCAAGAAAGTCTTCTTCGGCTACCTCTTCTTTGATGATCTCTATGAGGCTCGCGAGTGTGCCGATGCTCTGCGTGCGTTCCTTGCTGAGAACACCGCACTCAAAACCGTGATGAAGGAGAGGCAGCAGCCTAGCGATGACGGAGGCGGGGCTGGCGATGCCGGGGGGGATTGATGAGACTAGTCTCTCATCTTCTGCCTTCCGCTCATGCTGAGTCGGAGTAGGGCTAATGCTATTCGCGGAGAGCTGGCTAGGCTTGTTAGTCTCTTGTCATGCATCGCTGTGCTGGATGGGTGGGCGCGAATGAGTAGGGGGGTGGTGAGGCTTAAAAGTTTGTCATTTTATTTTAAACGCTTGCATTGTGCGCTTGTTGTGCTTATAATCCTCCCAGCGCTTGAGGAATATCTTAGCTTGTATTATAAAGCGCTTTATTCACCATTAAGAATATCACCTATTATGGAATCTGAAGTAACTACTGAAGCTGTACCTGCAGCAAGCCCTGAATCGACTAAGGGAAATTCTCACCGCTTGAGCGAGGCTCGCCGTTTCGCCGCCGAGCAATATGATAAAATCCGTCGCGCTACCTCTTCTCAGGTGGCTCACGTTCGCCAGTACACACATGGTGCATGCAGCCAGCTGAATAATCAGTGGGATGCCACCTGCACGAAGGCTCGTGATGCGCATAAGGCTGGTGAGGAATACGTGAAGGAGAACCCGAATGCTAGTGTTCTCTCTGCGCTCGGTCTTGGCGTGATCATCGGCATGCTTCTCGGACTCATCGTCGGTAACCGTCGATAGTACAACCGCTTTCCGCTATCTTCTCAGCTGTTCGCGCTTGTAGTACAAGTCGGGGCATGCTTGGAAGGTAGCTTATTTTTTTTATGCTTGGATCTTGGCTCAAGGATAAGGTCGTCGAACGTTGTCGCTCCAGTTTTTCTGTTGGCGCGATAGTGGAGCAGGTGATCGCTCATATCTCTGCGCTTGCGCAGCTCTTTGCCGAGGAGTGTAAGGAGTACGCGAGGCATCAGGCCGCGCGTGTCATCCTGTTTCTCGTCGGGGTGGTCTTCCTTGCGCTTTCCTATATTGCCTTCTGGGTTATGGCAGTTGTGCTGCTGAATATCTGGATGCCTCTCGTGTATGCTGCGGCTATTTGCTTCGGTGTGCATTTCCTCGGTGGTCTTATCCTCGTGCTCTGCGGGATAAAGATGAAGGGGAGACCTTTTGCTGTCGCCACGCGCCAAGAATTACAACATGATCTCACATGCGCTCGTCTCACTCTAAACAAAAAGAAGAT
>CAYJNX010000261.1:0-2119 GCA_964371525.1 uncultured Akkermansia sp. | reverse complement strand
AAACCACCATTGATCTGAATGAACTGCGCGACGTACTTCCAGCCGTCTTCTGCCATGAGTCGCTCGATGATGGCTTCGTCAGGGTAGGCATTTGTCGCCTTCACGTGACGGGAGACAGGGAGGGGCTCCTCTCCGCTTAAGAAGCTCGTGAGGGTGTCGCGTGCGTCTATCGTGCCTGTGGCACTAGGCATATCCGTGATGGAGGAGGTGAAGAATCTATCCCAGAGTGCGTCGTTGATGATGAGCCCATGGTCGTAGTAGTCATCGAAGATGACTTCTTGACCGTAGATGAGTGGGTAGTTGTGATTGTAGGAGCGGTGAATCTCATTTGCTGGTAGTGCAGGGTCGGCGAAGGAGTTCCCTATACCTACACCAGGTACGCCAGACTGGTACTGCTGGCGAATGAGGTTTGAGCTACCGCCTTCGAAAATGGTACGCTGTGTGCCTTTGAACCAGCCGGGAGTGAGGCGCATGCCGCTATAGCCCGCGAGTGAAAGTGGCGGATGCATGGGGACTTCCAAGGTGGAGATGAAGGAGACCTGCTCACCGTCACTGGTGATTCCGTAGAATCCATTACGCCCAATGCTCTCAATCGGAGAGGATGTAAGACCGCCACCGATTTCTACATTAACTAGCTGATAAGGGTGATAGGCGCGCATCTGCTCAAAGGTGGCCTTATCCGCACCTGACTCAGCAAGGCGCGATCCAAAGAATGCTGGGCTAGAATGCTGCCAAGTCTTAGAACGATAGTCTCCAGTTGCAAATCGAGCGCGGAGGGTATTGTTTGCAGATTTAGGAGTGATACCCACGGCTGCTATGTAGTGCGGTGGATTACTAGGAGTCATACTAGTAGTCCAGTTCGTAGGCTCCATGATATCAAGATTTTCTTCTGTCGTATCGGGATCGTACCATCCGAGTGTGAAACGGTGGGGGGAATTAAGAAACTTGCCTACGTCGTCGTCATCGGTGTTTGCCCCATTAAGTCCACCAAAGCCATTGCGAATAGTGAGCATCTCACGCGAGCCTGCGAAGATAATACCGAGATTATCGTTGTTGATAGGAATGGTGCTATTATTCAGCGTAGGGTCTTTGTGACCGCCAAAGCGAACGTAGAGCCTACGAGCTGCGTTTGCCAGCTGATCTACCCCTTGACCTGTATAGAACCATGCGATGAGACCTGAGTTTGTTAGTGGGTTGTATTCCAGTTCAAAAGGCTTCTTATGAGCTTCTGATTCACTATCAGCCTTGTTTAGATCGACGTTGTTGATAACATCGGTATAGCTAGTTGCTGTACTAGTAATAGGAGAGAAGATGAGGATCTCGCCAGGTGCGAAGACGATATCGGCAGCTGGGTTGCTTTTATCCGCGATGAAGTACTGACCATAGTCTCGGCCGAAGCTGTATCGCTCGGTGTATATCATTCCAGCAGGATCCAATTTTGTATTATTAGGGTCTCTGCGACCAGGTTCCACCATGCAGTAGTTCGTCCAGCGAGATATGTCATAGTTATGCAATGCCCATGATTGTAGCCAGAGTGTCTTATAAGGGATGGTGTGAACCCAGAGCTTTTGACCACTGACGCGCATGGGGACATTGTAGGGATTCCACCAGAGGACGATAGGGGTGTAGCCCATGCCCATGTGTACATGCGTAACTTCTGGGTTTGTTAGCGTTTGCATGAAGAAGCTCTTCATGTAAGAGAGTAGGATAGGGACGCGGGCATAGCCTGCTGTCTTCGATCCTTCGTCAAGCATGGTTTTCGTATCGAAGTCGGATTCTTTCGCGTTGTTCGTATCGGTTAGATACTCCTTGTCTTCGTACGCGCTGCCACTCATGCGTGTGTAGGCATTATTAAGATTACCTACGAGTCTTGCCGCGAAGGCGCTAGAGCCGCCACCCTGACCATTCGGCCAGGTGTTGTGGTAGGCATGAAGATTCTGATAGCTACCGATGGGCATGTCGCGTGTCTGACCTACTGGAATGTCATTACCCTGTTCAGCGATGGGACTATCCTGAGTCGTACGGCGAGCGAATTCTGTATCCGCGAGCCCCTTCTTCGTAAGGAGCAGGGAGAGATCTTGCTTGAAGCCACCCATGCTGATGTTCACAGGCAGGCTGT
>CAYJNX010000260.1:0-2173 GCA_964371525.1 uncultured Akkermansia sp. | reverse complement strand
TCATTTTAGAGACTAGCTTTCTGCTCGGACTAATTTTGCAAGGTCCCCTTAAGCACACTGGCAGAGAAACGTATCATTAAGCTAACATTATAGCGGATTCAGTGTAGAAGTTCAAGTTTCAATTTCTGGCCGACTCTAACGATATCGCTTTCTTATAAAGAAATCAAATGGAATCTAATGGACACCAATATTTACTGAACAGTCATCTTTTTTCCTATTAGAAAATAAGCCAATGATAAAATATGTGGTACAAACAACAGGCTATCCCAGAAGTCACGCACACCTGATACATGAATAGCAAGAAACACCATGCTTGTATAAAAGGCTATTATACAAGTGATAAACGTAAGTATGTGAGAAGAGCGTGGAAACAGTCCATATGCGTTATTAGAAGCTTTTATTAGGTGAATGAAGAGAATAGAAACAGGGCTCCACATGGCGACTGGCCACATCGCTCTTCGATACTCATACTCAGTCACTACATAAAGCCCGCAAAGCATAAATAGAAAGTTGAGAACGATACAAACATTTCCTAATCTGTTATATTTTTCTGGGCTCATACACGATTCTTAGTAATATAACTCACTTGATAAAAATACGCTAGCGCGATAGAATGAAAGAATATCCAGTATCCGACAATCCCACTTGCGCATATTGCTAGTATTACAAATATAAAGCCAAACTTAGCTATGTAATACTGTAAAGCCTTAGCCTCTAAAGGATATTTTGCTTTTAATATATCCATTTCTGCACACAGGTAGACTAAGAAGAATGTAAATATTAGTAAATAGAACTTAGGAATATGTATTAAGGATGCCTGCTCCCCACCCAGCAACAGATAATATCGCATAGATAAGGCGATAAGGAATAAATAAAATAAGGGTAGGCTTATTATTTTACTGAGCATAGGCATCATATTTTAGAATAAACAACAAGTACGCTCTTATGACGATGCACTAATTCGCGGGGAGGGGGGGATAGTGCGTGCCGACTGTGAAGGATTAATGACGGGGCTAAGTAGATGAGAGAAAATTTTCATTATTTTTTGTTCGACTTATTTTTATTAATGGTAATAGGTTCAGCGTATTTAGATCTTGTTAGAATTTCTTGTGTTGAAGTTTTTTCCAAATCGCCCCCCCCATACGCTTCATACTTTTCATCGAGCATAGTAGTATGCCCGACCTCATCGACATAAGTGTATCTTTCACCGGGCAGCATAAAAACGGCACTACTAGAAGCAAAATCATTTATATTTTTTTGCGATGCTCCCAGAAAACCAATCATATCGCCTGTATGTTTATCTATCAACTGATAATGGGGTGTAAAGTGATTTGAAACAGAATTACCTAGCAAATACCAATCTATTTTAAGCATTTGGCTACTTTCATTCGCCAAAGTAAGGTGTACTAGATTAGTTTCTTTATCGTAAAAACAGTCAGTTAAATGGGGAGAACTTGATCTTACTCCCAATGGTGGTAGAAAATAATGATGAGAAAGCACTTCACCTTGAGTAACTGCGACTGTGTAAATTACATGATTATTTCTATAGCTATAACAGACTCTAATATAGCTTTTACTTGTGAAAAGTGAGGGATAAGAAGGCTTCTGATTGATATAGTCCAATTCAACAAAAAAATATAGCTGATCATTTTTCTGCATGTTGACATTGAACATTTGTGTATTCACTTTTGTATCCAAGTCGAAATGGAAATCATCTGAGATTCTATTCTGGTCAGTTAGAAGCCGCGGTGGTGTTATCGAAAAGATCTTTAGAGGCAGCAATGAAGTATTTTTGATCTTGTAGCAAGCATAGATGCTCAGTGGTTTGTACTTTATATTTTCACTTGTTAAGCTGCGAGGAATAAAGATACCAAGTGTTAGTCCTCTACTTTCAATTTTGAGCTTTTGGTCTACTGCTGGAGATGCATGCATCTGCGATGTAAGCAATAGCACTAAAAGTATATTTACGCAAAATCTCATTTTTTCACTTCTACTTGGTTATTCAAATAATCTAAGCTTAGACATGATTTGAGTTTTTCTATCTTTTAATGATATTATTTACAGCAGTAATGTCAAGCAATAAAATAAGTGTACTCTTTAATAATCTACAAAATAAGCTCCCGAGTTTCGACGTTCGCACCATGAATCTTTAGAAGCATAACTCATTCATCTT
>CAYJNX010000259.1:0-2178 GCA_964371525.1 uncultured Akkermansia sp. | reverse complement strand
TTAAGAGCACGACCGTGGGCGATGTAAATTCGCGTGAATCCACGCGTGCCTCCTTTTCTCCTTGCCTCTGCTACTCTGATCTGCTACATTTAGTCTATCTCAAATCGTATGAAAAAATTTCTCTTAGCATGCATGGTCGTATCCAGCTCCCTCAGTCCTGCGCTCATGGCGCAGACCACGGCAGAGCAGGGTCAAGAAGAAGAAAAGAAGAACATCAATGGGCTGGGCTTTGTCGTCAGTGCCTCTACTGGTGCTAGTCTCAAGGGCAACAAGCTCTACTACAAATCAGCGAAAGGAGGCTACAAGGCGGTGAACATCTCTGGCCGCGTGCTCAGCGATCGCGTGCCTGTGGCCAGCGGCAAAGTCGACCTCTGGGATAGTGATCCTACACCGCAGGAGAAGGGCGACAAAGTGGACAATCCTACGCTCACCATTAACGTGCCATCTGGCTCGGGAAATCGTCCTATCTGTATCCTACAGCTCTCTAAGGGACAGGGATCTGATGCGGTGAAGATGAACCCCATCGTCATCGGCAGTGATGTGATCCCCTCGCAGGGGCAGCATATCATTAACCTCTCGGGATACCCACTGACCATGATCATCGCGACGAAGAGTGACTTCAGCGACAAGAAGGAGCACAAGATAGCTCCGAACAGCAGTGGAGGAGCGAAGGTGGCAAGTGATAATATCTGGAGTCTTCGAGGAAAAGACGGTGAAGTGGTATCCTTCATGCTCATGGCGACGCTGGAGCGTGGCAAAGCACCCGTACGTGTGCGCGCCTCACGCTTCGCTGTGTCTAATAGGCAGGCGCAAGTGACGCTGATCTTAAAAGACCCCAAGCGTAAAGGCGTGAAGATGGAATCCATCACCGTACCTGCGCCCGAGTCACGCTAAGTGAGTTAAGCTAAGCACGACAGATTATTTCAAGCAATGAGCCGAAGAAGGTTATACCTTTTTCGGCTCGTTTTGCGTGCGCCAGCTATGGCTATCGTGCAGAAGCACCCAGAGGCCGTCGCTCTCGGTATGCAGATCGCGGGTTCTCTGGAAAGCCTCAGTAAAGAGCTCGAACTCGACTCCATCATCGGTGCTATTGTCGCCGCAGGTATGCAGTCCGCTGGCGGAGAAGCACCGAACCCCAAGGATATCGCGTCTATTTTGCGCGACGCTGCCGCAAAGATGCGCGCGAAGAAATAACTCTGTATAACAATTAGTAGAAAGCATCACGGCTCACTGGCTGTGGTGCTTTTTCGCTGTCAGTGATGACAGAAAATACTGGCTACATGAGAATCTTTTGCTTGCCAGCTGTCGCAAAAGATGCTATTTGTATTCTTCTATGAAGACAAAGTCACTCATTCTTACAGCCATGCTCGGCGCGACTGCCACGCTTTCCGCTCAGGATGCACCAGCCGAAGTCATCCCTGCGACTCCTGTCATGCCAGCCGCCGAGGCAGTCGAGGCTGCTCCTGCACCTCTGAAGCTCGCTGATCTCGATCCTGCTGTCCGCGCCTACGCTCTGGAAGCCCTTGCTCTCGCTCTTGAGGTGAACGCTACTTATTTCGAAAAGGCTAGCCTTGAAGAAATCCAAAATGCCCCCAATTTAAAGTTGCTGCTCCCTCTCGTCATGGGCATCCTTGAGAAGAACAGCACAGAAGCTCTCCCTGCTCCGATCAAGGGATTTGTAGATGAGTTCTCGGTGCTTGCTAAGCAGGTGTATGATGAGTTAATGCTCACTAATTTAGAGGATGATGACGCCATTGACGCCGTCATGACGAAGTACGAAGCCCCAGCTATGGCTATCGTGCAGAAGCACCCAGAGGCCGTCGCTCTCGGTATGCAGATCGCGGGTTCTCTGGAAAGCCTCAGTAAAGAGCTCGAACTCGACTCCATCATCGGTGCTATTGTCGCCGCAGGTATGCAGTCCGCTGGCGGAGAAGCACCGAACCCCAAGGATATCGCGTCTATTTTGCGCGACGCTGCCGCAAAGATGCGCGCGAAGAAATAACTCTGTATAACAATTAGTAGAAAGCATCACGGCTCACTGGCTGTGGTGCTTTTTCGCTGTCAGTGATGACAGAAAATACTGGCTACATGAGAATCTTTTGCTTGCCAGCTGTCGCAAAAGATGCTATTTGTATTCTTCTATGAAGACAAAGTCACTCATTCTTACAGCCATGCTTG
>CAYJNX010000258.1:0-2188 GCA_964371525.1 uncultured Akkermansia sp. | reverse complement strand
AAAAAATCTCCCTTCTATGAAAGAAGGGAGATTTTAAAATTAATTGTATTTAGGGATGCACTTACATGCCCATGATCTCGTAGCCGCCGTCGACGTAGATGACCTGTCCTGTGATGCTGGCTGCACCTGCACTAGCGAGGAAGGTGGCTGTAGCTCCTAGCTCTTCGAGTGTGCAGGAGCGGCGAAGTGGGCAGCGTTCTTCGTAAACCTTGAACATGGTGGAGAAGCCTCCGACTCCGCGTGCGGCAAGTGTCTGTACGGGACCTGCGGAGATGCAGTTCACGCGGATGGGGTTCTCGCGCTGTCCGAGGGAGTAGGCGAGGTACATGCTGCTGGTTTCCAGAGCTGCCTTCGATACTGCCATGAGGTTGTAGTTAGGCACGACCTTCTGGCTCGCGTAGTAGCTCAGAGCGGTGATGGAGCCGCCTTCTGTCATGAGAGGAGCGACGCCACGTGCGAGGGCGATGAGGGAGTATGCAGAGACTTCCAGTGAGGTGTTGAACGCGTCACGTGGGATCTCAGAGAAGTCGCCTCCGAGTGTGCCGTCAGCCTTAGGAGCGAATGCGATGGCATGCAGGAGCATGTCGACGCGATCCGTGTGCTGGCGGACGAAGGTGAAGAAGTTGTCGATGGATTCGTCGCTGCTGACGTCCAGATCACAGATAGGGGTATCTGCGCCGAATGTTTCTTGGACAAGCTTGATGACTCCGTCCTTGAGACGTTCGCCTTGGAAGTTGAAGATGAGCTTAGCTCCTGCTTCATGCCATGCTTTAGCGATACCGAATGCGATGCTGCGCTTGTTTGCGACACCTGTGACGATGCCTACTTTTCCTTCGAGTGGTTTTGCGAGTGACATAATATATTTATTAGGGAAAGAGTGTTTAGGTTTTTTTTAGTATGTGGTGAATTCCTGTGAGATGATGCGCGCGTAGGTCTGGCACATGGAGATGCCGAGAGTCTCCATCTTCTGGATCATCTCGTGTATAGCCTCTGGGCTCGCTGTTTCACTGGTGGGTGTGTAGTTCATTCGGAAGTAGACGAAGCCACCTTCGAGGTCGAGCAGAAGTCGTCCTTCGGTGATGTTCGCATTCAGCGTGAGCAGCAGCATGCTGAGCTCTTGACGCTCTTCTGGTATGACACGCAGTGCAAAGTGGGCATCAAAGACAAGTGTCGCTGGTTCTTCCAGTTCTGTGAACATGAAGGTGCAGGGGAGTCCTGTCTCAGCTGTTGGCAGATAGGCTAGACCAATGCGCTGATGATCGTCTCCCATCGTGATCCATTCATAGTCCTCGTTGTTGAGAATGAGGTATTGGCGGACTTGAGCGAGCAGATTAAATTGGTTCGACATAGGTGGAAATATGTTAGATGTGATTAAATGATCACCTGGTTAGATATAGCTAGAATACACCTAGCATCTAGCAGAGTCAAGAAAATCTATGCCTCGTTATTTAATTCGTCTGAAGAGGCCCGAGATCTGGGGTCCACTCGACGCGATTTTCTGGCTGCCATAGTTCTTCGAGTCCGTAGAACTCGCGTACTTCACCTGCCATCACGTGCACCATGATGTCGATGTAGTCGAGTACGGACCAGAGGGCTTGTGGCGTGCGCTCGGCGTACACCGCGCTGATGTCGTACTTTTCGTAGACTTCCTTGTCCACGTCGCGAAGGATAGCGCGGAGGTGGGGGACGGATGTCGCTGTGCAGACGACGGCGAAGTCGGTGATGGTCGAGCTGCCTCGGAGGTCAAAGATCTGGATTTCTGTAGCTTTCGTGTCGGCTGCTGCTTGCGCGCATGCGAATGCGAGTTCTTGGCTGTTCATGTCTTTTTAAAATGTGTTTAGGTATGTATTTCTGTAGCAAATTAAGCTTATGGCTTAGGCTGAGTAGTGTCGAATGGATTGTAGACCGTAGGCTGCACTACTGCTTGTTCTGTGGTTTCTGCGGCTATGCTCTCGTCGCTGTTTCCTTCGCCTTCTTCACTGGGGATGGGGGGAGGGAGGTCGCGCTGAGGTGGATCGAGCATGATGCCTGTTTCGAGAAGTTCTTTCACGTGATCGCCGCTGAGGCTTTCGAACTCGATGAGTTTGTCAGCGATGAGCAGGAGGCGTTCGCGTTTCGTGTTAAGGATGTCTTGGGAGCGTGCGTAGTTCTCTTCGATGATGCGCTGGATTTCTTCATCGATGAGCTG
>CAYJNX010000257.1:0-2208 GCA_964371525.1 uncultured Akkermansia sp. | reverse complement strand
CTTGCCACCAGCTACAGCTACACCCCCTTTGGAGCAGTAACAGCCAGCGGCAGCATCGCCAATCCCCTCCAATGGAGCAGCGAAATCGTCGACCCGGAACTAGGTCTCACCTACTACAACTACCGCCACTACAACCCAACCGACGGTCGCTGGATCAACCGCGACCCCATCGCAGAGCAAGGCGGACTAAATCTATACGCCTTTGTTGGGAATCAAATATGGCTATGGGATAGATTAGGGAAGTTTTTTAGTCAACAGCAACCCCCTACTGCAAACTTATGTATAGAGAAAAGCGAAGGGAAAGATTGCAAGTGCTGTGAGGAACACGTTAAAAAGGGTATAGAAAATAATCAGACGCAGATCAATCGTATCCTATTCAAAGGCTGTAGTATAACCGTAACCTGTATGGATAAGTATAAAGGTAAAAGTTTTTACGCAATTTACGGTAAGAATCTAAAAATGAAAAATAATTCCTCATATATTATCGTTTCTTGTCTTGTTAATAAAAGAACGCTTAATAGAGCGAATATGTTTCTACATGAGTTACAACACGCTGAAGACAGGTGTGATGGCTTACTTGAATACAATAGAAGCTGTTTAATTTCCATTTGCTCGGAAATGAGAGCCTATCAAAGAGCTGAATACATGAATAAAGCAAAAGGCCCTTGGCTTAAGAAAGAATTAAGAGCACGTGCTAGAAAATCTGTAAGAAGCGTGTGCGAGCAACTAGATAAAATGGATGAGTTCGAAAAAAATTATGATAAAGAGTTCGATAAAGTGTATGATAATTGCTTACTTTAATAAATGATACTAACAATATGAATATATCTAAATACAAAAATAAATTACTTCTCTTATTTATTGCATCTAATCTCGTTGCATGTCAACAGATGAGTCAAATAAAGGAAGATCGCCCACCTTATCCAGATCATTACTTTTTAAAAGATTCTGATGAACTTGTATTCTACGTTTCTCATAAAGATCTTGCTAAAGATGGAATAAAATTAGAGGTCTTACCTCATAAGCGAAGTGCTCTTATAGAGAAAATTAATATTTTCACATATATTACAAATAATCTTCATAGATTTCCCGTCATGCCAGATGGAAGCCCTAAAAAAGAATATAAAATAGATGCCAGCGCCTTTAGCTTGAGAATCTATCGAAATAAAGAGAGTAACCCTTCTAGGTATGATGAAATTAACAAAGAAGGCGAACTAGATTCTTTGGGAGGGTTTAAAATGAAAGTTTCAGACTGCTTTACTAAAAAATCTTGGAAAAAAATAGATTTTAAAAATTTGGAAAATATAGTACCAATCTTATAACTAATGAAAATAGGTAAATAGATGCCAGTCAGTAGGGTTAATTAATCATATGTAAGTTAAAGCATATATTAATCACTACCTAAATCCTCTCACCATAGGCTGAGCAACACCTCAATACAAGCCCCTTTACCCAGTTCCGACTCGATAAAGGGGCTTTTTCATCGCAGCTATTCGCACTCACAAGCAGTCAAAACGCTCATCAGCAGATTGGATGCTTTGTTGGAAAGTAATACTATAACAAATAACGAAAGAAGCTTGACGAGCACAGACGCCGTCCGCTATACTGACAACTTGATGGAACGCATCCGCACCAGTACCGTACCCACCAGCGACACCGCAGCCACAGCTACAGTGATCGACGGCTTTACGACAGCGCAGAGCGACCACATGGGCGGCAGCTGGAGCTTCACACGCCAGTACCTCAGCACAGGCATGCTCAGCATCACTGCCGATCCACGCGGCTCGGAGCGGCTTAAGCTCCGAGCCCCCGAGCCGAAGGGACACTTCCCTGAGGGAACAGCGCAACGCGCTGCGAGTGGGGGCGGGGGTGTATCTGTTTATGGAGATGAACTAGAAATCAGTGTATGCATGCCTCACATCGCAGGGCGCGCCATCATCCAGACAGACGGAGAAGGAAACGAGACAACCACGAGCTACACCAGCTGCTGTGACCAGCCAGCCAGCATCACCGATGCCCTCGGAAACGTCATCAACTACAGCTACGACATCCGTAATCGCAAGGTAGCCGAGTACGGCACAGGCATCCAGCCCGCCACCTACGGCTATGATGATGCGAATCGCATGATCACACTGACGACATACCGAGCAACGGACAGCACCATCAGCACCGACCCTACAGGACGCACCGATGGCGACACCACCACAT
>CAYJNX010000256.1:0-2235 GCA_964371525.1 uncultured Akkermansia sp. | reverse complement strand
ACCAGTATACGTGCAGAAAGAAACGACCATTTGTGGGCATTTTCTCATTTAAAAACTAAGATTCTAAAAATTAAAATGCTATATCAATGCGCACCATGTTTAGATGTCTGATACCAAAGTCAGGTATGATGAAAAGAATCCTTGATAAAACGACTCTGCTAAGTAGTACCTCCAACTACTAGCGGAAAAGGTACTTAGCAGCGCAGTATGTATCAATTATTGTGAGATCACTCGCTTCGCCTCCTCACGCGCCCACGCGTCATCTTCAATGATAATATCGAGACTATCACCGTAGTCACGTGGTGCAGAGTTATCAAGGACTTGTTCTACCGTGCGCCATATGCCAGCGAAGCTGAGCTCACCAGCGACAAAGGCATCTACTGCGATTTCATTGGCCGCGTTGTACATAGCGGGCATCGTACCGCCACGTAAGCCTGCTTGCTGAGCGAGACGCAGGGCTGGGAAGTCGTCCCAGCGTGGGGCTTCGAAATGGAGAGTCGCGAGCTTCGCGAGATCTAGCTTGTGTAGAGAATTCGGCAGCCTGTCAGGCCAAGTGACGGCATACTGGATGGGGAAGCACATATCACTCGCGCTGAGCTGCGCGATGATAGAGCCGTCAGTGAACTCCACGAGAGAATGTACAATGCTCTGCGGATGCACGATCACGTCCACGCGCTCCATAGGGATGTCGAAGAGCCAGCGTGCCTCTATCATCTCAAGCCCTTTGTTAAAGTAGCTAGCTGAATCTATCGTGATCTTCTGCCCCATGGTCCATGTCGGGTGCTTCAGCGCCTGAGCGAGTGTGACATGCTCCAGCTGATCGGCAGGAAGCTGACGGAAGGGACCGCCGCTTGCGGTGAGGATGAGGCGAGAGACCTCATTAGCTCCGCCATTGTGACCTTGTAAGCATTGGAATATCGCATTATGCTCACTGTCTACAGGCAGAACGGCTATACCCTTCTCGCGAGCACGCTGCATGACGAGTTCACCCGCCATGACGAGAATCTCCTTCGATGCGATAGCCAGATCCTTCCCAGCTTCGATAGCACAGAGCGTCGGATACAGACCTGCTGTTCCGATGATAGACACGAGCACCATGTCGAGATCCGTGAGGCTAGCGAGCTCACATAGCCCCTCTAATCCACCGTAAACCGTGGTGTCAGAGGGGAGTAGAGCGCGTAGATCGTCGAGGAACTCTGTCTGGAAAAGCGCGACATGCTTCACATTAAACTCACGCGCCTGCTCCGCAAGCTGCTTGTAGTTCCTCTGAGCAGCTAGTGCTACGACCTCCATACGATGTGGGAGGTCGCGGGCTACTTTCAGTGCACTCGTTCCTATGCTTCCCGTTGATCCGAGGATTGCTACGCGTTTTCTACTCATCATATAGAGAGAAGCTTATAGGAAAGAGGCTATGAATTCAAGTTATTTCTTAGTTGACTTCTTCTTTTTCTTGGGCACGTACTTGTCCTTGCCATCGGTGAGCCATTCGAGGCTGAAGACGACGACTTCGTTGTGCTTGTGCTTGTCCTTTTCAAAGAAGAGGGCGATGTCGCCATTCTTGAGCTTGCTGAGGTCGGAGTAGGCAGCAGATCCAGGGTAGATCACCTTGCCCGCGCTCCAGGTCTCGCCCTCGTCGTAGCTGATGCGTACGGTGAGGTTCTCACGGTTCGTGCTGTTGGCATTAGAGAAGATGAGGCGGTTCTTGTCATCGCCTTGGCTCACGGAGCTGTAGCGGATGATGCTGCCATTGCACGCGGCATCGGGGAGCTGGGGTTCGGGGCGTGAGGTCCAGGTCTTGCCCTTGTCAGAGGAGATGTGGACGTAGCGTTTCTTCGCGTTGCCATTCACGCGGGCGTTGACCATCCAGCGACCGTCATCGAGCTCGATGATCTTGGACTCATCGGCGGGCTTGATGGGGGTGTCGATGACGTACCAGCTCTTGCCGTGGTCATCGCTGCCGAAGATGAAGAGACCCTTTTGCAGATTTACCAGCGTGTGGAGCATCTTGCCATCGCTCGTGTAGCAGCCACGGCCGGAGGTGATGAATTTGAAGTTGTTCTTCCACTCAGGCTTGGCAATGCTATCTGTGATGTCGACAGGCTTGCTCCATGAAGTGCCGTTGTTCTTGCTGACGACGTAGTGGAGATAGTAGACGTCCTTTTCCTTGTCGAGGTCCATGTAGTTGTAGAAGAGGTAGATGTAGCCTGTCTTCTCATCGAGGATGAAGGAGGGGTC
>CAYJNX010000255.1:0-2255 GCA_964371525.1 uncultured Akkermansia sp. | reverse complement strand
TGCTCATTTTCGAGATCATCATTTTTCTCGGACTAATTTTGCAAGGTGCCCTTAACATCTATACTGCGAAAAAGACGCGATTCACACTTGACTGATTTTTAAGTTAGATTTAGTATAAACATCCCCCAATCCCATGTTTATACTCAAAACCCTTCGCCGACTCGTCGCTATCATCGTACTGAGCGTCTTCCTGCTCGGATTCATCCTCATCCCCATTCACCTGAATTGGAGCTTCTGGGTAGCTGACATCCAGTTCATCCCCTCTTACATGGGCAGTATGACAGGTGAAGAGTTCGCCCTAGGAGTCTTCATCGCCCTACTCGCCCTGACGCTCCTGCTTGGGCGCGTTTTTTGCAGCTGGATATGCCCACTGGGCATGGTACAGGATGTAGCGCACCGAATCGGCAACCCGAAGGGTCGATACAAGGGACTAGCCTCGCGCTACACGAAGAACCACTGGATTATCCGCGGCGTACTTCTTCTACTCACACTCATTCCCCTCGTGCTGGGGTCAGGCTATGTCTTAAGCTGGCTTGATCCGTATAGCATCAGTGCGCGATTCGGCACAGCTGTCATCGAACCACTGGCGACGCAGATCTACAACAGCACTGGGAAAACAGCCCAAGTCGCCGACTGGGGACGTTATTCCCCACTCGTACTGAGCGTCATCATCGCCTCTGTACTCATCCCACTCGTGATGGCCTTTCGTAAAGGGCGTTTGTACTGCAATACCATCTGTCCTGTCGGAAGTTTTCTAGGGTTGCTTTCCAGAGTCGCCCCCTGCACACCTTATATAAAAGACAAGAGCTGCGTACGCTGCATGGTTTGCACAAGGCATTGTAAGGCGCACGCCATCGACATCAAGAATCTTCGCATCGATTCGACGCGCTGCATCTCCTGCTACAGGTGTATAGGAGTCTGCGACAGTGATGCCATCACCCTGAAGCCACATCACCCCTTCGCCCCCGCTGTTGAAGCCGCGCCTCGTGCGCCTAAAAAGAAAAAAACACCCTCCCCCCCCAAGAATGTAGACAACACACGCCGCGCCCTGCTCGGACTAGGCCTCACGGGAGCCGCGACCACCCTATTCCCTTCCTGCCGCGCCAGCGCAGAAGACATAGACGCGCAGTATAGCAATGACCCCAGCGAGCTAGGGAACAACAAAGCGCGCTACCCCATCCCACCGGGTGCAGGCTCGCATGAGATATTCCTCGATGCCTGCACGGGCTGTAGCCTCTGCATCTCTGCCTGTCCCACACAGGTGCTGAAACCCGCCCTCACCGAGCTCGGCTGGGAGGGGATTAACAAGCCCTTCCTCGACATAGGCGAAGCCCAGTGCGCCTACAGCTGCCACAGCTGCGCGGACGCTTGCCCTGAAAATGCTATTAAAAAACTCCCTCTCGCGCTCAAGAAACGCACACAAATAGCCCTCGCCGCCATAGATCAGAGGCACTGCATCGTGTGGCAAGATCACGAAGAATGCGTGAAATGCGTGCAGGCATGCCCCACAAAGGCTCTTAAAGAAAAGGATGCCAGTGTCCCAGAAATCATCCCCAGTGCCTGCGTCGCGTGTAATCACTGCGTGGAAGTCTGCCCTGTGAAAACCATCAGCCTGCAAGAAGTCAGCGTAGATGGCAAAAGCAAGAAAGTAGCCGTCATTGATTTCGCGAACTGCACAGGCTGTGGCGAATGCGCCTACACCTGTCCGCACAATGCGATCGAAGTCACCGACCTCATCAGCCCTGAACTAGAAGCTCAGCTCTGCAATGGCTGCGGCTCCTGCGTCGTCGCTTGCCCCTCACGCCCTATCCGAGCCATGAGTGTCACCGCAAGAGCGAAGCAATTAACACTGAGCGAGAACAGTGCAGAAAATTAAAATTTATAAAGCCATATTGCAAAATTAGCAGCTACGGACTCGGCAATAAGATTTTTTTATTTCTTCTAATATTTCGACATTAATAGAAATGCTGTATATTTTCTTCGATTTAAACTGGGGAAATATTAGTTCTATATTCTTGCCATCATATGTTTGAGGAAGTAGTTGAATTCTCAACGCAGATTCTTCTTTGCGTTCTATATCTTGTTCTGCTAAAGCAGTGACCGTACCAGTAGACACCCCCTTGTAAATGAGCTTTCGAAGCTCCTTATGCTTGTTTTTATTGATGACCTGATTGATATCGCTATCTCCTAAATTTAGAGAATAGAGAACAAAACGATCGCATTGTATACAGCGCAGAATTTCGTCTCTATGCGAT
>CAYJNX010000254.1:0-2266 GCA_964371525.1 uncultured Akkermansia sp. | reverse complement strand
TGTGAATCCCTTAACAAATTTAAATTGGAAACGCCTCAGCGACCTCCCTGATATGGAAGGATTTGCAGGCAGCTATGCAGGCACTCATCAAGGCATACTCCTCGTCACAGGCGGCGCGAACTTCCCCGAAAAGCCCCTCTGGGAAGGCGGACCAAAGGTCTGGACGGACGAAGTCTTCTACATGACAGACCTCGCAGCAGGCTGGCACGAAGCCGCCCCACTTCCTAAGCCCATGGGCTATGGGGCGACCGCCTCTCTCCCAGAAGGCGTCCTCCTCATCGGAGGAAGTAATGCGACAGAAGGCGCGCTCGCAGACTGCTACATGCTCAGCTATGCCGATGGTGAAGTAAGCTGCACGCCAAAAGCAGCTCTCCCCTATCCCCTCACAGGTCATGCCGCAGCCGTCGTCGACGGAAAAGTCTACGTCACAGGTGGAAGCCGTGCCGTCGGTGAGCAAGATGCCGAAAGTGCTCTACTCATCTACGACCCAGCGACAGACACATGGAGCGAAGGCGAAGCCATGCCCGCTCGCGGACGCTTCCTCCACCAGACATGCAGCGTGAACCACACACTCTACGTCCTCGGAGGCATAGGCCTGAAAGAAGGCGAAGAAGGCCGCATGATGCGCGACATGCTCACGGAAGCATGGGCATACACAGCCTGCACAGGCTGGCGTCGCCTCAGCGAGCTGCCACACCCCTGCGCCGCCGCCCCGACACCTGCGCCTGTCTTTGAAGGCCGCATCTACCTCCTCGGTGGCGACGATGCCTCCGTCACAGGCTACGCACCACAGGATCATCCCGGATTCCACAACCAGAGCCTCGCCTACGATATGGCACATGACCTCTGGCAAGACGCTGGAAACATCGGTGCAGCACGCGCCGTCCTCCCCTGCACCATGTGGCAAGGCCGTGCCGTCATCATCAATGGCGAGCAGCGACCAGGGAAGCGTTCTAACGAAGTCTGGAGCATCCAGCCATAATTCACTAGAGAATGAAACCCTCCTTCCTCCTTCCCATCCTCCCACTTCTGATCTCCCTCGCGCCACTCGCACAGGGGGGAATCAGCACCGCCACCGTGAAGGAAAGCATGCGCATCCCTGATCGCATCGGCTTCGCTGGCATGGCAGCAGGCGTGCAGAGCACCTCTGCTGACCTCCAGACCGCGACCGTCATCTTCGCTGGTGGGGCGAACTTCCCCTACGCACTCCCGAATGCGAAAACCGCAGAAGAGCGTGGGGAAAAGATATTCTCCAACAAGGTGGGCGCGATGCTCGCACCCGATGCCTGTGTCACCTGCGGAGTCAAGCCACAGTGGGCAGGGAAACTTCCCTACCCCGTCGGCTATGCCGCGACCGCCGCAGGACCGAATGGTCTCGTCATCGCGGGTGGTTGTAACAACAAGGGACACCTGAAAAACGTCACTCGCGTCTGGCTACTCGATGGGAATATACGCACAGAAGCCCTCCCCGACCTGCCACGCAGCGTCGCCTACTCTGCCTTTGCGCAGATAGGGAGCAAGCTCTACGTCTTTGGCGGACAGGAGAACCCCAGCGACACAGGCTGCCTCGCTAGCAGCTACGTCATGGACATCGCCGACACGAACAAGGGATGGACAGAGCTCGCAGCTATGCCCGCTGGGCGCATGCTCGCAAGTGCCGCCCCCTACGGAGGAAAGATCTACGTCATGGGCGGATGCAGCCTGCATCCCGATGCAGATGGCAAGGCAGAGCGCAGCTACCTAAAGGACGTCCTCGTGTACGACACGAAGACAAACAGCTGGAGCACAGGTACTGACGCACAAGTCCCTGACATGCCAGAAACCCTCGTCGCCATCCCCACCCCCCTCCCCGTCGTGGAAGGGAAAGCCTACATCCTCGGCGGCGACCCCGGAAACTTCTACCGCGCGAGCCTGAAGGGCGAAGCCCCTGCCGACCACCCCGGTCAGAGCAAGAGCATCTACGTCTACGACTTCGCGAAGAAGAGCTGGTCAAAGGAAGGTGAAACCGCCATCGGCGTCGTCACCGCTCCCACCATCCAGTTCCACCACGCCGCGCCGACGACTCTCATCATCGTCTCAGGCGAGACCCACCCCGGTGTCCGCACCCCCGTCATTAATACCATCAGCATCACCCCTGAGTATTAAGAAAAGATCTCACACATAACCCACACAAAATAACACACACATATGGAATTTCTTTCTCCATTCTTCCACGCCATCGCAAAGCTCGTAGACTACACCCCCTACGCCGCTATCCTCATCGCCA
>CAYJNX010000253.1:0-2302 GCA_964371525.1 uncultured Akkermansia sp. | reverse complement strand
CGCGGCTCATTGGGGATTTTCACCCCAGCGACTACGCCATGTCTGGCGTACAAACTCAGCCATCCCCGAAGGCTGGCTGAGCGATGACTGCCTGAGTCTGATCGACTCTTATAAGCACTAAAATTATTGGGACTCGGCGCGTTCCCACGCTTCGATGTCGATGGAGTCGACGAAGACATAGTCCATCCCTCCTGCTATAGCCGCGTCTATACCCGGCTGCGCGTCTTCAAATACGACGCATTCTGCGGGGTCTACGCCCATACGCTCCGCGCAGAGGAGGAAGATGTCTGGCATGGGCTTACCACGTCCTGCTGAGACATCTTCAGGTGTGACGATGATGGAGAAAAGATCCTCTATGCCGACGGAGGCGAGAGTCGCGAGCGCGCCCTTCGGGGCACTGCCTGTGCCTATGGCGTAGGGGATGCCCTGCGTCGCGAGAGCGCGTACGAGCTCGACGGTTTCTTCTATGCCTTCGAGCGCACCGTCCGCAAGGAACTGAAGGTAGAGCTCGCGCTTGTACTCAGCGACCTTCTCGGCATCGAGGCTGAGTCCGTACACTTCATTAAGGGAGTTCACGATGTCCACGGCAGCGCGTCCACCGTAGTTCACGAACTCTTCACCTCGGAACACCTCGTAGGGTGCGCCATGATGTGCGAGTGCCTGCCTCCACGCACGGTAATGCAGTCCCATGCTATCGACGAGTGTGCCGTCGAGGTCGAAGATATAGCCAGCATACTGCTTACTGGGGAGGGTGATTTTTGTCATAAATTTAGAGGTTGTAGTAATTCACAAAACGGCTGAGATCTTTGTCCCTACCGAAGAGGACGAGTATATCCCCTTTCTCGAAGACGAGGTCAGGTGCGGGTGTGTCGATCACGGGCTGCTCGGGTGTGGAAAAGACATCGTCGCTGGGGGCGAGCTCCATGGTCACGCCGCGGCGTATGGTGAGGAGATTCAGCTGGTGCTTCGCGCGCAGGTTCACGTCGAGTAGCTTCTTGCCTATCCATTCTTTTGGCAGGTTCACGTCAGCGAGTGCGTGGTTGTGGTCTATCTTTCGCAGGCGCATGAGGCCTTCGTTCTGGAAGTGGGAGACGAGCTGCTTCGCCGCGACGTCTTCGACGCGGAAGAGGTCTTTCACGCCGATGAGCTTGAGCACATTGCTGTGAAGGTGGTTTGCCGAGCGTACATAGAGGTTCTGCACGCCTAGTTCTTTTAGCTGAGCTGTGATTAGGATGCTGCGCTCGAAGCCTTCTCCGATGGCGACGATGACATTGATATCATCTCCGATGAGGTCCATCTGACGCAGGACTTTATCATCCATGGCATCTCCTGTCATGGCGTAGGCTACCTGATCTTTAATCTCGGTGACGACGTTTTCTTTTTCGTCGAGCACGGTGACCTCATAGCCTCCATGCGCGAGTTGCAGTGCTAACGCACGTCCGAACTGACCTAAACCGATGATGACAAATCTCATATTTTCTAAAGTGGGGGTTAATACTGTGTAAAGGGGACTACGTAAGTGGAAGTCGTGTCTCGGGGTAGCGGAGGAGTCGCTGATCTCCCTGTCGGATGAAGATCATCATGAAGGTGAACATCCCTACACGACCGAATATCATACTGAAGGAAAGTATCATCTTCGACGCGCCAGATAGCTCCCCTGTGATGCCAAGTGAGTATCCTGTTGTCGTGAAGGCACTGATCTCTTCGAAGAGGATGCGTAGCACACCATTCTCCTTCGCGGCTATTGCAGGCTCTAGCACGATGATAATCATCGTCATGAGCACAATCCATATAATAGAGAGGACGACCGTAGACATCGCGCGGTTCACCGTCGCGCGCGCGATGCGTCGCTGGTGGACTTCTAAGTCCTCACGACCGCGTAACACACGGTAGATTTCAAGAAGGCAGAGTGCGACGACGGGGGCGAAAACACCACCACCCGTGCCAGCAGGATTCCCTCCGACGAACATGAGC
Organism: uncultured Akkermansia sp.; assembly: GCA_964371525.1. Lineage (GTDB taxonomy): Bacteria > Verrucomicrobiota > Verrucomicrobiia > Verrucomicrobiales > Akkermansiaceae > Akkermansia. The sequence goes on along the minus strand of CAYJNX010000253.1, from coordinate 328 downwards.
ACGCAGAGGAACATCTTGTACGCGGGACCATAGCCATTCAGATCACTCAGGTTAAACCCCGCCGAGCGACCGACGCTATTCCACAGAGCTTCCCATGAAAGGTCAAACCAAGAACGCGAGCTATGCGCAGACGGCTCCACCATACTGAGGAAGCTCAGCACGACAGTGCCGCCGATGATGACGATAGCGGTCACACGAATGACAAGCCAGCAGTGCGTCGTCCAGCGCAGTGTCGATTTCTTGCCACTGAGTTTATTCTTCAGACGAGCGTAGCTTTCTAAGTACACACCGAAGCCCACAGTGCCTGCGAACATGATGATCATCATGA
>CAYJNX010000252.1:0-2317 GCA_964371525.1 uncultured Akkermansia sp. | reverse complement strand
GCGCGAAGCCCATCGTGAGCTACTTAGAAGAAGTGCTCAAGAGGGGCTAAGCCACGCCTATGAATGACATCTACGTCTACACTCTACTTCCACTAGAGCTTCTCTACAAGTATCTCTATCTGATACTTGTATCCCTGACGGAGAACTATGGCTGGGCCTTGCTCGCGCTTTCCTTTCTGAATTACTTCTTACTCCTGCCGCTCAACAAGCTCGTCAGGAAGGCGCAAGAATCAGAGAGCAGTATTCAACAAGTTCTCGCCCCCCAGCTGAGACATATCAAAGAGACATCACGCGATGCCGAGCGGCATCGCAGGGTGCAGAATCTCTATAGCAGATACTCCTACCACCCCATCTTTGCGCTGCGTAACGTTTTCCCCCTGCTCGTACAGCTCCCCTTCTTGATGGCGGTGTACTTCATGCTCAGCTCGCTGGAAAACATCGAGGGAGTGAGCTTCCTCTTCATCCATGACTTAGCGAGACCAGATGCCTTAGTATTCGGCTACAACCTCATGCCCCTTGTCATGACGCTGGTCAGCCTATTGAATGCAGGGCTAGCTGTCAAGTTGTCCGCCTCCCAGAAGAAGCAGGCCATCGTCGTGGCACTCGTCTTCTTCGCTCTGCTCTACAACGCCCCTGCTGCCCTGCTCCTCTACTGGACGATGAATAATGTCGTCATGCTCGCCATGGGGCTCTTATCGAAGAGCTCTTCTGTAGTGGGAGGGAGTGCCCGACAGCTGCCATCCTTGATTCACTCCAGCGGACTCCTGCTGGGACTGAGCTTTGTCCTGCCGCTGTGTTTCACCTTTAGTCTGAATTTTTACCTCTATAATGAGGCGCAGATCTGCAAGTTTGGCATCTTCGTATTCACAAGCCTCCTCCTATTCATCCTCATCGGCATAGGACTCGATTATCTCCTCCTGAAGGCATCGAAGATCGCGCTTCCTCTCAAGCTGAGAGCGACTGACTTCCTCTACCTCGGCATTGCTCTCCTCTCCGCCTATTTTCTGACCATACTCTGCACCGACATGACGCGCTATGTGTCGAGCTACCAGCTCATTGACGCCCTGTGGCTAACGCTGGCACTGCTCCTCTTTCTGCTGATTCGCAGCCTCCAGTTTAAAGCGGTGAATGTCGTCATGCTGGTCTTATTCGCCTTTAGCGCAGTTCAGTTCGCGACCGTGCAGCATCGGAACAGCCACGCCTCCGCGGCAGTGGATGCCTTAGCGAAAAAGGCCTTTCAAGATTTCCCCATTCATGAAAAACTCACTCTAAAACCCTCCATCTATCTCGTCTACCTAGAATCCTACGCGAACTCCATGGTGCTGAGAGACACCTACCATCACGACAACAGCGACTTCGAGCAGTACCTTGTGAACAAGGGATTCACCATTCACGACGATATACACGCCCACGCCTGCTTCACGAAGGGATCACTCATGAATCTGCTCATGATGCAGGATGATACCCGATCTGTCTGCATAGGGAATCAGGATCTCGTCAGCAGGGCAAATGACATCATCGGCGGCAGTAAGGATAATCTGCTTTTCCACTACCTGAAGTCGAACGGCTACTCCCTATCCGCCTACTACGACAAGCAGAGCTACTACTTTAACAAGCGCGGTAAACTACTAGACCACTGCACCGAAGACGTAGACAGCTCACTCTCCCGAGTCATCAGCGAGATAGCCCCACACCTAGGCAGGAAGCAGGAAATCTTTGCCAGCGCACCCGAGGTCGGTATAGCGAAGGACATCTACCCCGAGGTCTTCAGACGCATCTCTGCGCGCGGAGATGACGATGCACCAGCCTTCTTCCTGCTCAAGCCCCTGAATGACCTGCATGTCGTGCACAGCAGACGCGATGTCCTGACGAGCTACCAGACATGGATATCCTCCGGCATCTACCAGCAGGGAGTCCGCGACATGAACGCGGAACTGCGCTTACTCATAGACCAGATAGAAGCGCACGACCCGCATGCCCTCATCATCCTGCTCGGTGACCATGGGCATAAGTACGTGGACGGCGCGGGACTCCTCCTACCACTCGACATGACACCGGCGGAGATCAAGCAGCGATTCCCGCAGTTCCACATGACATCACAAGAGATGATCGACGATATGTTCAGCGCATTTCTTGCGATTAAAATGCCGAAGAACGCGCGCGGTAGCTTGACTATAGATGAACGATTCGCCTACGCGGATCTCTTCCGATATCTGTTTGCCGCCTTGGATGACAACCCTGCCTTCTTAGAATACCAGTCAGAGGATGTCTCCATGAATCATCGCGGCGATATTATAAAGCGAGGCGATGCCATCTT
>CAYJNX010000251.1:0-2329 GCA_964371525.1 uncultured Akkermansia sp. | reverse complement strand
CAACACATTTCTTTCCCCTGATCACCAACTGCCACCATCTGCCAGCAGTATACTCTTATTTGGGAAAGGTGTGAGAATAGTGTGGCTACTGTTTTTGAAACTTGCCAGCATAGGCGCAAAGGTGTATGATACAGCCATATGAGTAAGCTAGAAGATCTCTTCGCCTTTCTACGCATTCCTAGCGTATCCGCCCTGCCAGAACACGCAACAGACGTCGATGCCTGCGCCGACTTTTTGGTAGACAAGCTCTCTTCACTCGGATTTACCACGAAGAAGCACAGCACCGCTATTCACCCCATCCTCGTCGCGCATAGCCCACGCATCGAAGGCAAGCCCACCGTGCTGATCTATGGTCACTACGATGTCATGCCTGTAGACCCCATTGAGCTCTGGGAGAGCCCACCTTTCGAGCCAGAAATCCGCGATGGACGCATCTACGCACGCGGTGCATCCGATGACAAGGGCGAGATCATGGCACTCATTCATGGTGTACAAGAACTCATCGCTGAAGACGGACAACTCCCTCTGAACGTCACCTTCATCCTCGAAGGTGAAGAAGAACGTGGCAGCGAAACCCTTTTCGCCGCGCTGAAAGACGAAGAATTCGCGAAGTCCCTAGAATGCGACGTCATCCTCGTCAGCGACACAGGCATGGTAGCCGAGGACACACCGACACTTTCCTATGGTCTGAAAGGCCTGTGCTGCTTTGAGCTAAAAGTCTCAGGTCCCGCGATGGATCTCCACTCTGGACTCTTCGGAGGAGCTGTGGCGAACCCCATCACCACCCTCTGCGAACTCATCGCTACGACACATGACGCGGACAACCGCATCTCAGTCGATGGCTTCTACGACGGTGTCGCCGACATCGCCGACTGGGAGCGCGAAAGCTGGAGCCGTGTACCTGGTATGAGCGACAGTGATCTCTGTGGACTCACTGGCGTACCCGCCCTCCGCACCGAGACAGGCATGACAGGCGCAGAATGCGTCTACGCACGCCCCACATTTGAGCTCAATGGTATCCAAGGCGGCTACCAAGGCGAAGGTTCGAAGACCGTGATCCCCACACACGCGCTCGCGAAGATGAGCTGCCGTCTCGTCCCCGGTCAAGACCCCATGAAGGTCATGGCCTGTGCGAAGGCACACTTTGAAAAGCACTGCCCCGAAGGCGTGAATCTTGAGTTCATCGAGGGGCACACTGGCGAACCTTACATCAGCGACCCTCATTCCAGCTATGGAAAGGCCGCCCAGCGCGCCCTCGAAATGACCTTCAACAACACACCCGTCCTCGTCCGCGAAGGCGGCTCTATCCCCATCATCACGGAGATCTCACGTGTACTGGAAAAGGATGCACTCCTCCTCGGACTCGACCTCCCTGACGCACGCATTCACTCCCCGAATGAAAACATGCGCGTCTCTATCTACGAAAAGGGCATAGAGATGACGAAGAACATGCTGCGCCTCATGGCGGAATAAGCCTGTGATGAATGCTGTTGAAATAGAAAATCTGCACAAGAGCTTCCACGGCCACTGGGGTCGCGGAGGCATCTATGCCGTGAAAGGCGTGAGTCTCAGTATCCCCGAAGGCTCTGTCTACGGGCTCATCGGTCCGAACGGCTCAGGCAAGAGCACGATGATGAAGGCGCTCCTCGGACTGCTGCGTCCCGATGAAGGACGCTGCCAAGTCTTCGGAAAACCCGCAACAGCCGCACAGAACAGGCAGGAAGTAGGCTTCCTGCCTGAGAATCCCTACTTTTACAAATTCCTGACAGGACGCGAGACCGTGCGCTTCTATGCCCGCCTCTGCGGACTGCGTGGACAGGCGCAGCGCGCACGCTGCGAAGAACTTCTCGACATCGTCGGACTCACCGAGGCTGCCGACAGACGCGTAGGTGGCTATTCTAAGGGCATGCTACAGCGCATAGGGCTCGCACAGGCACTCGTGCAGCAGCCGCGTCTCGTCGTGCTCGACGAACCCACCGCAGGTGTCGACCCCATAGGCTCGCGCACCATACGCGACATCATTTTAAAACTAAAAGAGCAGGGGCTCACCGTATTCCTCTGCTCCCACCTGCTCGAACAGGTGCAAGAGATCTGCGACCGCGTCGGCATCCTCTATCAGGGCTGCCTCATCGCCGAAGGCAGCATGAGCGAGCTCACGCAGGATCAGCATCGACAGGAAATCATCCTGAATAACGCAACACCTGAGCTGATATCCGAACTCCAGCAGATCGCTGGCAGCCACTGGGAAAGCTCCCAGCCCGCTCGCAACTCTCTGGAAACCGTCTTCTTGAAGGGGATAGCCGAGCAGCTAGCGAAGAAAGAGCGGTGA
>CAYJNX010000250.1:0-2334 GCA_964371525.1 uncultured Akkermansia sp. | reverse complement strand
CTCACCACACATTGACAAGGGCGCGGTCGCGTGGTAGAATCGGCGCGCCATGTTGAATAAATCCCTCTTAGCACGTTGTAGTAATACCCACGGTGTATCTGGTTTTGAATCTGAAGTCCGCCAGATCATACGCGACGAGCTCAGCCCCAGCTGTCAGCTAAAAGGATACCCTAGCGGAAACCTCATAGCCACCCTAGACAGCACGCAGGAAAAACCACATGTCATGATCTCCGCACATATGGATGAAATAGGCTTCATGGTGCAGAGTGTCACCCCCGATGGCTACCTGCTCATCGTCCCCCTCGGCGGCTGGTGGAACCACACCCTTCCCAGCCAGCGCATGATCGTGCAAGCCGCAGACGGCAGCAAGCACCTCGGAGTCGTAGGCTCGAAGCCCCCCCACCTCCTACCAGAAGCACAGCGCAGTCAAGTACTCTCGAATGAATCACTCTGCATCGACATCGGAGCGAGCAGCGCGAGCGAAGTAGCCGAGCTACACATCATGGCAGGCTGCGTCGTCGCCCCCGATGCGACCCTCACCCCACTCACAATCCCCCACCGCTGGATGGGGAAAGCATTCGACAACCGCATCGGCGTCTACACCCTCATCGAAGTCATGAAACAAATCGCTGAGGAAAACGCGAATGGGGCAGCAGCTATCCCCTGCCGCCTCAGTGCCGCCGCCACCGTCCAAGAAGAACTCGGCACACGCGGCGCACGCGCCCTCGCCACAGAACAACTCCCTGACGTCATGATCGTACTCGAAGGCCCCCCTGCGGACGACACCATGGGCATGCCCGGACAAGGACGCACAGGCGAACTAGGCAAAGGCGTGCAAGTACGCCTCTACGACCCCACACACGTCACCCACCCCGCCCTCGCACAACTCGTACGCGACATCGCTGCGCAGGAAAACATCCCCGTGCAGTGGGCAGTACGCCGCACAGGAGGCACAGACGCCGCCGCCTCCTACTCAAACTGGCAAGGCATCCCCAGCATCGTGCTCGGCGTCCCAGTACGCTACATCCACTCCCACCAAGGCATCCTCGACGAACGCGACGTCATCGCCATGCAGCAGCTCACCTGCGCCCTCATCCGCGCACTAGATGCACAGAAAGTAGCATCCCTCACTGAAAACTAAAACGAGCGAAGCACACCGAGACATCCCACACTCCTCCCCTATGGAATCAAGTTACCAACACACAGGCGGCGGCAGCAGCGACCGCATACTCTGGGTAGACACCGCGCGCTGCATCGCCATGTTCTTCATCATGTGGCTGCACACCCGCACAGCACCCAGCTGGCTACCCTTCCCCGTCGGAGGAGCTATCTGCTTCTTCTTCCTCACGGCAGGCTATTTTTTACCCCGCAAGCCACTGGAATGCGGGAAACGCACCCTCCAACTCATAGGCGCATGGCTACTCTGGTCACTCATCACCGTCACCCTGTACCTCTGTGTGGGATCCGGCATGCAATTCGAATGGCAGCGAGCCATAGGCTGGGATGCCATGGCATACAACGTCCCACTATGGTTCTTGCGAAACCTCATCGTCTACCAGCTCATCTTCTTCATCCTACTACTCACACGCGCGCTACCATGGGGAGCAGCCATCGTACTATTCATCTGCTGCATCTGGCCCTACGCAAAACACGGAGAACACCACATCGTACTACGCTACGACTGGATCATCGCCGTGGCCATAGGCTTCGTCATCGGGAACGTGGGGCTCGCGCGCCTCAGCAGAATGCTGGAACGCGGCATGATACCACTCACCCTACTGGCAGGCTTCCTCATCAGCTTTGAATTCTATAAATACCCCTTTGCTGGCTACACATGGTTTAGCTTCTCATGGGCACTAGGAGACAACCTATCGCACCTCAGTGGCGATTTCTCGCTCAACAGCCTGCCACTCGTCGCCCTCGGACTAAGCCTTGCCTATGCACTCGTCGCAGTAGCCCTGACACGCTGGCTTCCCTGGGCATCCAGAGTACTAGCAATCGTCGGGCGCAACATGATGTTTATCTATGCGGGACACTCCATCCTCTACGGAATGCAAGTAGGAATAGACCTACACTACTTTGGAGGCAAACTAGCGGATGGAGTCTGGCTACCCATCATAGCGATGGTGATCCTGACACTGATATCGGAACTACTGTGTAAGATATGCCCGAAACTCATGGTACTACTGGGAAGCCTGAGCCTGAGACACTGGAAACGCAGCTAGCCCCAGCAGCACCAGTTTCACCGCAACTAAAGCAAATGTGAAACACACAGCAAGGTCACAAAAACAGCGAGACACCTAAAAAGATTCTTAAGAGCTCGCTCTTAAGCAG
>CAYJNX010000249.1:0-2373 GCA_964371525.1 uncultured Akkermansia sp. | reverse complement strand
GATATGAATCATATGTTCCGCGACTCGAAGTTCATGGGAGACATCTCGCGATGGTACATAGGCCATGTGCAGAAGCGTCATGGGCTCTTTGACGGAGTGGATCGCTCCCCTGATTACAAAGTGAGACCTGTGCAGGCTAAAGACACGCAGGATGCAGGCAAGAAGGAAATCATCGTAGCGAATGATAATAATATAGCCCTCATCGTCTCGCGCGAAGTCGCCCGACTGGGTAACAACGCAGACCTGAACCACATCAACGTCACACGTGTCACAAGCATGGCTGGATTATTCGCAGATAGCAGCTTCAACGGCGACATCTCGAAGTGGGACGTGCGCCGCGTGGTAGACATGAGTCGCATGTTTGAAGCCTCTGCTTTCAACGGAGATATATCCGAGTGGAAAACAAGCAGCCTCAGAAACATGACCTCGATGTTCCGTCAGTCGAAATTCAATGGGGATATCTCAAAATGGAACGTCTCGCGCGTCGAGAGCATGAAAAAACTCTTCGAAGAATCACTCTTTAACCAGAACATTAGCGCGTGGAATGTATCACGCGTCGTCGACATGTCCTACATGTTCCATGCCAGCATGTTTAACCAGAGCATAGGCCGCTGGGATGTCGGACGCGTGAAGAACATGTACGGCATGTTTGCTGCCTCCGTCTTTAACAAGCCCATAGGATCTTGGAACGTGAGGAATCTGCGCGACATGTGCTACATGTTCCAGAAGTCAAAGTTCAACCAAGACATCTCACGCTGGGATGTAGGTAATGTCACCATGATGGGTGCCACCTTCGCTGAAAGCATCTTCACAGGGAATATCTCCCGCTGGGACGTGCGCAATGTGATTAACATGGACTCCATGTTCGCCTACTCCATTTTCGATGGTGACATCTCCCGCTGGAACGTGAAAAGCGTCGAGACCATGGAAACCATGTTTAAAGGCTCACGCTTCACGCAGGACATCACCATGTGGAAGATAGGCCCAGAAGTGAATAGAAAAGACATGTTTAAAGATATGCAGCTCTAGTATAATAACGAATATGAACCCCATTCCTCTCTCTACATTCCTTACAGCTCTCAGCCTATCATTCGCTGCGCATGCGGCAGAAGCGGATTATGTTTATGCTGCGGGGCAGGGCGGCTACGCCAGCTACCGTATCCCAGCCATCGTGAAAAGTGCTGAAGGCAGCCTTCTCGCCTTTGCGGAAGGTCGCGTCCATAGCGCAGCCGACCATGGCGACATCGACCTTGTCCTCAGACGCTCCGAAGACGGAGGCGCGAACTGGCAGGATCTCATCCTCGTGCGCGATGATGGGAAAAGCACCTGCGGGAATCCCGCCCCCGTCGTCCTCGGCTCAGGCCGCATCCTCCTCATCTCCTGCGGCAGTGCGGGTAGCGAGCGCGAGAACATGCACGAAGGCGTGCCACGAGAAATCTACGTGCAGCACTCCGACGATGACGGCAAGACATGGAGTGAGGCTACGAATATCACCGCCCAAGCCCGAGAAAAAGACTGGGGCTGGTTCGCCACAGGCCCTTGTAATGCCATCGTCATCCAGAAGGGGAAGCATGCAGGCCGCATCATTATCCCTAGTAATCACAGCCTGAAAGTCGATGGAAAAGTACGCTACGAAGGCTCTTGCTTCTACTCCGACGATGAGGGGAAGACATGGACGCGCGGCGAAGCCACCGATGGGAATCTCTCTGCGAATGAAAGCTCCATCGCCGAAGCCGCCCCCGATCTCCTCGTACAGGCCTTCCGCAGCCAGTCTGGCATGGCGAAGCGACTCCTTCGCTACTCCCGCGACGGAGGCGCGACATGGACAGATGAGCAGCCAGCCGACGAACTCGTCCCCATCGTCTGCCAAGGCTCACTCATCAGCGACAGCGCAGAAGAAAAGCGCCTGTACTTCTCCTGCCCCGGTGTCGAGAAAAAGCGACAGAACATGACCATCTACACCAGCCCAGACGCGGGTAAAAGCTGGCCAGCCGCCTTCACCATCCGAACGGGCTTTCATGCCTACTCGAACCTCGTCGAGCTCGACAACAAGACGCTCGGTATCCTCTACGAAACCGAGCGTGGTGTAGCACCTCTCCCCACAAGCGGCATCATCTTCGAGACCGTGAAGAAAGAGAGTGTACTTCAATCGAAAAACCCCCTAAACCGCGAGCAGTAATGCACGCGAATGAGGGGATGCATAAAGCCTTACTCTAGACAGCTACTCGCGGTATCTTATTCCGAAGGATCATCTGACTTCGTCAGTATGATAAAGTGGGAGGATAAATAAGGGTGACGCCCCCCCCTTAAGCGACACCTAGATGGGAGTCCAGAGGGACGCGTTCCTCTGGCAGGATGCAAGGACGGCGTCCT
>CAYJNX010000248.1:0-2385 GCA_964371525.1 uncultured Akkermansia sp. | reverse complement strand
TAGTGGGGGTGGCAGGAGTATACAGAAAGCTCGGTGATGCGTCAAGCATGTTTTGCATCTTTTTTTCATTTTTTTGTAGATTTTGACTTAAAAAAATCGTAAGACGCTATTTTTAAAATTGTTATTTCGCTCGGAAAAAGGGCGAATATTTTCGTTCGTGGCCGATCGTGGTGAACTCATCGTGCCCCGGGAGCACAAGTGTCTCATCAGGGAGCACAAAAAGGCGTGTCGTGATGGCGCGGAGGAGTCCCTTGTGGTCACTTTTCGGGAAGTCAGTGCGTCCTATGGATTCATAGAAGAGTGTATCTCCGCTAATGAGGAATCCCGACTCAGCACAGTAGAGACATATGCCACCGGGGCTATGGCCGGGGGTATGAATGACTTCTAGCTCTGATTCACCGAGTTTGATCTTTTCCCCATGCTCAAGATAGCGGTCTATGCTCCCCAGTCCTTCGCGGGGGATTCTCTCCATGCGCGGGCGCATGAACTCGGGATCATGCAGCATGTAGTCGTCTCCTTCATGCGCCCAGACGGGGATGTTATAGAGGTTTTGGAAATACACATTCGATGCATTATGATCATAGTGCATATGTGTATTAATAATAGCTCGCAGTTCTAAGCCCTGCTCAGCGATGAACTTAGAGACAGTGCTGCGCTCCTGCGAGACCCAGCATGCTGGGTCGACAAGTACGGCTTCGCGGCTGGCTTCATCGTAAACGACAAAGCAGTTCACCTGATAGGGATGGACAAGGAAGTGCTTGTAACAAATGGGCATAATTATTTCCCCTCTGATTCTTCTGGTGTGTAGACGAACTTCTTCCACTCTTCGGGGATGCGCGCCGGTCTCCCCTGTGGCATACGTACGAGTGCGAGTCGCTGGCGCACGCTGACGAGTTTCTTATTATCTTTTACTCGGTGTATCTGAAAACGGAACCAGAGTGATGAGCCCTCGGCGCTTTCGAGATACCCTGAGGTGATGACTTCATCCATCATGACGGCTGGATGATGATAGTCTACTTCATGCCTGACGACGACGGTGAAGGTCTTCTCTTCTTCCGCGAGTCTCATGAAGTCGATGCCTATGGAGATAGCCATCTTCGTGCGGCATTCTTCTACCCAGCGCATGTAGGCTATATTATGCACGACGCCACCGCAGTCGGTGTCGAAGTACATGACTTGATAAGGTTGTGTAAATGGGGTTTTCATCTTAATATAAAAGAACGCGCTACCAGCTGTAGCAGGTAGCGCGTCGTATGGTTTGTGTGAAATTAGTTTAACTTCAAGACATCGGTGACGGCACCTGTGATTTCTTTCATGTCATCCATGCTGAGTTCACCCATGTGCGCGATGCGGAAGGTCTTGCCCTTCAGATCACCATAACCGCCACCGAGTACCATGTTGCGCTCAGCGAGTGCAGCATTCAGCTCAGGGACAGAAATCATCTCATCACAGCCCTTTGGATGTGCGTCAATGACGGTGAGTGTCTTGGACAGATAATTAGGATTCGAATAGACGCGGAAGTACTCGTTCGCCCATGCGCGCACGTAAGCAGCCATTTCTTCATGGCGTGCAAAGCGATTCTCAATACCTTCTACCTCGACGATGTTCTTCAACTGGGCATCCAGTGCGTACATGAGGGAGAGGTTAGGCGTGGAGGTGTACTGGTAGTTCTTCTTGTCGATGAAGTCCCATATTGTGCGCAGGTCAAAGTAGAGACCGCGGTTTGGCACATCTGCTGTGCGGTCATAGGCCTTCTGGGACATGGCGCAGATAGCGAGACCTGGGGGAAGGGCGAGTGCCTTCTGGGTGGAAGTGACGAGGATGTCGATGCCGAGCTTATCGGTGTCGATCTTCGAGCCAGCAGCGGAGGACACCGCGTCAACACACCAGATGACATCAGGGTACTTCTTCATCACTTCGGCGATTTCTTCCACAGGGTTCTGAATACCGGTGGATGTTTCGTTATGAGTCACGGTGATGAGGTCATACTTACCTGTGGAGAGTGCTGCATCCACCATCTCGGGGGTGGTGGGCTCGCCAGCGACGCTATCAAACTTATCAGCAGGTATACCATTCGCGGTCGCCATCTGGTACCACTTCTTGCCGAACGCGCCTATAGCAAAGCAGGCAGCGCGCTTCGCGGTGCAGCTCTTGATAGCACCTTCCATGAGTCCAGAGCCTGAAGAGGTGGAGAGAAGGATACGATTCTCGGTAAAGAGCACTTTCTGCATGTTATCCGAGATTCGCTTCTGGATCTCGGACGCAAGCTTAGAACGGTGTGCGATCATGGGACCGCTCATTTCCTTCAAGATGTCATCAGAGACAATTGTAGGACCTGGGATGAATAATTTTATAGCCATAATAAGATTTTATTAATAAACCTGA
>CAYJNX010000247.1:0-2387 GCA_964371525.1 uncultured Akkermansia sp. | reverse complement strand
CCTAGCTCAAGCGCAGAAATTTTCTTGACAGTGCGGGTCATTTTTGCAGAATAAGAGTTGTTAGACCTCTCATTTATTCAACAATTATGAAAATTTTCCATTTCGCAATTTTATTACTATCGACACTCGCCCCTCTAAGCCACGCAACCACGTCTGCACCTGCAAGCTTAGATGGCGGATGGGTGCTTGATTGGAATGACGAGTTTGAAGGAGACACTCTCGACACAAGCAAATGGAACTATGATACAGGTCTCAGTAATACAGGTACAGCACATTGCTACACGGAAGATGCCGTATCGCTCAGAGATGGTGAGCTTATCATCACTTCTCGCTATGAAGAAACAGTAAATCCGAATTATAATCCTAACGGAACGACTTGGCAGACGACGACCGAGACGCAGCCCTACTCTAGTGGAGCCGTTAACACACGAGGGACGAAGGATTTTCTCTACGGAAGAGTAGAAGTACGCGCAAAAGTCCAAGACACCACTGGCATATGGCCCGCTATCTGGCTACTCGGTGATGTACCGGGTAATACATGGTCATCACCGAAGTGTGGTGAAATCGACATACTCGAGCATGTCTCTCAGGATGAAGGTCTCGTCCAGACGGCGTTCCACTGGGGCGAAAATGGGACGATGAAATTGAGCTCAGAGCATTACTCTTATCAAATAAGTCAATCGGACTATTTCGACAAATTTCACACCTATACCCTCGAATGGAATGAAGGAGGCGCGAAGGTATTTGTCGATGGCATACTCTTTGCCACTTTCGATTCCGATGTCGCCGACTACCCCAATGGCGAGGAAAATCCCTTTAGAAGACCTCAGTACCTCATCTTAAATACAGCCATAGGTGGAGCTAATACATGGCCTGAACAAGCAAATCCTAATGATTATCCATCAGAATTTGCGATCGACTACGTTCGCTACTATGTGCAAGCAGACGCACCAGAGAAAGCTACGCTAAGATATGCCTATGATTTCAATGATTATAACAAATCGACTTACGCTCTCGAAATAGGTGCGAATCTAGCAGATTATCAAGGCAGCTCGACTATCTCGAATCTCAGGGATGGACAGTGGCTCAACGCGAGCTTCCCAGGCATGACTAAATCGACAAGTGCGCATGCCATACACTCAGGAACGCTAGGATTTATAGGGGCGAATGCACTCAACATAAGCTTCGAAGACGGATTCACCGTGGCGAGTAATTTCAAGTTCAGCGGAAATAGCAGCACGATGGAAGACACCTTGGTGAGCTTTAAAATTAATGAGCAATCCTACGCAGTCTCATACAATATCGCTAAAAAGGGCTTTCTCCTCAGTACAAAAAATGGAAGCACCCTCGTCGAATCTGAAGTCATCGGCTTTGAATCACTCGTGGACACAGATGAAGCGTGGTTTACCCTTGTCTTAAGCGGTCAAACCATCAATGGTGAGACAGCATTAACACTGTCATTCTACACGACAGGAGAGGATGCTGGTCTACTAGGCAGCATATCTATTGATGGATTCGATTCTTCTGACATACTAGGTGACTTCTCCTTCTCGAATGCAGCTACGCCTGATCTAGGCGGCGTGACAAAAGATGCGAGTGGAACACCTCTACTTGGCTACATAGTCGACAATCTTGCTATCTATGAGGGAGCAGCGTCCGCTAACGAATGGATGCATATTGCCAGCAGCTTGGGCACAGGAAGCTTCGTACAAATAGCACTCCCTGAGCCTAGCACCGCTACGCTCAGCGTCCTCGCTCTCGCTGGACTACTCCTGCGTCGCCGTCGCAAGAATTCCCTCTAGGGGACCTTGCAAAACTAGCAGCTTCGGATTTTGCAAGATCCCCTTTAGCACCCACAAACGACACATAAACGGGAGTCCAGAGGGACTCGTTCCTCTGGCAGGGGTGCAGGGGACGGCGTCCCCGCTGGGTTTGGGCAAAGCCCAAGTAAAAGCCGGGCTCGCAGAGCACGGCGGCGTCAGTTTCCCTCACCTGAAGCCACGCGCGCCCGCAATGCAAACCCAGCATAGCATCCACACCCGAAACTGACGCTTCGACCACCGCGCGCGACAGCGCGACTGTTATCTTCCGTGGCAAACGCGAAGCGTCCATACAGAACAGCCACGAAAACAAGCTTACAAGCTACCCAAGAGACAAGCATATCCTCTGGTATGCTTGACGAGCCGTAATCAGGAAAACGAGATACACAAACATCCTCAAACAAAGCTTAACAGTTTCTTTATCTAACGCAACGCGCAAATCAAAAAAAAGCCGCTGTACCTGTGGCACAGCGGCTGGATTGAGAAATGAATCTCAGAAGTGATTACTTCGCGTCTTCGGATGGGCTCCACTCCTCTGTCTGCAGGGCAGCGAGGTTGAAGGCTTCT
>CAYJNX010000246.1:0-2408 GCA_964371525.1 uncultured Akkermansia sp. | reverse complement strand
GCCAAGTTGATAAGCTTGACGCTGGGGCTGACTCGTGATACCCTCTCTGCATGTCCAGCATCGATCTGAGAGAGGAAATTCTCGCCCTGAAAGAACAGCGCAATGCCGTCATTCTCGCCCACAGCTACCAGCGCGGAGAGATACAAGACCTCGCCGACTTTGTCGGTGACTCTCTAGGACTCGCGCGTCAGGCGCAAGCGACGAACTGCGACGTTATCGTCTTCTGTGGTGTTCACTTCATGGCTGAGACCGCCTGCATTTTAAATCCGAGCAAGACCGTCATCATCCCTGACCTGAATGCCGCCTGCTCACTGGAACAGTCCTGCCCAGCCGAAGAGCTAGAAGCCTTCCTGAAGGAACATGAGGACAAGAACTACTACGTCATCGCCTACGTGAACTGCTCCATAGGCGTGAAGGCACTCGCTGATGTCATCGTCACGAGTGGGAATGCGCGCCAGATCATCACCGCCGCCCCCACAGACAGGCCTCTGCTCTTCGTCCCCGATGAGAACCTAGGCGCATGGACAGCACATCAGTGTAATCGTGAAATGACCCTGTGGAAGGGGCACTGCCACGTCCACCAGCAATTCACCCAAGAACAGGTCATGAAGCTGCGCTCCATGTACCCCGATGCAAAGGTCGTCTGCCACCCCGAGTGCCGCGAGATCATCCGCTTACTCGCCGACCACATCTGCTCCACGGAGCAGATGATCCCCTACTGCCGCGAGTCAGAAGCGCATCGCTTCATCATCGTCACCGAGTCAGGCATCATGCACCGCCTGCGCAAGCTCGTGCCAGAAAAAGAATTCATCGCCATCGACGCGGACAAGTGCTCCTGCGCTGAGTGCGAATACATGAAGCTCAATACCCTAGAAAAGCTCCGCAACTGCCTCCGCGACATGAGCCCCGAGGTACGCATCGAAGAAGACCTTCGCCTGCGCGCCGAACGCTCCCTGTTACGCATGCTGGAGCTGTCCTAATTTCTTCATAGAAAATAGATTTCACTCGATGAACATCTCACGCTTTATCGCGAACAAGGATAATTGGCTCTCCATGGAACGCTTCATGGACATCGCCCTCTTCGACCGCGAAGAAGGCTACTATAGTCAGAACGTGAGTGAGATCGGGCGAGAAGGTGACTTCTCCACCTGCGCGACACAGAGCCGCTTACTCTCACGCGGTATCGTGAAGGAATGGCGCGAAGCATGTAAGAAGCACAACTGCCGACTTCCCATCATTGAAATAGGCGGAGGGACGGGCAATATGATGCTCGACATACGCCGCCAACTCAGCCTCTGGGAAAAGCTCGGTCTCCAGTACCATATGGTGGAGCGATCCGAGCAGTTACGCAATCTCCAAAAGATGCTAGGCGGCGTCTTCGTGCGCTCGCATTCTGACATGAATCAGGCCTTGAAAGCGGCAAAAGGACGCGCCTTCATCTTCAGCAATGAACTGCCCGATGCCTTTCCTGCTCGTCAATTCGTCTTCCAAGAAGGGGAGTGGTACGAGCTCGGTCTCGCCTCAGTTGACAAGCAATACATACGCCAAGCATGGAAGCATGTACTTCCTGAGTCCTGTGTCTTCGATCGCTGGTGCCAAGACGGGCAAGTAGTCGAAGTACACGAGAGCTACCGTGACTGGTATCTCGGCTGGCAGGAGAACTGGCGATTTGGCACGATGCTCACCATCGACTATGGTGATGTGAATGAGAAGCTCTATTACCGCCGCCCACAGGGCAGTATGCGTGGCTACAAGGCGCATCAGATGCTTGACGTAGACCGTCTACCCTATCTCGCTGGCAGCTGTGACATCACCTGTGATGTGAACTTCACCGATCTTCTTCATCTCGCGCAGCGCAGCCAAGGCGATGCGGCACGCCTGATGGATCAGCATGACTTCCTCGTAGCTCTCGCCGATATGGATGATGCGGCGGACAGACACCTCATCGCGAAACCTGGTGCAGGTGACCACTTCAAGGTGCTGCTCCACGAGAGATTTGATTTTAATCAGGTGAGTTAATTTCAGAGTACTCCTGTAAGAATCATTGGCTTTAGGGCACCTGCAAAATTAGTCCGGGCAGAATGGTGATCACGAAAATGAGCGGAACAGCACGCCTTTTGCTGCATTTTGGCGAGAATTTACAGCTTTTTGGGCTTACATAGCTCGCTATGCGCGCCCAAACGCCGTAAATTATCATCCAAACTGCATGCAAAATCCGAAGCCGCTAATTTTGCAAGATACCCTTTAGCCTTGCTTTTGCAGGCGTATCACCTGAGTCGGCGCATCCGTGGGAGCGACTTTCATCATGCTGCCATCGGGGAAGAGAAGGGAGCAGTCCTGAGATTTATCACGAGGGAGGCTGAGGCGTAGCATCTCGCGCATGTCGTCTTCGGGCTTGGGGGCAGGTC
>CAYJNX010000245.1:0-2473 GCA_964371525.1 uncultured Akkermansia sp. | reverse complement strand
AGGGGAGTGCAGAAGTCACTTAAAGCGGGCTAGAAGGGGGCGTTTTGGGCGGTTGAGGGGCAGATTGTGGGTACAGAGGGTGACTTGCTAAGTCGCTGGTGGTGTGATGGGTATATGAAAAGAGCCTCTTAGTTGTTCTACTAAGAGGCTCTTCCAAAATAGGGTGAACGATGGGGATCGAACCCACGACAACCTGAACCACAATCAGGGGCTCTACCACTGAGCTACGATCACCGTTTTATTGGTTTTGCAAGCGGGGGGGGATGCTTGCTGAGATGAGTATAGCGGATTCAGTGTGGGGATGCAAGTGAAAAATGAGATTTTTTGAGATTTTTTTGCTTTTTCTTTTAGAGTGCATTGGGATTGCTATGAATATCAACAAGTGCGGGTCCGCGGTGGGCGAGGGCTTGGCGGATGGCTGTGCTGAGCTCTTCAGCTGCGGTGACGCTGATGCCGTAGACTCCGCAGCTGTTTGCGAGCTGGGCGAAGTCTGGGTTCATGAGGTTGGTCTCCCAGGTGGGGTACTGTGCCATGCTCTGCTCGCGGGTGATTTTTGCGAGTTCGCTGTTGTTGAATACGATGATTTTTACGGGTATCTGGTATTTTCCTAGGGTGCTGATCTCGGCGAGGTACTGACCGAGTCCTCCGTCGCCGACGATGGCGATGACGGGGCGGTTTTTCCATGGTACTTCTTCTTGGGTGGCGGCGTAGGCTCCTATGGCGGCGGGGAGTCCGACGCCTATGCTGCCGAGGTACCAAGAGAGGAGGTAGCGGTTCTGTGCTTTGCTCTCGAGGTAGCGGCCGACTTGGTAGGCGACGTTGCCGACGTCGATGGAGAGGATGGCGTCGTCAGGGAGGCTGCGGTTCAGTGCTTCGCAGATGGCGGCGGGGCTGATGCTTGATTCGCTGGGGGTGGGGGCTGTGAACTGGGCTCGCTTGCGCTTTTCGGCTCTCCATTGTGTCCATTCGTGGGCGATGCGCTCGGCTTTGCTCTGGGTGCCTGCTGCGGTGGAGGCGAGTTCAGGGTGTTTTTTCAGTTCGGCGATGAGCTGCTGGAGGGTGGTTTTTGCGTCGCCTATGAGGGGGTGGCTGATGGTGGGGAGTGGGCGTTCTCCGCTGCTGTGGTGGTCGATGCGGATGATGTCTTTCGGCTTTCCATTCGCGTCACTATGAGGGATGGCGCTGTGGCGTGAGTAGCCTACACCTATGGTGATGAGGGTGTCTGCTTCGGCAGCGAAGTGCTGGCTGATGGGGGTGCCGCTTAGGCCGATGACTCCGCAGGCGAGGGGGTGCTTGTCGCTGATGTAGCCTTTTGCCCTATAGGTGGTGCAGATGGGGGATTGCAGAAGGGTGGCGAGTTCGCGGGCTTCGGGCAGGGCGTGTTCTGAGCCGTGACCGAGGATGATGAGGGGATTCTTCGATTTGCTGAGGTGGGAGGCTGCGGCTTGGAGGCTGTCTTCTGTGGGGATGGTGTGTGCGTGTGCTGCTGTGTGTATTTCTGCTGGAAGGAGGGCTTCGCTGCTGAGGGGGGCGTGCTTCTGGGTGTCGTCGGGGAGGATGTACTGAATGGGGGCTTGGGCGGTGAGGGCGGTGTCGTAGCCTTGCTTGGCTAGTAATGCGCTGTTGCTATGGGCGTGGAGGGTGTACTGTCCCTTTGTGAGGGGGGCGAAGCAGGCTTCTAGTTTTAGTTCTTGGAAGATGTTCTGGTCGAGTGTGGTGGTGGGGACTTGTCCCATCAGGGCGAGGAGGGGGGCGCGGTCAAGGAGGGCGTCTGCGATGCCGGTGCTCATGTTTGTGGCACCGGGTCCTGCGATGGAGAGGCAGGCTGCGGGGCGGTGGGTGAGTTTTCCGTAGGCGGCAGCGGCAAAGGCGGCGGCTCCTTCGTGGCGTATGCCGATGAAGCGGATTTTCTCAGGCTGTTGCTCGGGGTTGCAGAGGCGGAGGGCTTCTGCTATGCCGAGGTTGCTGTGTCCGACCATGCCAAAGACCCAGCGGAGGCCGCTGCGCTCTAGCTGTTGGATGAGAAGATCGGATTTTGTTTGTATGGAGGTGGTGGCGACCGCGGCTGTGGTAGTGGTGGGGCTACTGGCTTTTTCTGCGGCTGCGGTGGGGAGCTGCTCTTCTGTAGGGCTACTAGCTACTGGTGCTTTGGTGGGTGTAGAGCTCGTAGCTGGGGGCGGGGTGTCGTCTTTCTGCACGAAGGCGGTTTTTCCCATTTCGCAGATGGGGCAGTGCCAGTCATCGGGAAGCTCGGTGAAGGGGATGCTTTTTGTAGAATCATCGTAAATATAGCCGCAAACTGAACAGTGGTAAGACATAGATGCAAGTATTGCATGCTCATCTGGATCTGTCAAGGTGTTAGATAGACAGCTTGTTTAGAATGTGTATAAAGTTTAATGAGTTCATGCGCTAGGCATACCCGAGTTTCGACGTTCGCACCATGAATCTTTAGAAGCATAACTCATTCATCTTT
>CAYJNX010000244.1:0-2483 GCA_964371525.1 uncultured Akkermansia sp. | reverse complement strand
TTCTCCTTCACCTTATCGGACTTCTCGTCATGGAAATGTCCTTGGAGGTTTGCGCCGCCTTCAAGTAGTCTGTCGCATTCCATGTGGATCTTCTTGCGATTGGCTATTTCTTGTACCATGGCTGGGAGGTCATTGTAGAAGGTGTAGCTATTCCCGACAAAGAGGATCTCGTACACCTTCTCTCTTCTCGCCTCGGCCGTGGAGCTAAAGAGAAGGATGAAGCTTAATAAAAAGGCGAAAATGAAGCGGATACTGAGTAGTTTATTCATATGCGGAATGTGGGGTGGGGGTGTTAGTGGTGAATGAGGGTGGTTTCGTAGCTGTCGCTGATGGAGGGGCGGCTCGTGTCTTGTGCGCGAAGGGTGTTTTCCCCCGACTGGAGGCTGAGTTCCCAGATGCAGGTGCCGTACTCGGGCGTGCGCTTGCCCTGAGACTGACCGTTCAGGAAGAGTTCAAGCTCCTTGCCATTGCTGTAGACCTTGATGCGCGACTTGGGCTGTGTTCTCTCGCGGAGGCGTCTTTCTGCGATGTAGACGAAGGGAGCGTCCTTGTTCCAGTTTGCCTTGTAGAAGTAGAAGGAGTCTTTCTTATGCTTCCTGTCGAAGCTGACGAGCCCCTTGTCGTTCTTTCCGTCTATTTCACCCTCGGTGCGGTGCGCCGCGCCGAAGTCGAACATATTCCACACGAAGCTCCCCCAGATGTAGGGACGCTCAGCGATGGCCTTCCAGTGCTCCTCATGGAAGTGGGTCTGCCAGTTCTCAGGATGCCAGTAGCTCGTAGCGACGGCCTTTTCTAGCTTTTCTTGCTGGTGCTTGATGCTGCCACCTGCGCCGTATTCGCTGATGCCAATGGGGCGATGAGGGTGTCGCTTGTGCGCGCTGTCTGCCCATGCGCCTATGTCAGAGGGATTCCCACCGTACCAGCCATAGTACTTGTTCCATGCGACAGCGTCGGTGACGTGGTTAATCGCGTCGTCTATATTAGACGCGCAGACGGTAGGGCGGCTCGGGTCTTCCTGACGCGAGAGTGCGTGGAGCTCCTTGAGGTATTCGAGGGGATTATCACCGTACGGGTTCAGTTCATTGAAGATACCCCAGAAGCAGATGGAGGGATGGTTGTAGTTCTGGCGTATCATCTCGATGAGCTGCTGCTTGCCATTCTCACGGAAGGAGGGCTGGTCGACGAAGCCCTTGTCCCTGTAGCCACCAGGACCGATGAAGGGGATCTCCGCCCAGACGACCATGCCGTAGCGGTCGCAGAGCTCGTAAATATACTTGTCCTGTGGGTAGTGCGCGAGGCGTATGGCGTTCACACCCATTTCCATCATGATTTCCATGTCTTCTTCATGATGGAGGGGGGCGAGCGCGTTGCCTATTTCTGCGCGATCTTGGTGACGGCACACACCGCGTAGTTGGTAGGGCCTCCCGTTCAGGAAAAATCCCTTGTCGGGATCAAGACGGAAGAAACGCAGACCCAGTGACTCCTCTAGGCTGTCGGTGATCTTCCCGTCCTTCAGTACGTCGATGCGCGCGCTGTAGAGATGAGGATCGACTCGGCCATTCCAGAGACGGGGATTCTGGACCTGAAGCTGGAGCTGCTGCTCTTCTTTGTCCTGCGTGCTCTCGGCTGTCGCGACAATGTTCCCGTCGGCATCACGCAGAGTGATCTTCACGCCAGCGGAAGCACTGAGTTTTACCTTCGCTTTGATGGTGGATAGTTCTGCTGTTGTTTCTTGGCTGAGGTAGACACCCGATGAGCCGTGATCATCGAGGCTGATGTGTACAGGGTCGAGGCGCACGAGTTCTACATCGCGGTACAGACCACCGTACATGTTAAAGTCACCGACTAGGGGCATGATGTCGAGGGTAGGGGCGTTGTTCACACGCACATAGATCTCATTCTGCGCGCCGTACTTCACCGCATCCGTGATATCGACGGTGAAGGCCGTGTAGCCGCCTCGGTGCTCGGCAAGATGCTTCCCATTGATGAAGACGTTCGCAATATTAGCCGCACCATGAAAGCGCAGGTAGAGGCGAGATTCTTTCCATTCTGCGGGGACTTGTAGATTCTTCTTATAATTCCCCAGCCCGCGGAAGTACTTTGTGTCGCCAGAGAGCGCATCTTGATTCCACATGTGGGGAATGGTGACGCGTGTGGAGCTGCTCTTGCTCGTTTCCCATCCCGGTGTGAAGTCCCAGTTTCTATTGATATTTATATTCTCGCGAGCGCTAAGTGTCCCCAAGGTGCAAAGAGATAGAAAACTTAAGATGGAGAAAATATTAAAACGCATAGCTTAGTGTACAATAACTCTATGAGTCTATCATGGCACTGCGCCCTCGTCAATTAAAAAGCCCACTCTAGGGAACCTGTAAAATTAGTCCAGGCAGAATGGGAATCTCTAAAATGAGCGAAACAGCACGCCTTTTGTCACACGTGTCCCAAATAAAAATCACGAGTATCCGTAATAAAAGACGACCAGCACT
>CAYJNX010000243.1:0-2504 GCA_964371525.1 uncultured Akkermansia sp. | reverse complement strand
AAGGAGTAAGGAATCAAGTCTTTACTCCTTATTTTTTATTCTCTAGGCTGAATATACTTCTCCTGACGCTTTTTATATGCTAAAGTTTGGATTAATTTATTAAATTTACAATGAGAAAATTAACATTATTTAGCCTACTCGCATTGGTAGTCCCGCCCTTGACTGCTGTCGATGAACCTCAGATCTTAGAACAAGTCCCCCCCGCAGACGCAGGCCGTGGTCTGATCCGCACGGGTGAGAAGGAGATCCGCCACTATGACGGGCACTCAAATCAGGGCGGAACGATGCCTTATATTATTTCCACCGATAATGGAAGAACATGGAAATCCGCCATGTCCGATGACGATTTCCCCAAGAAGTGGGGTGGCATCACGAAGGAGGCAGCCGCCATCGTCT
Source organism: uncultured Akkermansia sp. (assembly GCA_964371525.1). GTDB lineage: Bacteria > Verrucomicrobiota > Verrucomicrobiia > Verrucomicrobiales > Akkermansiaceae > Akkermansia. The sequence goes on along the minus strand of CAYJNX010000243.1, from coordinate 2,108 downwards.
TCATGCCGAAGAGCAAGAAGTATATCATGATACAGCCTATTAATGGCTATATCTTCATGGCCGATGATATAGACGGTCCATGGTACTCACCTGCCGCCACAGGGGGTGGCTTCATCCAAGCCTCGGAGTGGAAGACAGACCAGAGTAAACTCTACCATGTCCCCAAGGGCTGGATCTTCCGTAACCCATTAGAACTCTCATCGGGCGACATCATCATCCCCATGCATAAAGCGACAACAGGTACAAAGTACCTCATCTCTAAGGATGGAGGCAAGTCATGGAAGGAATCCAAGGACAGCATCATGGTGCCCCCCTTCCAAGAGAAAGGCATCGACCTCGATGGACGCTGGCGTAACAGCGGCGTGGAGTCGACAGCCGTCGAGCTGAAAAACAAGCAGATCTACGCGCTCGTCCGCACAGATAGCAACATGAGCTACGAGTCCACATCCCGCGATGGCGGAAACACATGGTCTAAGCCCCAGCCCTCCCCCTTCTATGGTTCACTGACGATGTCTACCCTAGGCAGACTGAAGAATGGGCAGCTCATCTGCCTATGGACGAATGTGTCACCCATGCCAGAGCTAGCCCATGGAAAAGGGACGAGATGGGAAGATGTCTTCACCGCGCGCGGAGCCCTGCATGTGGCACTCTCGAAAGATGAGGGGAAGAGCTGGTATGGGTACCGCGAGGTCATCATCGACCCACTGCGTGATTCTGGCACATTCGCCACCGATGGAGGAGACCATGACCGCAGCTGCCACCAGGCCGAGTTCGTCGAGCTTGATGACAAGCGCATACTTGTATCATCAGGTCAGCATGAGAAGCACAGAAAACTCATCATCATTAATCAAGACTGGATAGCAGAGAAAGAACGCGTCGAAGACATCGCGAAAAACGGGCTTGAGAATCTCAACTCCTATGTCTTCATCCCGAAGGCTCACCGCATACAGTACAACCGCAAGTCAGGCGTCGAACTCACAGAGGGAGTCGACGGAAGAGCTAAGGCAGGCGTGAAGTTCGGCTACCTGAATGACCCCAGCCTCATAAGCGAGAAACCAGCAGCGGACTACAGGCGCAGTGGCGTCACATGGAACTTCCCCTTGGCGCACACAGGAGAAGTGAGCTTCAAAATAAAATTCCCCGAAGGAAGCAATGGCTGCCACGTCTCGCTGACAGACCGCATGTTTAACCCCTGCGACACCACGACACCAGAACGCTCGGTCTTCACCCTGAAACTCGCACCAGGAGAGAAGCTCGGGAAGGCGACCCTGAAGCCAGACACCGCCTATGAACTGAAGCTCCGCTTCAAGGGCACGAAGTGTCTCGTCTACGTGAACGGCTCGAAGAAAGCAGTAGCCTCACTCAGTGCTACAAACGCCAGCGACGTGGGCATCAGCTACCTGCACTTCATCGCCGCGGCGGATAAGACAGTCGAATCAGGGAAAACATCAGATGGCGGCACGCAGTCGAAGTTCTACCAATACAAGGACGGCGGCAAGACGCTGGAGAAGAGCACGACCGTGGGTGACTTCTCTGCGAAGTCCATCAAGTAGGAATATTCATGCACGCGCGAATGCGCGCGTGCATATTTACTCATAATGAACATATTCAGCTTGTTGATTTTTATATAGCTAACGCAATACCCACAAGCGACACCTAAATGGATTCTTAAGGTCCACTGACCTTAAGCAGGATGCAAGGACGGCGTCCTTGCTGGGTTTGGGCAAAGCCCAAGGAAAAGCCGTGCTCGCAGAGCACGGCAGCGTCAGTTTCATCATAGCATGATGTCACACGCGCCCGCCATGCAAACCCAGCATGGCATCCCTGCCCGAAACTGACGCACCCCTAACCGCGCGCGACAGCGCGACTCTTATCTTCCGAGGCAAACGCGAAAGCGTCCGACCAGAGAAGACACGAAAATAAGCGCACTAGCCACCCAAGAGTCAAGCATATCTTCCGATATGCTTGACGAGCCGTGGGCAAGGAAACGAGATTAACATACATCTCCGAAACAAGGTTAAAATCTTTTCTTTCACGCGACGCAATGACGAAGTTAAGAGCACGACCGTGGGCGATGTAAATTCGCGTGAATCCACGCGTGCCTCCTT
>CAYJNX010000242.1:0-2517 GCA_964371525.1 uncultured Akkermansia sp. | reverse complement strand
ATGATCGTGGAGCTCGCCCTTGATGAGAATCTTCTCCTGCGCAGCGGTGTGCTGAACCTCCTCACTGGCTGCCCTGATAGGAGCATCTTCATAGACATAGCGAAGGGCATGGACGAGGCAAGTGATGCGGCGAAGATCTCCGCTATCAGCTACCTCGGTGATCATTATATTAAGGAAACAGCCGAGCTCGTCGAAGAATACATGGATAGTGATCAGCCCGCTCTCGCGAAGGCTGCCATACTCGCCTCTGCTAAATTACAGGCTGGCGATGACATCATCCAAGACATCTGTGCTGAGATGATAGAAAGCAAGGAAAAGGACATCATCGACACCGCTAGTAAAGCCCTCTCTTACGTAAAATACAAGAAGGAAAAGGCGAAGGACTACGCCGATGCTCTCTGCGAAGTAGTAGAGAAGGGAAATCCTTACGCGCAGATGAAGGCGATAGATCTCCTCGCCGCACGTGGTGCGACGACGAGCTTCACCACCGTAGCGAAGAAGCTGAACAGCCCCGATACCGCTGTGGCGAAGAGCGCCTTTAATGCGCTCGCTGCTATCGTCAGTGCAGAGCAGATCGATCAGATCCTCGCCCTCCTCAAGCAGGCGAAGCCAGAGCAGTACGAAGCATTGCAAAATGCGCTTTATACCTCCCTCTCCGCTGTCCCCGACGATAAACGAGAAGCCCTCATCGCCGAACTACTTCCTCGCATGGGTGAAAAGAAAGCACTCGTCTACAATGTCCTCACACGCTTGGGAGACGCGAAGACCTTCCAGAGCATCGCTGCTGGATTCAATGAAGCCTCCCCTGCGGAGAAGGCTCAGGCCATCCAAGCGATGACCGTGTGGAAAGGCAAGCCCGTATACTCCTACCTCACAGACACCATCACCGCGAGTGCCGAGGCAGACAAGGTGGGACTATGGCATGCGTACATGACCCACATAGAGACTCAGGAAATGACAGGAGAGAACAAGCGACTCTTCGCCTCCAATGTACTGGCGAACTCTCCTGACATAGCTCAGAAAATACGTGCAATGCATGTGATTGCCAATTCTGGCTCCTACCTCGGTATGCTCACTGCAGCCCCTTACATGGACAGCGACGATGCCACCCTGAAAGAAGCTGCATGCCAAGCCGTCATGAAGATCGCGATGAATAACAAGAGCTACACCGGACCACAAGTCATCTCCATCCTCGAAAAATGCAAAGCGACCCTCAAAAATTCTGACGCGCACTACCAGCGCGAAGGCATCAAGAAGCACATCAGCGAGATGCCTGAAGATACAGGTTACATAGCTCTCTTTAACGGAAAAGACCTCAGCGGCTGGAAAGGCCTCGTCGGCAATCCGCTCACACGTCAGACGATGAGCCCTGATGAGCTCGCCAAGGCGCAGCAACAAGCCGATAAGAAGATGAACGCTCACTGGTCGGTGAAGAATGGCAGCATGTACTTCAATGGACACGGGGAGAACATCTGCACCGAGAAACAGTACGGAGACTTCGAAATGCTCGTCGACTGGAAGCTCTACAAGACAGGCAAGGAAGCCGACGCAGGTATCTATCTGCGAGGTACCCCGCAGGTACAGATCTGGGACATTAGCCGCACGAAGGTAGGAGCACAAGTTGGCTCTGGAGGTCTCTACAACAACCAGAAGAACCCTGCGAAGCCTCTCAAGGTCATGGATAATGAACTGGGAGAATGGAATACATTCTACATCAAGATGCAGGGCGATAGAGTAACCGTCATTATGAATGGTGAAACCGTCGTGGATAATGTCATTCTTGAGAACTTCTGGAAGCGTGACATGCCGCTCTTTGTCAAGGAGCAAATAGAGCTACAGGCTCACGGCAGCGAAGTCGAGTACAAGAATATCTACATACGCGAACTCACCCCTGAGCAGACCACCGCTACCCTCAGTGACGAGGAAAAAGCGGAGGGCTTCAAGCTGCTCTTCGACGGTACCTCCATGAAAGGCTGGCAGGGAAATACGCAGGCCTATGTCGCCGAAGATGGATGCATCGTCATGTACCCAGAAAAGGGACATGGGAATCTCTACACGGACAAGGAGTATGAGAACTTCGTGCTGCGATTTGAGTTCTGGCTCACCCCAGGCGCGAACAATGGCTTAGGCGTACGCACCCCCATGAACGTGGATGCAGCCTACCATGGCATGGAACTCCAGATCCTCGACAACGAAGCGGAGATCTACAAGGCACTAGAACCCCACCAGTATCACGGCTCTGTCTACGGAGTCGCCACGGCGAAGCGCGGGTTCCTGAAACCGACGGGCGAATGGAACGTGCAAGAGGTCATCGCGGATGGAAACCAGATTAAGGTGACGCTGAATGGCGAAGTCATCCTTGAGACTGATATCGCGAAGGCCAGTGAGAATAACACAAAGACGCTCGACGGACAACCACACCCCGGACTGCTGAACAAGAAAGGCTTCCTCGGATTCCTCGGTCACGGCTCTCACGTGAAGTTTAGAAATCTTAGGATTAAAGAACTGCCTTAAGGG
>CAYJNX010000241.1:0-2518 GCA_964371525.1 uncultured Akkermansia sp. | reverse complement strand
TATTCTTATCGTGTCATTCTCATGATTTCGCTTGATTTCGTAGAGATGAAGCCTATAATCTCGACACCTCCCCCCAATATATCCATGAACACATTGCTTCAACCCACCGCATTAAAATCCCTGAACCTGAAGAACCATCTCTTTAAGTCTGCCTCATGGGAAGACCTCGCTGATGAACAGGGACACATGACTCCTGAGCTCTTCCGCATCTACGAAGAACTCGCCGAAGGTGGAGTAGGGGGGATTATCACAGGCTACGCCTACGTGCATGCCGAGGAAAAGCCGAATCCGGGCTTGATGGGTATCTATGATGATTCCTTTATAGACGAATACAAAGCTCTGACACAGATGGTGCATAGCCATGACGCGCGCCTCTTCTTGCAGATCGTCTACGGTGGTTCTATGACAGGCCTACGCCCCGCGTCTCCTGTCATCTGGGGCCCTAGTACCGTGACGAATGAAGCGACAGGCATCACGTCTACGGAGATGACGCGAGAAGACATGCTCGTGCTCATTGATGAGTTCGCGCAGGCTGCACGTCGTGCAGAAGCCGCGAACTTCGACGGCATACAGCTGCACTGTGCGCATGGTTACATGCTCAGTCACTTCTTATCGGGAGATTATAACAAGCGCGAAGACGAATACGGCGGTAGCATCGAGAATAAGGCACGCTTCGTCGTGGAAATAGTCAAAGCCATGCGTGAAGCTGTCTCTGACAACTTCGTTCTCATGGTGAAGCTGAACTCCGAAGACTTCACGCCACAGGGGCTGACTCAGGATGAGAGCCTCATCGTCGCTCAGATGCTAGAAGCCGCAGGCATCGACTGCATCGAAGTCAGTGGTGGTAACTCCTCTTCTAAGTTTGTGAATAAGAACAATCTCGCCACAGCTCGCAACAGACTGAACGCCGACCCAGCGACGCATTCCTACTTCGCGCCCTTCGCGAAGAGGCTTGTTAGTGCGGTGAACATTCCTGTCATGCTCGTCGGTGGTAATCGTAAACTCACAGCGATGGAGCAGCTGCACCTTGAGGGCGGTATACAGTTCTTTTCCATGGCTCGACCTTTCATCTGCGAACCTGATCTCGTGAACAAGTGGTACGCAAACGAAGACCACTTCGCGCGCTGCGCCTCTTGCAACGGATGTGCCCGCACGAAGGGCAAGCGATGCGTGTTTAATCTGAAGAAGCGCACGTCTGTGGCGTGATCCCTCTCATCGCCTTCTTCCACATCAGGTAAGCGACAGTGCAGGTTAAGGCTGCACTGACCGCTGCCGTGATGAAAATACCGTTAAGCCCCATGAAGTAAGGAATGACGAGCAGCGAGGCGAGAGGGAAGAGCACCGCGCGGAAGGCCGTGATGACGAGTGATTCCTTCGGTCTGTCTAGACCTGTCAGGAACGCGCTTGTCACCATGGAATACCAGATGAAGAGGTAGGCAGGCGCAGAGAGGAGTAGGGCGGTCTTCGCGATATCCTGAATCTCCGTGTCCGCGTCATTCGCAAACATGCTCACCAAGGCCTCGGGTATGATGAGCATCGCACACATGCACAGAAGCGAGAGGGCGAGCGCGACACCACAGTTCCAGAAGAAGAGCTTGAAAACACGGTCCATCTTCCTCGCACCGTAGTTGTAACTGACAGCAGGCTGCATCGCGTCCTGAATGCCGTAGAGCATGGCGATGAGGAGGCTATTGATATAAAGCGTGATGGCATAAGCCGCGACCGCTATGCCTCCGCCGAGATACAGCAGCATGCCGTTGACGACAATGGCCATGAGCGAGCTCGCTATATTGCTAAAGAACTCCGAGCTCCCATTATACACAATGCCTATCATTTCAGAAAGACTGATGCGTGGATAAGTATATTTCAGCGTGAACCTTCTCGCCGCAAAGAGGAGGAGAACACAGAGCGTCGCGACGATCTGCCCCGCCACCGTCGCCAGTGCCGCGTACTCAATGCCCAGTCCGAGGTAGCCGATCAGAATGGCGTCGAGAATGATATTTGACACCGCGACGAGAATATTAATACGCATGCTGAGATTTACTTTGCCACATATTCTCAGGTAGTTATCTATGGCAAAGTACGGCATCACAAAGGGGATGCTCAGCACGAAAACCTTAGCATAATCATAAGCAAGCGTGGCGAGCTCCGTGTCCTCGATGAAGGAATACAGCAGCGATTTCCCGAAGAATAGCCCCGCAAGGGCGATAGAAAAGCCTATGCCGAATACCGTGAGCAGACTCGCAGAGAATAGCCTATTCGCCCCCGCCTCATCGCCTTCCCCCAGCTTCACTGCTATTTTTACCGATGAGCCCACGGCCACCATATCACCGAGTGCGACGAAGACGAAGACGATAGGCATGAGCAGATTCACCGCGGCGAGAGCCTTCGAGCCCATGAACTGCCCGACAAAGATGCCGTCTACCATGATACCGATAGACATGAACACCATGCTCACGAGGCCCGGTATAGCGAGCTTCGCGAAGAGTCTTCCAATAGGCATTGTGCCAAATATTTT
>CAYJNX010000240.1:0-2539 GCA_964371525.1 uncultured Akkermansia sp. | reverse complement strand
AGTTGAACAACTGTCTAAAATAGAACTTAACATCATGAACGATCAGGTAAAATTCCATACACGTAAAAATGTCCCTCTCGAATTTCATAAAGTACGCGTCGTACAAAAGCTGTTTTTACAGCCCATAGAACGTCGCTTAGAAGCCATTAAAGACGCAGGGTTCAACACATTCCGCCTCAGCACGAAGGACGTATTCCTCGACATGCTCACGGACAGTGGCACGAACGCCATGAGTGACAATCAGGTCTCCGCTATGTTCCAAGCAGATGACGCTTACGCAGGCTCACAGTCCTTCATCAAGCTCCAGAATGCCGTAGAAAAAGTACTGGGCAAGAAGTACCTCCTCCCTGTGCATCAGGGACGTGCCGCGGAAAACATCATCTGCCGCACCTACGTGAAGCCCGGTGACATCATCCCGATGAACTACCACTTCACCACTGCCCTCGCCCATATCCAAGAAAATGGCGGCGAGATTGCCGAGCTCCTCTACCCTGACGCACTGCATATCAAGTCTACAAACCCATTCAAGGGCAACATCAACATCGAACTCCTCGAAAAGTGCCTCGAAGAAAACGCGGATAAAGTCCCCTTCATCCGCATGGAAGCCTCGACAAACCTCATCGGCGGACAGCCCTTCTCCATGAAGAACCTCATGGACACCCGCGCGCTCGCTGACAAGTACGGCAAGATGCTCGTCCTCGACGCCTCCCTCATCGGAGAAAACGCCTACCTCATCAAGCAGCGTGAGGAGAAATGGAAGGAAAACACCCTCGAAGACATCATCAAGCACATGACAGGACTCTCTGACCTCGTGTACTTCTCCGCGCGCAAGCTCAGCTCATCTCGCGGCGGTGGTATCTGCACGAACCAGAAGGAAATCTACAACAAGATGGAAGCCCTCATTCCCCTCTACGAAGGCTTCCTCACCTACGGTGGTATCTCCGTACGCGAAATCGAAGCCATGGCCGTCGGTCTCATGGAGACCCTAGACGAAGGCATGCTCAGCCAGAGCCCCAGCTTCATCAAGCACTTCGTCGAAGAACTCGACAGCCTCGGCATCCCCGTCGTGACACCACCCGGTGTACTCGGCTGCCACGTCGACGCGACCCAATTCTGCTCGCACATCCCGCAGCATGAATACCCAGCAGGCGCGCTCGCAGCGGCATACTACCTCATCTCAGGAGTACGCGGCATGGAACGCGGCACCATCTCCAGCGTACGCGACGAGAACGGCGTAGAAATCATGGCAGACGTGGAACTCATGCGCCTCGCCATCCCACGCCGTGTATTCACCCTCTCACAGGTAGAATACGCGATAGACCGCCTCTCATGGCTGTATGAAAACCGCGACCTCATCGGTGGACTTCGCTTCACCTACGAGCCGCCAGTACTGCGCTTCTTTATGGGTGGACTCGAACCGACAAGTGACTGGCCAGCGAAGCTGGTATACAAGTTCCGTCAGGACTTCGGCATGAGCCTGTAAACATTTCTGAATACATACAACGCAACGGCAGTCTTCAAGCGGAGACTGCCGTTTTTTCTGCCCCTTCCAGCATAAAATAACGCTCGTACGCTTCGCGCCTTCATCCGCAGAAACCACAGGTCATAAAGAATCCTTTTCACGCTCTTGCGCGAACTTCACTCTCACTCTCGCTCTCTCTATCCACGTTACGTCGAAGCATCGCGCATAGCGCCCTATCATCGCTAAATACAAGGCAGCGCACAGCGACATCACGACAGCATCCAGTAATGGGAAAATCCCCACCCTACTCTTCACCCACAGCAGCTCGCCATCACGAGCCACCTCCATGACTCGAAAATAAACATCACCCACTCGCATCTCTTGCCCCACCAGCAGTTCCTTCTCGACACCCTCTTCACCATAGCCGTCTCGTAGCAAGATCCTAAAGGAAGTATCATTCACATCCTGAGGCGTCGGCTCTATACGTAGTAGACTTTTCTCATGATCACTCTTCTCTTGCACAGTCTCAACGTACGCCATCGCATAGCCTGTCTTCGAAGTCCCCACGCTGAAATTAAACCAACAATACAGCACCAGTCCACCTGACACGCAGTACATGACGATACTCGCCTTCTGCGGCCAGCGCTTCCCTATACCATAGACAGAGCCTAGAAAGCTCAGAAGCCCTAGCCCGCCTACCACCAAGACGAATCCCCAGCCCCAGTCTTCACCCAGCATCGTCTGCTCACAGATGATCGTGCAGTCCGCAGGGTAGCGCTCTACTCCTCCAGTTTCATTAAATCGCGCTTCGTTGTCATAATTCTTCAGCTCCAGCTCCCAGTCTCCCAGCTGCTGCACTTCTCGAAAACTCAGTGTTTCCAGCCTACGGTACTCCCCGTCCTTATAGATAATATCGAGCTTCAACCCCTGATCGGCACTCTCCACTTCTCGCACGGCGAAGCTTTTCTCCCCACTGAGTTCATACCATTTCAGCTCATCACCTGCCAGTACCACGCCCTGCTCAGGTAATGCGATGTCCCTGTAAACATGCTTATCCAGAAACGCGCGGCCCATATG
>CAYJNX010000239.1:0-2554 GCA_964371525.1 uncultured Akkermansia sp. | reverse complement strand
TGCTGTTTTGCTCATTTTCGTAATCACCATTCTGCTCAGACTAATTTTGCAAGGTGCCCTAAAGCTCATGGGGATTTTTTTTATTGCTTTAATTATCAGATATTTGAAATCTGATTATTCTGCTTCGGTTTGAGAATTAGTGTATAAATAGTATTAATTTATGTAAGACGTGAGTAATACGTATTACGTGATATAGATTCCTATTTTTGGGTAACAATGTAACAATTTTAATATTTTCTTGTGCGGATGTTAGTTGTATTGTAGAATAGTTCTTATTAAATATTAGTTCTTCACAACAAGCCTCCAGAAACTATGAGAGTTACCCGTTCAATCTATCGCTATCTCCTTTCTATAGCAGCAGTTTGCTTACAGCTAGGAAGTGCCTATGCGCAGTCTAACAGCACAAGCCTCTATGAATATGGTGCTGGTACTACCACACTGACAGAAGACTACGGCGTGTATTATGGTAGTAGCGTACCTACAGAAATCACGATTAAAGGCGTGAGTGGTGGAGGTACAATCATTGATGGTAATCAGAATCATGGCTATCAATTTCAGTCAAATACGAAAGCCACTACTATTACAGTAAAGGATATTGATGCATTTATCAATTTCAAAGACACGGTTGATGATAATAGAAGCACCTTGGAGGGTGGGGCTGTGTTCTATATAGCTGGTGGGGCGAAGCTCCAGTTTGAGGGCTATAGCAAGGATAAGCGTATTCTCTTTGAGGGGGATAATTCTGTAAGTGATGGGAATGATAATGATGGTGGCGCACTATCTGTTCAGGACAACGGTGTCGTAGGGGATGTCTATGCAGACTTCACGAACAACCATGCGGTCTTCCCTGATGATCTTTACCCTGAAGGTACGGTGCTTCCAGATCAGTATGTGCGTGTCTACGCTCGCGGTGGTGCGATCAATGTGGGTGGATCTACAGGCAAGGGGACGATGGGGGATGTCTATGGAAACTTCACAAATAATAGTGCTGAGTTCGGTGGTGCTATCTATGTCGGATTAGAAGGTTCTATTGGAGATGTAGAAGGTACATTTTTTGCTAATTACGCCACAGCTGGTCATAAAGAAGGAGGGGAGACTGGCGGTTCTGCTGGTGGAGCTATTCGAGTCTACCGAGGAACAATAGGTAGTATTTCTGGCGTATTTGATAGCAATGCCACATATGCGTCTCAGAGTGACGCCATCAGTGCTGCGAGTACGGCACAGGGGGGAGCGATCGCTCTGAATGGCGCGAAGTTCCATGAAAATGCTACTATTAATGCTGAGGTAAAGAATAATATCAGCTATTCTGAGACTGCGAATGCCTATGGCGGTGGAATATTCCTCTATAATCAGGGCAACACAAATGCTGTTTACATCACAGACTCGAATATCATAGGGAATAGTGCAGCGACGCAGTTAGAGACGACGCAGGCCTATGGCGGTGGTTATTACATCGACCTCTCAGACTCTGTCTACATAGATGCGAAGAACCAAGATGTCCTCATGCGCAATAATATGGAAATCGTCGGCGGGACATTTGATGAAACAGGAAAACTCACTGCTGGCACACGAGAGTATAACGCTATTTACTCGAAGAATAGTACCATTTACCTCCGTGCTTATAATGATACGAACATCACCATAGATGACGGTATCGAATCAGCAGAGAAATCTAATCTCGTGCTTGACTCGACATCATCAGAACAATACGACATCTCTCTGAATGCTGAGATACGTAATATGGATGTGCTTGTCAAGAACGGCGGACTCATTCTAGGATCATATACACATGATCATCAGGGGGCGATAGAAACAACAACTGCTACCTTTAAAGGTGGCACACTCACGGTCGAAGCCGGTGATAGTGCTGCAAATGCAGGCGTGGTTAATACCGCTGCTGATAATCTCAATGGAGCGGACGCAATCAGTAATCGCGGTACTATCGAGTTCACTGGCGGCTCTCTGTCTAAGGGAATAAATGATGTAAGCATGGCTCAGTCCGCTGTATCAGCTGGTGCGGCAGCTGGAGCGAAAACAGGTAGTCTTCACATCAACGCAAAAACCACATTCACGAACGATATACAGGTATACAGCGATTCCATCCTCCTAGATGATAGGCTTATCGTAGCAACAGCCGCGAGCGTCGACGTGAACACCCTCCTGTACCAAGCGGCGAATATGACGGAGATAAACTCTCTCGAGCATATTGTCCTCGCTCCTGATGCGACTCTTTCATTTGATAAAATACGGCTTGAAATAGACACCGCTAGCTCTAGCGATTTCTTCGATCTCATTGTCAGTGATGGCAGCGGCTACAGCATAGCAGGCGATTACAGTATGGACTTCAGCGTCGAGTTTACCCTCGGTGGAAGGCTACTGTTACGCGATATTGATTATATCGTTGCAGAGAGACCTGAGGACGGAGGCTTACGTATCCACTTCACTGGAGACAGCGTTATCCCTGAGCCGAGCAGCGCGACTCTTAGCCTGCTCGCCCTCTCAGCTCTCATGATGAGAAGACGCCGTAGGTATTAACTCTTAGAAAATATTCTTA
>CAYJNX010000238.1:0-2569 GCA_964371525.1 uncultured Akkermansia sp. | reverse complement strand
TCGTACCTGCCATTGAACCTGCAGCGATGACTGAGCCTGTGACGCTGAGTGTGCCTGCGTAGGCGGAGAAGCCCTGCACGGTACCGCTAGCGGCGGTGATGCTGTTTGCGACGGCTTGGCTATTGAGGTCAAGTGTGCCGCTGTTGAGCGTGACGGCGCTGCTGCTCAAGCCAAAGGCGGAGGCGTTCCCCGCGACGACCTTCGCCCCTGTGATGCTCGTGCCACCCGTGTAGCTGTTGGCGGCATTCAGATTGAATGTCTGGTCGGCTGTGCCACTGATGGCGAGACCTGTTTTAGAGTCTCCTATCTGTGAGATCGCGCCGTTGAAGTTCACCACGGCATTAGTCGAATCTGCGCTGACGTTTACAGCACCATTGCCACTTAATTTCAGAGAATTGAGCACATTCGTCGTGTCATCTATGGCGACAATCTTCGCACCAGCAGCGATATTCGTACTGATATTAATTGCGTCGCCGTTCGCACCAGCTACACCAGGGGCATATACCTGATTGCCCAGCTTCAGAGTGCCTTCTGCGACAACATTCACATTAATCTGCTCTGCTTGAGTAAAGTCGTCAGCACCGTATAAGCCCTGCCTGAGGATGAGTGTGCCTTTCGACCCTACCGCGATTGTGCCTGTACCGTCTTGATTTGATATGCCTGAGTTGATATCAAGCGTACCATTGACATTGACAGTAGAGGTAGCGTTCCAATTACTGAGTCCAAAGGATGGCTCGCTTCCTGCTCTTTCTGCTGTCGTCGTACCTGTCACCACGAGTGTGGTGTCCTCGGCTATCGTGAGTGTCGTCGCGCTTGTGCCGTCCGCCGTGCCTAAGAATCCATCAATAATATAAGTACCCTTTCCATCGACAGTGTAGCTACCATTGTGGATCTTCCAGTAGACATTGTCCGTGAGGGTAGAACCTTCCCCTACAATGATAGTCGCGCCACCTGTTGATAAGCGTGAGTAGTACTCCTTCCCTGCGTCATTAGCTATCGTGCTTACCTGCTTACCCGCCGCTATTTCCAACACAGTCCCACTAGAGAAATGGAGGCTGTTGAGCGTCGTGGCATCAGAGTTGATAATCATCTTACCACCACTCACGGTGATAGCACCGCTGTAAGCTGTCAGATCATTCAGCGAGAGTGTACCCGCGTCCGTCTTGGTGATGCGTGTATCGGCAGCACCTGTGATCGCTCCTGTGATGGAGTGGACATGGTCGCCTGCATTCTGCTCCCATGAACGTATCGAGATAGAAGCCGCGTCAGCGATCTGGACAGCCCCCGCATAGGAGGCCGTGGTGCTGTGGTCGAAGATCAGACCTGCGCCATTCTGCACAGTGACGGCAGATCCACCCAGATCCGTATTGGGGAGGCTGAGTACCCCCGATGCGATGGCGATCGCGCCCGAGAAGCTCTCACTTACGATAACCGCCGTGCCGTTGTCGCTGGCTAGATTCAGCACGAGCTGGCTGCCTGATTCGCTGGTAAGACCTGTGAGATCGCCATCAGCACCGATGCCAGAGAGCTCGTAGGTCGCCCCTTCCTTGATCCTCGTCGAGTTGTGAGCGTCGTAGGAGGCATAGCTTTCTGCGAGTGTGCCTGCAGTGATTCTCAGCTCACCTCCGAAGCCAGAGAGATCCAGCGTTGCGCCCGAGTCCGCGACATCGCTCATGTCCAGATTCAGCTCGCTATCATGCGCGCTGCTGGTGATGTAGGTCGCCCCTGCGCTGGCATCAAGGATGCTCGCCGTGATGTCGAGTGTCGCCCCACTGCGGAGCTCTATCGTGCCCACTTGGAGCTGATAATCAGCCTCTATAGATGAGCTGAGGTTGAGCCAGCCGCCTGTGGCGATCGCGATCGCGTCAGCGACGATGTCCTCTTGGAGCACGGCGATTGTATTACCGCTGAAGTCGACGATGGCGTTCGCCTGGTAGGCGGACTCCATTCCGCCGTTCAAGAAGACCATGGCGGAGGCATCATTCGACCATGCCAGATCAGAAGGAGGCATGCCCTCGCCAGCTCCTTCATAGGCGAGACGCGTCGCCAGAGAGGTGAAGATGATGGAGTTCGCGCTAAAGCTCAGTCTGTGTGTCGTGTCATTCATGCTGCCGAGGCCCGCGATATCCGCCCAGCTCATATCGCCGAAGTCGATGCTGCCGTCAGTCGCCAGTGTGTAGGCGAGCATGCCAGCGGAAGCACTCGCGGTCAGGCTACCCAGATCAATGGTTGCGCTATCGGCAAAGATCAGTGCGCCGTCGCTGTTGAGCATCTCGTGGAACAGGAGGCTGCCTTCTACCGTGAGGCTAGCATCTGCACCGACGGTGAGGTCATAGTAAGCATCGCCGCCTATGGTCCATGTCTCGCCTGCGGCGATGGTCAGATTGCCCGCGTAGGCGACGCCGTCCTTGGTATTCGAGAGTACGTTGATGTGTTCAAAACCGCCTTCTTCGAGTTTTGTACTGCTAAGAGAGCCGTAAATATTTGCCGTGGCGATGCCGTCGAGCGTCGCACCCTTGGTACGAGCGATGACGCCATTGATGATGCCGCCATAGTAGTTCATGTTGAA
>CAYJNX010000237.1:0-2575 GCA_964371525.1 uncultured Akkermansia sp. | reverse complement strand
ACCTCAATACACGTAGCTCTTGAAATAGGCACATCCAAGACCTGTATGGTCGTGGGTGAGATTAGCCCTGACGCTAGCGCGACCATCATCGGAATAGGTGAAGTGAAGAGTGTGGGTATACGTCGAGGTGAGATTTGTGACCTAACCTACGCGAGTCGCTGCGTACGCGATGCGTGGGCGATGGCGCAGGATCATGCAGACGTAGAAATCCGCAGCATCTTTCTTTCCATAACGGGGGATCACTTCATCGGTGATAATCAGATAGGCTCCTACCGCCTTCCTGACAATGAACGCATCGTGACGCAGAAGCACATGGACATCGTGCGCGATAAGGCGGAGAACTTCGAAGTGTCGAAGGACCGCTTCATCGTCGACACCGTCACAGGTAACTACAGCATCGACGGCCGTGAACCCAGCGCCTACCCCGCGCGCCTGACAGCGCGCACGCTCGATGTGAGCAGCCACATCATCCATGGTATAGAAAGCCGCGTGCATAACTCCGTCATCTGCGTACGCCAAGTACCTCTGGAGATAGAAAACCTCGTGTTCGCCCCTGTGGCGACCGCGCAGTGCGTGCTGTCTCGTGAACAGCGCGCCGCAGGAGCACTGCTGATCGACATAGGAGCTGGCACGACAGACTTCGCCTGCTATCTCGACGGGAATCTCGTCGCCTCAGGCTGCATCCCTGTGGGGGGCTCGAATATTAACCAAGACATACACCGCCTCACCGACCAGCGTGTGAGTCTGGAAGCCGCCGAAGTGCTGAAATGCACCGAGGGGAATGCCTTCGGTGACTTCGAAGACAGCTCCCTAGCCTCTTATCAAGACTCCTTAGGCCTGCACTCCGTTCAGATACGCCGTGGTGAGTTAAACCAGTTTATCTGCGAACGCCTCACAGACACATTAATGCGAGTGAAGAAGAAGCTCCCTCCCGAAGCACTGGAAAAAGGCCGCTTCTCCGTCTACCTCGCAGGGGGAACGAGCATGATGCGTGGTCTAGATCTACTCGCCCATCGCGTCTTCAAGTGCAAGGTCTATCAGCCCTCTATCGCAGATAACAAAGAAGGAGAATATGCCTTCTTAACTGACCCCCGCTACTGCACCGCCATCGGCCTCATCCGCATGGCACAGATTCACGCGCAGCGAGCGGAGAGCAGCAAGACGGGCTTATTCTCCCGCATGTTCCAGTATTTCACAGGTCGTTAAGACCTCTTGATCATTTAAAAATATATATTTACAACGAAAGCATGATTTCATTTCAAACAGCTAAAGCGACTGAAGAAGGTGTGAGCATTGTCGGCATAGGTGGTGCTGGTGCGAACATCTTAAAATACTTTGCGAGCTCAAGCTCCTCCCATATCAAGATGAGCCTCCTCGCACTCGACGAACGACTGGGAGAAGGCTGTAGCCACGCTAACTTCATCCCCATCGGCCGCGGAGTCAGCTACGGCATGGGCTCTGGCGGTGATCCCTCCCTTGGCGCGAAAGCCGCGGATGCGAGCCGCGATGATATCGCAGCCATCCTACAGAACCAGAGGCTCATGGTGCTCATCGTCGGCCTCGGTGGGGGGACAGGCTCAGGAGTCGCGCCCCTCGTCGCGAAGATGGCGCGTGATACTGGTGTTTTCGTTGTAACCGTGGCTGTCATGCCCTTTAAGTTTGAAGGCCCACGCCGCCGCGAGCAGGCGAATACTGCTCTGAAAGAGCTGCGCCATGAATCCCACATCCTCTTCTGTTTTGAGAACGACCTGATGGAAAACTTGTTCAAGTCCCATTCTGGCGTTCGCTCCGTCTTTGAAGAAGCAGATAAATTACTCGCGCGCGCCGCCGCGTCCGTGCCCATGCTTGATAGCTCACCGGGCCTGATTAAGATGGGGCTGGATGATCTTCATGCCGTACTCGACCGCGAGAACAGCCGCTGCCTCTTCGGAGCAGGTGCTGCTAGTGGTGAGAACCGCGCCGTCGAAGCCGCACAAGCCGCACTGAACTCCCCACTCCTGCACGGTGAAAGACATATCCCGTATCTCGACAGCATACTCGTGCATATAGCAGGCAGTGAATCCATGAGCATCGAAGAACTTCGACATGCGATGGAGCATATACAGTCCGCCTATGCCGGCAGAGATCTGGATATATTCTTTGGCGCGTCCGTCAAGCCTCACTTAGGAGATGAAATCCGTATCACCATCATAGCCGCACTTGATGAGAAAGGCTACGTGCGATCCATGAATCCTGAGCTTGCTACTGAGGAAGAAGAAGAAATTGCAGAAGAACCAGAAACTGCGCAAGAGCCAGAATTTGTTCCAGTGCCTGACTTAAAACCAGTGGCAGAGATCGAAGAAGAAGCTGAAATCGAAGAAGAACCCGAGATCGAAGAAGAAGCTGAAATCGAGGAAGAAGCTGAAATCGAGGAAGAAGCTGAAATCGAAGAAGAACCCGAAATCGAAGAAGAACCCGAAATCGAAGAAGAACCCGAAATCGAAGACGAACCTGAAATCGAAGAAGAACCCGAGATCGAAGACGAACCTGAAATCGAAGACGAACCCGAAATCGAAGACGAACCCGAAATCGAAGA
>CAYJNX010000236.1:0-2577 GCA_964371525.1 uncultured Akkermansia sp. | reverse complement strand
TGCTGCTTCGCGCGGCGGCGTTTCTTCGGGATGGCGATCTGGCGTGTGCCGCTGAGGAAGGGGATGGTCTGGGAGTGGGCAGACTTGGTTTTCTTGTTAATCTTCTTCGGGCTGCCTGAGAAGACGAGCTCACCGCCAGCCGCTCCACTCGCAGGGCCAAGGTCGATGAGGTGATCGGCCGCGCGCATGACGGCTTCTTCATGCTCGACGACGACAAGCGTGTTCCCACGCTCGGAGAGACGACGCATCGCGCCGATGAGTCTGTCTGTGTCGCGGGCATGCAGTCCTACCGTGGGTTCATCAAGGACGAAAAGCGTCTCAGTCAGTGACGCTCCGAGGCAGGAGGTGAGGCTGACGCGCTCGATTTCTCCGCCCGAGAGCGAGCGCGTGAGGCGGCTCGCCGAGAGGTAGGCGAGTCCTACTTCGCAGAGGTACACGACGCGGCTGCGGAACTCATGCACGGCTTGTTGCAGCGATCTATCCTCGCGCTCATCTGCCATGAGATAGGTGTCTATCCAGCCGAGTAGTTCATCCATGGGCATGGACTGCACCTCGGGGACGGTCTTCCCCCCTATGGTGAAGGCGAGTGCCTCGGGGCGCAAGCGTCCGCCATGGCATTCGGGGCATATGCTATACACGCGGTAGTAGGCGAGGAACACGCGCACGCTCATCTTATGGGAATACTTCTCCATGTCGCGGAAGATGCCCTCGATGCCGTACCAGAGCCCGCGTCCTGCGGCTTCGTACACATCCATATCGCCCGAGTTCCCCTTCATGACCCACTCGCGCTCGTCGTCGCGCAGGTCCTTCCATGCGACCTTCAGGCGTACGGCCTTCACGATGCGATTGCTCTGCACGAGGTCGCGGTAGCATTCGGAAAGCGTCGGGCTGCTCAGCACCTTGAGTGCGCCATCAGCGAGGCTCTTGTCAGGAAGGATGCCGCGCTTGTAATCATAGGTGATCGCGCGGCCGTAGCCCTTGCACGCAGGGCATGCACCGAGTGGGGAGTTTCCAGAAAACAGCCCTGGGCGCGGCTCTTCCAGCGGAAACCAGTCGCAGCGGTAAGTCTGCAAGTCACCCCACGCGCCCGATTCCTCACGCTGGGAAATCTCCACCACATCGCCACCAAGCTGGAACGCCGCTTCGATCGCCTCCATGAGACGCTGTCGCTGCGCCTCCTCCACGCGTATGCGGTCATGAATGAGCATCCAGTACTCCTCAGAAAGATCGCCTTCACTCAGGGAATCCAGACGGTGAACGTCACCCTCATGCAGGAGTCGCACATATCCCTGCGCCTCCAGAGCCTGACGCATCTCGTCAAATGTCCCGACCTGCTTCACGGCAAAGCAGACGAGAATATCCGCGCCAGCCGCCTCCTTCAGCAGCTTGTCCGTCACACTCTGCGCCGTCTCGGGGCGTATCTCGCGCCCCTGCGCATCGTGACCGACGGCGAGACGCGCATAAATAATCTTCAGGTACTCATTCAGAGCCGTCATCGTCCCCACCGTCGAGCGGGAGTTCTTCACAGAATTACGCTGTCCCAGCGCGATGGCAGGTGGCACATTCTCCACCGCATCCACATCGGGACGGCTCATTCTGTCCATGAACTGACGCACATAGGGGGAGAATGTCTCCACATAGCGTCGCTGCCCTTCTGCATACAGCGTGCTCATCGCCAGCGAACTCTTCCCACTGCCACTAGGACCTGTAACCACCGTGATACCTCGCAAAGGTATATCAATATCAATGGATTTTAAATTATGTTCGCGCGCGCCTCTGATTTGGATAGAGCCTCCCTGATCTTGCATGGAATTATTCTAGCCTGAGTCCGCGCATCTGAAAAGAGTAAAGTATGACAGATAGATGAAGAATTCATATTGACATTTTTAAAAATATCAATATGATTAAGACATGCCCACGATATCAACCACACCATGCAGCTGCGCTGCGCAGGAGCTAAGCTCGGCAAACATAGAGGCAAAAGCCGCTATATTCAAGGCCTTGGGGCACCCCATACGCCTCCGCATCGTGGAGATGCTCCTCCATGGCGAGTGCTGCGTATGCACCCTACACGAAAACTCAGGACGCGACATGTCCACCATATCCAGTCACCTCAAGGTGCTGAGAACCGCTGACATCATCCAGAGTCGCCAAGTAGGAAAACAGGTATTCTACAGCCTCAGCCTCACCTGCCTGTCCACCCTCTTCAACTGCATAGACAAACACATTAATTCCTAAAATCAAAAAACAACCCAAACCCCAAACACTCAAAAACATGAACACCATCACCATTTACGGTCCAGGCTGCAAGAAGTGCAACGACCTCACGAACATGACCAAGAAGCTCGTCGCTGAACTCCAGCTCAACTGCGAGATCACAAAGGTCACCGACCCCCTCGAAGCCGCCGCCGCTGGCGTCGCAGCCACCCCCGCCCTCGCCATCGACGGTAAGGTCATGGTAAAAGGCTACGTCCCCACGGAAGAACAGCTCAGTGACATCCTGAAGAATAGCGGCATCCCCGCAGGCGGATGTGACTGCGGTGGTACTTGCGAAGCGCCAGCAGAAGAAACACCAGC
>CAYJNX010000235.1:0-2582 GCA_964371525.1 uncultured Akkermansia sp. | reverse complement strand
CGTGGCAAACGCGATAGCGTCCCAGCACCGCACGTACGCTTCGCGCCTTCATCGGTAGAGAACAGCGAGGCTTCGCCTCGAGGAAAGAGAACGTCAGTGAGGGTGCTTAATCCATGCAGTGACTTCTGCGCGGGCATTCTTGAAATTCCTTATTCTCACTGACGTTGCGTGCTCTGCGAGCACGGTCTGCCTCTGGGCTCTGCCCAGACCCGCAAGGGCTCCGCGCCCTTGACCCGGCAGGTGGTCGGACCACCTGCACCGCCTCTATTGTGGGTGTGATGACGGTGACAGGTGGTGACGACGGAGTTTTTCGTTTTTTACTTACAAGATACCATCGCGCACGAGCATCGCGTTCGCATCTGGCTCGCGTCCCATGAAGTCACGGTAGAGTTCGTCCGCTGGTCGGCTGTTCCCCTTCGATAGGATGCAGCGGCGGAAGTCGCGCCCAGTCTCCCCATTAAAGATGCCTTCTTTTTCAAAGCGTGAGAAAGCATCCGCCTCCAGCATTTCTGCCCACTTATAAGAGTAGTACCCCGATTCATAACCACCATCAAAGATGTGGCTAAAGGCGCGCAGCGCACTCATCGCTGGCTCAGTCGTCGGGATGCGGTAGTCTGCGAGGATTTCTCTATCATATTCCTCGATGTCACGTCCTTGGATACGTGCAGGGAAGTTATGCAATTCGAGGTCGATCTTACCAAAGGCGAGTTGTCGCATACAAAAGCTGGCAGCTCCATAATTGCGCGCTGCTAGCATCTTATCAAGCAGCTCGGCTGGGATAGCGGTGCCGTCTTCGTAGTGCAGGGCAAAGCGGTTCAGCGCCTCACGCTGCCATGTCCAGTTCTCATTAATCTGGCTAGGCAACTCGACGAAGTCCCACGCGACATTCGTTCCCGCGAGCGCACGTACCTCCACATCGCTCAGTAGCTGGTGGATGAGATGCCCGAACTCATGGAACACCGTCTGTACCTCCTGATGCGTCAGCAAGGCTGGTTTCCCATCGACAGGACGTGTCATATTCCCACACATGAGCGCGAGATGCGGCTGGCGTGGGCTATCTGCCGTCGCAGGCATACCGCAGACGAAGCAGTCCATCCATGCGCCCGCGCGCTTGCTCTCACGTGGGTGCCAGTCCGTATAGAATGAGCCGAGGTGATCGCCACTCTCGCTGTCGTAAAGCTCGTAGTACTGCACCTCTGGGTGCCATACCTCCGTCGCGCCCTCGGGGCGTGGCTCACTGTCGCTTTCACGGTAGAAGCTAGGCTTCTCCTCGATGCGAATCCCGAAGAGCTCGGAGTAGATCTCATACATACCCGCGATGACACGAGGCATGGAGAAGTAGGGGCGCAGCTGCTCACTATCGAAGTCGTAGAGAGCCTTACGACGCTTCTCGCTCCAGTAGCCTATGTCCCATGGCTTCATGACTGGGATGCTCTCACCAGTCGCCTCCTCAGCGAAGAGACGTATCCCCTCCTGCTCCTCGCGGAAGGCGGAGAGCACCTTATCATGCAGGTCATTTGAGAACTCAAGAGCACGCTTCCCAGTACGCGCCATACGGCGGCTCAGCGTGTAATCAGACGGACAGTCGTAGCCAAAGAGCTTCGCGCGCTCATCGCGCAGCTGGAGAATCTCGCGGATGAGCTCAGAGGTATCATATTCACCTGTGCCCTTCGTATTCCCCCCACGCCAGATACGCTCACGCAGGGACGCGTCATCGGCAAAGGTAAGCACAGGAATGACACTCGTCATCTGGAGAGAGAATCGCCACTGTGGCGCATCCTCAGAACCGTAGCCCTTATCGAGAGCATCCTGAAGAGCAGCGGCACGCGCCGACTCGGGGAGACCTGCCAATTCATCGGCATTAGACGTGACATACTCCCACGCATTCGTAGAATCCAGCACACGCTCACCGAAGCACTGAGCCAGCTCGGCGAGACGCGTCATCATCTCAGCGTAGCGTACTTTATCCTCATCGGCGAGCTCGGCACCGCTCTCGCGCAGATCCATCATCGTCTCGCTGATAAAACGCTGCTTCACCGCGCTGAGCTCCTGCACCCATGGGGCGGTGGAAGCCGCCTTCAAGACAGCATAAAGCTGAGGATTCAGCGTGATAGAAGAAGAGAACATCACCACCTCGGGCATGAGCTCATTCACCACCTGACGACGCTCGGGAGAGCTATTCACCCCGAGAAGGTGGTTCAAGCGATGCCAAGCGCGCTCTAGGGGGCGGGAAAGATCTTCAAGAGCGGCGAAGGTATTATCATAACTACTCACTTCGGGAGTGACAGCGCAGAGACGGTCAATAGAAGCTTGAGCGAGCTTGATACCCTCGCGGACATCATCGGCGGCGCGCTCGGGAGTGAGAGCAGCCCATGCGATATTGAGATCAGGATCGAGATAAGGATGTGTATTCATACTGACAGCTATCCTAAAGACTTTTCAGCCAGAGGTCAAGACAGCCCTGCGTATCAGTAGTAAAAAAGGCAGAAAAAAGAGCATGTTTAAATAAATAGCTAACGCACTCCCCATACGCGACACCTAAATGGATTCTTAAGGGCGCGCCCTTAAGCAGGATGCAAGGA
>CAYJNX010000234.1:0-2622 GCA_964371525.1 uncultured Akkermansia sp. | reverse complement strand
ACAGACTTCGGAGTACGCAGATAGCCACTCTGAGACTTCTGCGAGCACCCTGTAAGAGGCAAGAGCAGTGCGCAGGTAACGATCAGAAATCGGCTATAAGCAAACATGTATTTATACTGCCAGTTCACAGCGATGAAATCAAGCAAAATTAACTAAGTTTATTAAATTATCTTAAATAAACCTAGCGTTTACTAACAAAATTAACAATCCAGTTAGAGTTTTTCTACTTGACATGAGACTGCGATTTTGGCATAGTACTAAGCTCAGACTAAGTTGATCCATTCTATAAATCTATCATGAATAAAAATATATTATCGCTCTGCGCGATTCCCCTCCTATCATTTCACTGCCTTGCCGCAGCGAAGGAAGCACCCAGTACAGCAAGCATGGTTGACTACGACAAAGCGGCTGTAAAAAAATACGTTTACAATGCTGACGCACCCAAGGCGTGGGGTCCTACCCCTACTAGACAACAAGTAGACTGGCAACGCCTCGAGTACTATGCCTTCATTCACTTCGGGCTGAATACCTTCACTGGACGCGAATGGGGCTACGGTGATGAGAAACCTGGTATATTCAACCCTGTAAACTTCGATGCCGACAAGGCGATCAAGGAACTCAAGGCGGGTGGCATGAAGGGTATGATCTACACCGCTAAGCATCATGACGGCTGGTGCGCATGGCCGACTAAGACCACCAAGCACAACATCACAGCATCTCCTTACAAGAATGGTAAAGGCGACATCGTGAAGGAATTCTCCGATGCCTGCGCAAAGAATGGCATCCTTTTCGGCACCTACCTGTCCCCATGGGATAGAAACCATGCCGAGTATGGCCGCAAGGGCTACATCCGCGATTACTACGCACAGATTACTGAACTACTGAGCAACTATGGTCCTATCTTCGAAATCTGGTTTGACGGAGCGAACGGCGGTGACGGCTTCTACGGAGGCGCAAGAGAAAAGCGCAACATCGGTGCAGCAGAAGAATATTATAATTTCACAGCCATCACGAAGCTCATCCGCGGCATTCAGCCTAACTGCATCATCTGGGGCGCGGGCTCTAAGGGCGACGCACGCTGGGGCGGCAGTGAGAAGGGTCACGTGAATTACCCCCATTGGCACACGGTTTACAGCAAGGATGCTCAAGGTGACCGCTTCGGCACAGGCTCCGACAAGGGGAACCGCTGGGTACCTGCTGAAGGTGACACTCCTATCAATCACGCTGGCTGGTTCTGGCACAAGGGGCAGGAAACACGCGTAAAGTCACCAGAGCACCTGCTTCAGGTATGGTTCGACAGCGTGGGTCGCGGTGCGAATCTCCTTCTCAACGTCGCTCTTGACAACAAGGGACAGTTCGAGCCATCTGACCTTGAATCTCTGAATGAGTTCAAGCGTCTGCGCGACGAGCTTTACAAGACAGACTACGCACTCGGTGCTACCGTCACGAAGGCAAGTGAAGTTCGCAAGAACAAGTCCGACCTCTTCGGCGGTAATCTCCTCTTTGACGATGAGATGGAGTCCTTCTGGAGCACAAACGATGGTACGACAACGGGCTCTATCGAAGCGAAGCTTGCGAAGCCAGCTGTAGTCGACGTCGTTCGTATCCGCGAGCAGATCCGCCTCGGTCAGCGTGTACGCGGCTGGACATTCGAAATTAAGGTAAAGGGCGAGTGGAAGGAAGTAGCGAAGGGGCAGAGCCTCGGTAATCAAGCCATGATGAAGTTCAACAACAAGGAGGAAGTCACCGACATCCGCCTGAACATCACCGCATCCAAGGCATGTCCTACGATCACGGAAATCTCCCTGTTCCGCATGCCTCTCATCCTCCAGAAGCCTCGTATCGACAGAAATGCTGATGGTGCTATCGTCCTCAATACGGATACACCTGTCACCATCGTCTACACGACAGATGGCAGTGAGCCTACAGCAAACTCAACTCAGTACACAGGACCTATCAACCTACCCGAAGGCGGAGTTGTGAAGGCAGCCTCCGTCGTACGTGGTCAGCTCAGCGGTACAGCTGCATCCAGTTTCGGTCTGAGCAAGAGCGGCTGGAAGGTCGTCGCCCAAGCCATCAAAAATGGCAATGCGAAGAGTGCTATCGACGAAGACCCTAAGACATTCTGGCACACGCATCCTATGTCTGGCGAGCTCGCCCCACCGCAGAGCTTCACGGTCGATATGGGTAAGGAGTACAATGTCTCAGGCTTCAGCTACCTGCCACGTCAGGACGGCACACGCCACGGCATGACCTCCCGCTACATCTTCGAGGTGAGCATGAATGGTAAGAACTTCAAGAAGGTAGCAGAAGGCGAGTTCGGTAACTTGCGCGCGAACCCCATCGAGCAGACGATTAACTTCGATGCTCAGAAGGCTCGCTACTTCCGCTTCACAGGCACAGCGACTCTGGAAAAGAATCACGTGTCGGCCGCAGAAATCGGCATCTTCACGAAATAAGAACCGAATAAGCCTATCTATTTTAAGCCCGAGCAGCTCCGCTGTTCGGGCTTTTTCTTGTCTCGCGAAGAAAGTAAAAATTCGATGATGACATCAGAGCTGCGTTTCGGTATAATAGGCGCACATCACGCATATGGCTTTTTCTCATCTTCACGTTCATACA
>CAYJNX010000233.1:0-2637 GCA_964371525.1 uncultured Akkermansia sp. | reverse complement strand
TCTTCCGTGGCAAACGCGATAGCGTCCGTGCATAGCATAAACGCCCCACACGCGCATCAGCGCATGTGGGGCGTTTATGCTAGTATGATAAGAGAGTGAGGAGCTAGCGCATGGGCGCATCACTCCCCACTCTGGGGAATCTAGCTACTTATTGCTCATTCTTTCTTCTGCGACGTGCTAGAAGTGCGGTGAGCGCCAGTAGGCTCAGTGTAGCCGTGCTAGGCTCTGGGATGTAGAAGACGAGGCTGTTGCCTTCGCTCAGCGTGTGACCAAGAGCCGTCAGGTTATATCTGGAAGTGCCATTCTCTGAGATATTGATCGTGACGTTGCCATACCACAGCTTTGCGAGAGCATCAGCATTATCAACATTGTCTAACTCGAAGCCTATCATCTCAAGTGATGTGTAGGCAGTATTAAACGCTGCATAATCTATAGTGTCCATATCAATATTCAAGGTCAGCGATCCTTCAAGTTGAAGGGTCGCGACATCGATATTTGTCAGTGAGAACACTTGCATCGCTCTGGTTTCACCAGGCTTCTCGGTGGTCTCCAAGTTCTGCACTCCTAAGTGCCTCAGCGAAATGACAGAAGCAGCGCTGATGGATGAGTTACGCAGGATAGCGGTGGCATCTGTATTATGCACGCGGGAGTCAGCTCCGATGTGGACGTTCTCCATGGTGAGGATAGAGTCTTTAAGAAGATGAACCTCCGTGTTCGTAAGCGTCGTGTTGCGTATCGTACCATGACCATTCGCAGCGAGCTCGACGTCGGCATTTGTCAACGACACGTTTTCTACGAAGCTAGTCGCAGTAGAAGCTGAGCTGTAGCTCGCACCTGTTGCGCGACCCATGACAGTGAGGTCACCTGAGAGCAGTTCGGTATTGCCGTTCTCATGCTTGAGACCATTTGTCATCGCGACACCGTCCGCAATGCTGATGCGTGTATGATCAGCCAGTACGACATCACCAGTACCGATCGCATCTGCGCTCTGGACGGTGAGTCCTGTCACATCAGCCTCAGTACCTGCGGTCAGCTTCGTGCCACCTGAGTAGGTGTTCGCATTGCTCAGTGTGATCTCTGATCCTGCTGCAAGCTCGACGACACCAGAACCACTGATGACAGAGCCCGCGCCCTGGCTAAAGCCCTCTCTGAGCTCGGCCGTAGATCCAGTACCTTCCATGATGATATTGCTATTAGTCGCTTCACCGAAGAAACCTGTGCTACCATCTGAAATGATCGTGTCACTTCCCGAGCTACGTCCATCGTTGATAACAGAACCAATACCATTAATGGTAATTGTATTGGCTACATTATAATGTGACATATCGAAGACACCGATCTTACCTTCTACGCCATTGACCGTGACGCTACGCTCACCGAGGAGTTCTGCGCCTACAGCAGCATCGAGTCCAGCCTCGAGTGTGAATGTACCACCACTGATGGTAATATCAGCTGTACCCGCCATCTGCTCGCTGAGTGTGACGCTACCGCCCTCCATCGTGAGAGCACCTGTGAGGGTGTGGACGTTCTCAATCGTGCCTGCGTTGAGCGTGATGTCATTTGCGATGGCCTGAGCATTGAGGTCGAGCGTACCGCTATTCACTGTCACATCCCCTGCGCCGAATGCTAATGCATTAGCTGCGACGACAGTCGCTCCCGTGATGGTCGTGTCACCAGCGTAGCTATTCGCTGCATTGAGGTTAAAGGTCTGGGAATCTGTGCCTGTGATCGCGAGACCGGTGGTCGAGCCTGCCTTCTGCGTGAGAGAGGCATTCACATTCACGGTGGTCGTCGCACTATCAGCTGTGAGCGTTACGCTTCCTGTTCCGCTGAGGCTGATATTATTGCGCATGGTGGTCTCACCTGTTCCTATCGCCTTGATGGTCGCGTCTGCGGCCACGTCAGCGACGAGTACGCCCGCTGCGGTGGCTGAGGCTTGGTTGCCCAGCTCAAGTGTGGCGTCACTGTTGACACTGATGGTGACTGCCCCAGCACTGTTGCCGTTATCAACTGCGTAGAGACCTTCGCGTAGGGTGAGCTTGCCGCCTTCATTGACCGTGATCGAGCCTGAGCCGTCGCGATTCGAAAGCCCCGATGCGATGTCCAGTGTGCCGTCCACCGTGATCGTAGACGTGGCTCCTGAATAGTGACCGAGCATGAAGGCGGGAAGTGTGCTTGCATCGCCAGATTCCGTTGTGCCTGTGACGACCAAGGTGGTATTCTCTCCGATGTTAAGGACAGAGGCGCGATTATTCGCACCATCTCCTCCCATATAGCCATCAATGATGTAAGTACCATCACCTGTGATGTCGACCGTACCAGTACCTAGGCGCATATACACATTGTCGGTGAAGGTAGATCCTTCTCCGATGACGATGTTGTAGCCGTGGTTTGTCGTGCGCTCGTAGAAGGTATACTCGCCACTGACGCCCTGTGTCGTCACCGTACGATTGGTGCCGATTTCTAGGGTGTGGTCTCCTGTGAAGAGCACCTTATTGAGACTCGTCGCGTCAGCGTCGATGCTGATCTTGAAGCCTTCTACGGAGAGTGTACCTGCATATTGGCTCAGATCGCCAGTGAGTCTCAGTGTGCCACCGTCTGTCTGCTTGATGGTGGTGGTGCTATCACCTGTGAGTG
>CAYJNX010000232.1:0-2692 GCA_964371525.1 uncultured Akkermansia sp. | reverse complement strand
TACAGGGTCAGTGTACGGTAGCCGCGTTTGAGATAATTTGTGAGGGGGACACCCATGTATTTCACATCCACGCCTAGTGCCCTGAGCTCATCGACGAGACCGTAGCTGCGTGCGCATGCTTCGCAGGAGTAGACCTTCACACCGGCCGCAAGCATCTCTTTGAGCTCCGCTTGGACGCGAGGATTCTCGACGATGAGTTTATTCACAGGTCCCCAGAGGATGACGTCTACCTCATCGAACCAGCCAGCCTTCTTTGCGGTAGGTCCGTACATGCCCACGAAGTTCTCGGCGATGACTGGATCTCCACTCGTCCAGAGGATGGCGAGTTTATTCGCGTTCTTGTTGTTGATATCGCGCAGCGCGTTTATGACGTGGTCGGGATTCACGCGGCGGCGATAATCAGGATTCACATAGGCGAAGGTGATCGTACCGTCCATGTCGATGACATAGGTGGCTGGGATGGGGAGGGTATTATCCTTATTCCCATTCACCTTGCTGAGCTGGAAGCGTGACTCGTAGCGTGTCGCTGTATCAGAGTCGAGGGTGAAGACGAGGTCGTATTCCTTCGACACCTTGAGATTAGGATCGGAGAGCACGGAGAAGGCGAGTTTGTTCTTCTCCTCAGTGTTGAGACTCTCGTCGGGCAGCTCTGGGGTGAGCGCGAAGAGCTGCGCTCCCATCCCCTTAATGGCTGGCAGCTTGTCACTGAGTTCTTTTAAGGCGATGTTGCAGTAAGGACACCATCCGCCTCTGTACCATGTGAGGACGACGGGGCCTTCCTTCAGGGCTTCGCTGAGGGTGACCTCCTTTCCTTTCGCATCTTTCAGCGTGAAGTCGGGGGCTTTATCTCCCACCTGAAGACCGCGGCCTGCGAGGGAAGCTGCGTCATTCGCGTTTGCTTTTAATCCTAGTGTAATACCGCACAGCAGGGCTGCGCCTATCATGAGTTTGCCGAATCTGGACATAATGGTGTGTAAGTGTAAGTAAATATTAACGATCTGTATCTATAATACATCAAATTAATAGGAATTAAAGAATATTATGCCGTGATGACTCAGTTTTATGTATAACAAAAAAAAGCGAAGTGCTGGTGTGGCACTCCGCTTTTTGGATAATAATGTGATGATGATCGCTTTTTTAGTCTTCCAGTGTCGTCATATCGACCTTGGGCTTAGGAAGCTTCATGTCGGCGATGGCTTTTTTACAGTCATCTACCATTTGCTGAGTCATCTTGTAGTGGTGTTTACCGTAGTCACCGATTTCAAACTCGCCGACGTGGAAGTAGCCCCACTTGTCGAAGAACTCGGTGAGGTCAGTCTTGCCCACCTCGCAGGCTTGCTTGATGAAGTTGAGCTGGTATTCTGCGGGATTCCCCTTGCGTGAGCCCCAACCACCGTCGACGCCACCCTTTTGCTGTACGCGCAGGGCTTCGAAGAGGTCGGGGTAGAAATCAGGATTCCCATTCTTCGCGAAGTAGAGCTGGAGCTGCCAGAAGGGGACGAGACGGCTGAAGACATCGTCATGCTGGAGGTAGCTGATGCCCTTGTCGATGATGGCTGCGCGCGCCTTGGCGTACTGCTTATTCTGCTTGAGAAGGCTGGGGTTACCCATGGCCATCGTGCCGTAGAGGGAGAAGACATTGTTACTGACTTCGCCGAGTCCACCCCAGTTAAACTCTGGGCGCAGCTGGTGGGCGTGGCCGACTTCGTGGTTGAAGCCCCAGCAGGGATCACCCTTGCTGACGCGGTCAGGATTCGCGACGAGCCCCATCGCGTAGCCGCTAGGCCCGCCCATGTAGGCGACACCGTCACCATCGCGGAACATGTAGTAGTTGTAATTCACGCGTGAGAGGATGCGGTTCTTCGGCACACGGTTGTACTTCGTCAGCCCCATGAGGTCGTGCTGCGCCTTCATCATCTTGTCGTACGCATTGATGAGCTCCACGCCGCGACCTGCTGTGTACTTCTTTAAGGACTCGACAGGATAGCCCACTTGGATGCGCTCACCGAGAGCGTCCATGATGGGGTATTTCGCGTCTGCGAGCAGTCTATCCCAGTCAGCGTTACCATGCTTGCTGATATCGAAGTAGCCGTTCTCCGTCGCATTCACGAAGTGGATCTTGATGGCGTTCTCCGCTTCTGGCTTGTCGAAGTAGTAGCTCACGTAGGCGAGGCCTTCTTTTTCGACATTGATCTTGTTGATACCGTTCGTGAGCGTGTAGGCTTTCTTGTGCAGACTCCATCCCTTAGGGTCTTTTGTGGGGTCTTTCGCATTCGGCGGATAACGCAGCCAGTCGGGGACAAGGACGGTGATGCTTTGCCCAGGCTTCAGCCCTTCGACGATGACGGTGTTTTCCCCCTTGTTGAGGACGACACCCGTGACACCTTCGTAGTTACTGTAGCCATCGCCTATGCCCAGCGCACGTCCGAGTGCTCGTGGGCTGAGGAGTGGCTGGTATTCCGCGACGCGGTATTCCGTGGAGTACTTTCCGGCGAGCATGAGCTCGGCTGCTTGGCGAAGAGCGGGATCGCTGATCGCTTTTACTTGCCTGGCTGTGATACCGGGCTTGAGTGACTCCGCGAGAGGGGAGCTGAACGACGCGAGATCGTCCCCATGACAAACACTAGCTCCTACTAGTACCGTCAATGTCTGGAATAGGTAATGATGATTCATGTATATTCAATTTGTTAAT
>CAYJNX010000231.1:0-2723 GCA_964371525.1 uncultured Akkermansia sp. | reverse complement strand
GGCGATCAGTGGAATGAAGGCGATGTGGGCTGCTCCGTCGTACGTCGCTGCGCGCTTCCTGATGCATTCCTCGCGGCTGACGGCCTCTTCGAGACCTTCCTCACCGTCCTTGACCAGATGGATGTGTACCGCCCCGTCGTCCAGAGCGAACTCGATCGCTATCTCCCCTTCCTCATGACAACTACTATCATGATGGCCGCCGTGAAGCGCGGTGTCGGTCGCGAGACCGCTCATGAAGTCATCAAGGAACACGCCGTCGCTGTATCAAATGACCTACGCACAGGTCGCCTCGCGATGAATGATCTGCTCGACCGCCTCGGCGCGGATGACAGACTCATGCTCACGCGCGATGAGATCCAGAGCATCTATGATGCGAATGCTGGTGACACAGGCATGGCCGTAGAGCAGGTCGCCGCCTTCCAGAAGAAGGTGAACGATCTCAGCGCCCTGTACCCACATGCTGTAGGTTACACCCCAGGTGCTATTTTATAAACTTACCCCCCGAGCACATGACGCCCAGCAAGCAAGAGCGAGTTCTCTACGAGAACGAAGCATTCACCCTGACGAGCCATAAGCTGAGTCAGGGCACGGATGAGGCCATCCTTATCCATGAAGAGCTCTTGCAGATCAACCGCGCTAGCAAGCAGGTGGCAGGCGTCACGGAGGAACGCTTTATCAGCATTCCTCCCGTTCCCGCGGGCATGCCGAACTACAGGGGAGATATCCCTGTACTCGGCGCGATGTACAAGCTTGCCATTCAGGAGCTGCAAAGCGTCATGAATGACGCAGGCTTGCTCACCGCTGGCGCGAACTGGGACGGTGTCTGGACACGCGACATCGCCTACGCCATCATTCTCGGCGCTGCCATCGCGCAGCCCGAGGCATGCAGACGTAGCCTTGATTCGCGAATCAAAGGCGGACTCATCTCCCAAGACACAGGCACAGGTGGCGGATGGCCCATCTCGACTGATCGTGTCGTCTGGATACTCGCTGCTTGGGTCTATGTGCGCACGACGAACGACATGGACTGGCTGCGCGACCGCATTGATATCATGCAGCGCACGCTGGAGCAGGATGAACGCGTGCTTAACTTAGAGAAAGGAATCGTCCCTGGTGAGACCTCCTTCCTCGACTGGCGTGAGCAGAACTACCCCGATTGGATGTCCCCAGCGGACATAGGCGCGAGCTACGCCTTCGGGACGAATCTGCTCCACGTGGCATCGCGCCGCGCTCTATCCGCCATGCTGAGCATGCTTGACCGCAAGGACGAAGCAGCACGCGTCAAGGAAGACTCCTGCCTCCTCCGCCAGAAAATCGAAGAGAAGTTCTGGAACAGAGGCATGCGTCAGTACGGCATGATGATCACGCCCGATGGAGCACTCGACGACAGACCCGACGCGCTAGCGACTGGATTCGGTGCCTTATTCGGTCTACTCAGTGACCATGCACAGGAGGCTCTCAATCACCTGCCGCGTTCGCCATTCGGCACAGCGGCATTCGGACCTTGCAAGATTTCACAGGCAGATAGCTATCATAATCGCAGCGTGTGGCCCTTCACCGAGGCATTCGTGCTGCTCGCCCACGCAGAACTACAGGATATGCGCGGCATGGAGTTCTCCATGGCTAGTCTATTACGCGCGTCCATGCTCTTCGGGAGTAACAAGGAGAACTTCCACGCCCTCACAGGCGAGGCCTCCGACACCGTCCTTAACTCCGATGCTCAGCTCTGGAGCAGTGCGGGCATGCTCGGCATGTTCTACATCGGACTCTTCGGCATACGTTTTGAAGGACGCAACCTCGTCTTCACCCCCTGCGTGCCAAAAAGCTACGCGGGCAGCCACTGGCTCATGGGGCTGCGCCTAGGCGGCATGACGCTTGACATCCATATCAACGGCTACGGCACGGAGATATGCAGTGCCCTCGTGAACGGCAGCATGGCCACCCCTATTATCTCTCTGGACAGCTCGGGACATCTCATCGTCGAACTCGAATTGCAGCCCAGCGAAGAAGAGCTACCCGTTAGCGTCAGCTACCCCAGTCTCATGGAAGATCTCGCAGAACCACAGTGGGACAGCCCGAATGGCAAGGAACTACACTGGCTTCCTGTCGAAGGTGCTACCGTGTACCGAGTCTTCAGCGATGGGAAAGCCATCGCCCAGACCGCCGCTCTCAGTCACATCATCCCCGAGGGAAAATGCTGCGCACACTACCGCATCCAAGCCCTAAATGAACGCACACAGTCCTGCCTGAATGAGCCCTTTTACGCCACAGAAAGCTGCGGCGACATACACTGCCTCGTCCAGCGCGTCGGTGCGCATGGCGAATACCCAGTCGAAGGCGGGCAAGCATGGCTACACCCAAACGACTGCACGGCGGAACTCTACTTCACCCCAGTCGAGCTAGCCGCTGGCAGCTACGACATACGCATCATCTACAGCAATGGCGCATACTCGCGACGCGACGGTGACGGCTGCGCCCTGCGTGCCCTCTACCTCGATGAAGAAGAATGCGGCTTCGTCGCCCTCCCCCAGCAAGGAGAGCAGGACGAGTGGGATCACTTTGCCCCGACAAGTGCGTACCGCGTCGTCATCCCTGCGACTGAGGAACATGCGGAAGCAAGCACGAGACAGTTCTCTCTGCGCTTCACGCCCGACTGCGACAAGCCTACGACACGTAATGAATGCCTCGTGCGCGAGCTCGTCATACGCCCAATCGCCTAAATT
>CAYJNX010000230.1:0-2733 GCA_964371525.1 uncultured Akkermansia sp. | reverse complement strand
CGAACAAGCCCGTACGCAGCCTCATCGGTCAGGGCTACTACGGCACGGAGCTTCCACCAGTCATCCAGCGCAACGTGCTGGAAAACCCATCATGGTACACAGCCTACACACCCTACCAGCCAGAAATCGCACAGGGGCGTCTTGAGATGCTGATGAACTTCCAGACCATGATTTGCAGTCTCACGGGTCTGCCTATCGCGAACGCCTCCATGCTCGACGAAGGCACCGCCGCTGCTGAAGCCCTCATGCTCTGCCGCGCGAACAAGGCGAAGGGCGACTGCTTCTTCATCTCCGACACCTGCTTCGAGCAGACCATCGACGTGCTGCGCACCCGCAGCCAGACGATAGGCATGCGCCTCATTATCGGCGACTGGAAGACATTTGACCCCGCATCTGAGCCCGGTCTCACAGGGGCACTGCTCCAGTACCCAGACAAGACAGGTGAAATCAGCGATTACACCGAATTCGTCGAGAAATGCCACGCTGTGAAGGCACTCTGCGTCGTTGCCGCTGACCTCCTCGCCCTTACCGTCATCAAGGAACCAGCCGCATTCGGCGTGGACATCTGCGTCGGTACGACCCAGCGTTTCGGTATGCCCATGGGCTACGGCGGACCAGCTGCCGCGTACATGTCCTGCACAGACGCGCTGAAGCGCAAGCTCCCTGGTCGCTTCGTCGGACGCTCCATCGACGCGCAGGGCAAGCCCGCCTACCGCCTCGCCCTCCAGACACGCGAGCAGCATATCCGCCGCGAAAAAGCGACCTCAAACATCTGCACATCCTCCGTGCTCTCCGCTATCATCGCGACCTTCTACGCCATGTACCAAGGACCCGATGGACTCCGCGAAGAAGCCATGGGCATCCACGCACTGACATCCCTCTTTGCTCAGTCCGTAGAAGCCAGCGACAGCATGACACTCGTCACGCAGAACTACTTCGACACACTCCTCATCTCCTGCCCTGCGAAGGCTGACGAACTCGTCGCGAAGGCGCTCGAAGCAGGCTACAACATCTTCCGCGTCTCCGCCGATGCCGTCTCTATCTCCTTCGATGCCACCAGCCGCCTCGACGACGTAGAAGAACTCTGCGAAGCCTTCGGACTCGCACTCACGGAAGAAGTCACCATCCCAGCATGGGACAACAGCTTCGACCGTATCAGTGCCATCTGCGAAGAACGCTGCTTTAGCAGCTTCCACACAGAAACGGAAATGATGCGCTACATGCGCCGCCTCGAAAGCCGCGACCTCGCGCTGAACGAAGCCATGATCCCACTGGGTTCTTGCACGATGAAGGCGAACTCCGCCACCATCATGACCCCGCTCACATGGCCAGAAGTCGGCGGACTCCACCCCTTCGCCCCAGAAGACCAGTGCGAAGGCATGCGCATGATGATCAAGCTACTTGAAGACTGGCTCTCCGTCGTGACAGGCTTCGATGCCTGCTCCCTTCAGGCGAACTCCGGTGCAGCTGGCGAATACTCCGCTCTGCTCACCATCCACCGCTACCAAGTCTCCCAAGGACAGGGACATCGTAACGTCTGCCTCATCCCTAACTCAGCACATGGCACGAACCCAGCATCCGCAGCGATCGCTGGCTGGAAGATCGTCCCTGTGAAGTGTGATGCCGGTGGTAACATCGACATGGAAGACCTCAAGGTACAAGCTGAGGCACACCGCGACGACCTCGCAGCCATCATGGTCACCTACCCATCCACACACGGTGTGTATGAAGACGGCATCGATGAACTCTGCAAGATCATCCATGAAAACGGTGGACAGGTCTTCATGGACGGTGCGAACATGAACGGTCAGAGCGGCGTGACTAGCCCCGGTTTCATCGGTGCTGACGTATGCCACCTGAACCTGCACAAGAGCTTCGCCATGCCACACGGTGGTGGCGGCCCAGGTGTCGGTCCTATCTGCTGTGCAGCCCACCTCACCCCCTTCCTCCCAGGTCACGTCTGCCAAGGCGACGCACAGGCACACAGTGCCGTCTCCTCCGCTGAGTTCGGCTCAGCCTCGCTGAACGTTATCACATGGATGTACATCGCGATGATGGGAGCAGAAGGCCTGCGTCATGCGACACAGCTCTCCATCCTCAGCGCGAACTACGTCGCGAAGAAGCTGGAAAACTGCTTCCCCACCCTGTACTCGGGACACCAAGGACTCGTGGCACATGAATGCATCCTGAACACGAAGCCCATGCTTGTGAAGGCAGGACTCAACGTGAACGACATCGCGAAGCGCCTCATGGACTATGGATTCCACGCCCCTACGATGAGCTTCCCTGTCGTGGACACGCTCATGGTAGAACCTACAGAATCTGAAAGTAAGGCGGAGCTCGACCGCTTCATTGATGCGATGGTGAAGATCCACGCGGAAATGGAAGCCGTCGCGAGTGGCGCAGTACCAGCAGACGACAACGTGCTGGTGAACGCACCGCACCCTGCCTCTATCATTACAGCTGATGAGTGGACACATGCGTACAAGCGCAGTGAAGCAGCCTATCCAGCGGAAGGACAGAGACTGCATAAGTTCTGGCCATTCTGCTCACGCATAGACAACCCATACGGAGACCGCAACTTCTGCTGCTGCTGCGACACGCTCGCCTGCGCGGAAGAAGCCGATGCGTAAAAGGGCATCTTGCAAAATTAGTCCGAGCAGAATGGGAATCTCAATAATGAGTAAAACAGCACGCCTTTTGCCGCATTTTGGTGAGAATTTACAGCTTTTT
>CAYJNX010000229.1:0-2738 GCA_964371525.1 uncultured Akkermansia sp. | reverse complement strand
GGGGCTGAATACCGCCATACGCGCCACAACGTGGGATTCATGGCCATCGACCGCATAGCCGAGAAACTCGGACTATGCTGGAAGATGGACAAAGCGCGCAAGGCAGAACTCGCGGCAGGAGCGGGCATCCTACTCATCAAGCCCCAGACCTACATGAACGAGTCTGGGCTGAGCGTAGGACCGCTCATGCGCTACTTTAAATTTGACCCAGACCAAGTACTCGTCCTGTATGATGACATCGCCTTCCCGACGGGAACGATCAAGCTACGCCTGGCGGGCTCGGCGGGTGGGCAGAATGGGGTGAAAAGCCTCATCGCGCATATGGGAAGCGACCGATTTCCGCGCATACGCATCGGCATCGGAGCACCGGGGGCGAAGAACATGACAAGCCATGTGCTGGGAGGATTCGCGCCGGATGAGCAAGAAGCGCTGCAACAGGCACTGGAGCAGGCGAGTCTGGCGAGCATCTGTGCGCTGAAAGCAGATTTTAACACGGCGGCGAACCACTTTAACCCGAAGAAGGAGAAGAAGGAAAGACGCAAGAAAGCGCAGGAAGCGGAGAAAGAAGCGGGGGAAGCAACCGAAACACCCACAAGCGAAACCGCACCCACAGAATAAATGGATTCTCAAGGTCCACTGACCTTGAGCGGGATGCAAGGGCGGCGCCCTTGCTGGGTTTGGGCGAAGCCCAAGGAAAAGCCATGCTCGCAGAGCATGGCAGCGTCAGTTTCATCATAGCCTGATGTCACACACGCCTGTCAAGCAAACCGAGCATGGGGTACACACCAGAAACTGACGCTCCGACCACCGCGCGCGAAGCGCGACTCTTATCTTCCGTGGCAAACGCGTTAGCGTCACGGCGGCATGCGAACGCTTCGCGTTAGTGACGGCAGAAAAGAGCTGCCCTGCGGGCAGAGGAAAAGTGACGTCAGTGAGGGTGCTGACACTGTGCTGTGACTTCTTCGCGGGCTTCTAATAATTTGAGTGTTCTCACTGACGCTGCCGTGATCTGCGATCACGGTCTGCCTTGGGCTCTGCCCAAACCCGGCGGGACGCCGTCCCTGCACCCTGCTTAAGAGCAGTGCTCTTAAGAATCTATTTAAGCAAAGCAGAAGGCGGCGGTGTCTTGAAATTCAATCAGGCGAAGCTCTTTCGAACTTCGCCCGCTTTGTTAAATTTTCCTATGCTTTTTTTAACCCAGCAATGCTTCCATGCGGCGGCATACTTCCTCCACGTTCGCACGACTGTTAAAGGCGGATATACGGAAGAATCCTTCACCATGCGCTCCGAAGCCTGCGCCCGGTGTGATGACGACGTTCGCTTCTTGTAGCATCTTGTCAAAGAATTCCCAGCTTCCCAGTCCATTCGGGCATTGTACCCATACGTAAGGTGCATTCTCTCCTCCCCAGACTTTCAGTCCGAGTTTTTCGCAGGTGCTGCGCAGTAGTGCCGCATTCCCAAGGTAGTGCTCGATGAGTGCCTTTGTCTGCGCCTGTCCTTCCGCACTGAAGAGTGCTTCCGCTCCACGCTGTACGATGTAGCTAGCTCCATTAAACTTCGTGCTGTGACGACGGTTCCAGAGCTGCGCGATGGAGACGTTTTCGCCCTTAGCGTTCTTCGCGGTGAGTTCCTTCGGGATGACGATGTAACCACAGCGTACGCCTGTGAATCCGCCTTGCTTCGAGAAGGAGCGGAATTCGATAGCACACTGGCGCGCACCGGGGATGGCAAAGATGGAGCTAGGCACGTTCTCGTCGGTAACGAATGCTTCGTACGCTCCGTCAAAGAGGAGGATGGCTTCGTTAGCAATCGCATAGTCTACCCATGCCTTGAGTTCATCATAGCTGGCGACAGCTCCCGTTGGGTTGTTCGGGAAGCAGAGGTAGACGAGGTCGACGCGTTCTGCTGGTACTTGCGGTACAAAATTGTTCTCTGGCGTGCAGGGCATGTAGACGAGTCCTTCATAGGAGCCGTCTTCGCGTGCTTCACCTGTGTTACCAGCCATGACGTTCGTGTCGACATAGACAGGGTAGACTGGGTCAGGGACAGCGATGACGTTGTCTCGTCCGAAGATGTCAAGGATGTTTCCTGTGTCGCATTTCGCGCCATCGGAGACGTAGATTTCATCAGCAGAGACTTCTACGCCACGCTGTTTGTATGAAACTTCAGCGATGGCTTCGCGAAGCCATGCGTAGCCTTGCTCAGGACCATAGCCGTGGAAGCTTTCGCGATTTGCCTGATCGTCGACGGCCTTGTGCATCGCGTCGATGGAGGACTGTGGAAGGGGCTCTGTCACGTCACCTATGCCACAGCGGATGAGGCTTGCCGCCTGATCCGCGTTAGCCGCAGCGTAGGCTGCGACACGACGACCAATTTCAGGGAAAAGATACCCTGCCTGTAACTTCTGGAAGCAGTCATTAATTCTTGCCATATCGCCAGCTATGATGACAAATAGAAGGATGCAAATCAAGCTTTATTACAAGCATGGAGCGCATTTCTGTCAGCAGCATAGCATTTCTTGTTAAATATCCGAATTTTAGACTTTTGCATCAGGGGTAAATAGTCTATAATCGCGCCGTCATGTTACAAGCAGGTATCGTAGGTCTCCCAAACGTAGGTAAGTCAACACTTTTTAATGCCGTCACTCGCTCACGCAAAGCTGAAGCAGCGAACTATCCCTTCTGCACCATCGACCCGAATGTGGGCGTGGTCGAAGTCCCCGATGAGCGTCTCCATAT
>CAYJNX010000228.1:0-2891 GCA_964371525.1 uncultured Akkermansia sp. | reverse complement strand
TACTGTATCGGTATCGCTGCCTCCATGGGCTCTGTCCTCCTCGCAGCTGGCACGAAGGGCAAGCGTTTCTGCCTGCCTAACTCGCATGTCATGATCCATCAAGTACGCGGTGGTGCTAGCGGCACAGCAGCGGATGTCGAGCGCACGATTAACTTCATGTTCAGCCTCGACAAGCGTCTCACAGGCATCCTCGCCAAGCACACGGGCAAATCTGAAAAGACCGTGAAGAAGGATCAGGATAGAGACAACTACATGAGTGCTGAAGAGTCACTCGCCTACGGTCTCATCGACCGTATTCTCACCCACAAAGAAGAAAGTAATTCCTAATCATGGCTAAAAGCCGCTTATGTTCCCTCTGCGGAGGGGAAGAAAACGATGGTCGCCCCATGCTGACTGTAGATGGTACCCACATCTGCTTCCAGTGTGTGGAGGGCATGACCTACAAAATGCTATGCAGTGAGATAGGCGAAATCGCAGCTGAGCGCATCCTCGCGCTTATCCGCAGCACGCATCCAGAGATCCTCCCGCAGAACGAAGAGGATGATTACACAGCACTGGAAGTCGAGACGAAGGACATCTCCGATCTCGCCACTCCAGCGCAGCTCCATGAGTCACTGAATCGCTACGTCATCGGACAGGATCTTGCGAAAAAGACCCTGTGTGTTGCCGTATACAATCACTACCTGCGCCTGCGTCAGCAAGATGACGAAGAACACACAGAGATCGAGAAGAGCAATATACTTCTAGCTGGTTCTACTGGCTCTGGCAAGACACTTCTCGCGAAGACACTCGCGAAGATTCTCGACGTTCCCTTCTGTATCGCTGATGCCACGACTCTCACGGAGGCTGGCTATGTGGGTGAAGACGTGGAAAACATCGTCCTGCGTCTCCTCCAAGCCGCTGACATGAATGTGGCGAAGGCTGAACGTGGCATCATCTACATCGACGAAATCGACAAAATCGGACGCAAGACTCAGAACGTCAGCATCACGCGCGATGTCTCTGGCGAAGGTGTCCAGCAGGCACTGCTGAAGATCATCGAAGGCACAGAGTGCAACATCCCACCGAAGGGCGGGCGAAAGCACCCGAACGAACAGTACATCACGGTGAACACTGATCGTATCCTCTTCATCTGCGGTGGCGCATTCGTCGGACTCGAAGACATCATCCGCAAGAGACTCGGTGCATCAAGCATAGGATTCAGCTCTGTAGAGGATGAGCGCAACCGCAAGGAATTCACCGAAGCGGAAGTGCTAGCGAAGGCGATACCTGAGGATCTATTCCAGTTCGGGATGATTCCTGAGCTCGTCGGTCGTCTGCCTATCTTTGCCGCCCTCACCCGCCTGTCGGAAGATCAGCTTGTCCAGCTGCTCACCGAGCCTCGCAATGCACTGGTGAAGCAGTATGGAAAACTCCTTCAGATGAGCGACGCAAAGCTCACGATAGAGCCTGAATCACTCCGAGCCATGGCAAAGATCGCCATCGAACGCGGTACAGGCGCACGTGCTCTGCGTGGCATCTTCGAAAAACTCATGCTTGATGTCATGTACGCTGTCCCTAGCGACAAGGAGATCAAGGAAGTAATCATCACGCCAGCCTGCGTACTCGGCGAAGAAGAACCGACACTCATACGTGAGAAGCTCGCGCCTAAACCTATAGAGAAGCCTAAAGCTCGCCCTGGCCGTCCTCGTAAGAACGCGAGTTAAGCTACCATACACATCACACCACACATGCTCGTTCTAGCCATAGAGTCCAGCTGTGACGAAACTGCCATCGCCATCCTTGATAGCGATGGCAGTGCCGTTATGCCACACCTTCTCAGCTCCGTCATCTCCACGCAGATTCCCATTCATAGGCTCTACGGAGGTGTCATCCCTGAGCTCGCTTCTCGTAACCACTCCGCTGCCCTGCGTGGGGTGCTTGAAGAGGCGCTAACCCAAGCTGGCAAGTCTGTACACGATATCGACGCATTCGCAGGCACAGCAGGACCTGGTCTCGTCGCCGCCCTCCTCATCGGGAATAGTGCCGCGAAGGCACTCGCACTTGCGAGTGGGAAGCCCTATTTAGCAATCAATCACATGGAAGGGCATCTCTTATCCCCCTTCATCACACACCCCACAGGGCTCGTGCCACATGTCGCACTCGTCGTCTCGGGCGGGCATACGCTACTCATCGAGGTGCAGGGGCACAGTCGCTATCAGCTGCTGGGTCGTAGCCTTGATGATGCCGCTGGTGAGGCATTCGATAAAACGGCTAAAATGCTTGATCTCCCCTACCCTGGTGGACCAGAGATAGACAAGCTCGCGCGCCGCGGTGATCCTACGCGTTTCCAGATCCCGCGCCCCATGATGCACGAGCCTCATCTGAACTTCTCCTTCTCAGGCTTGAAAACAGCTGTACTCTACACGCTGCCTAAGATTGTCAGCTCCGGTGACCCGCGCGACCTTGACGAGCAAAGCCTCGCAGACTTCTGCGCTGGTGTGCAACAAGCCATCGTAGATGTGCTGATACATAAATCCCTACGTGCGTTGAAAGACACGGGACTCAAGACGCTAGCCCTCTCTGGCGGTGTCTCTTGTAATAGTGGTCTGCGTGAGCAGATGACTGCGGCCTGCGCACGCCGAGGCATCGAGCTCATCCTCCCAGCAGCGGAGTACACGACAGATAATGCGGCGATGATAGCCTACGCAGCACTGCATCAGATGCTCAGCGGCGAAGCCTCACCTATTTCTACACCAGTCGCTCCCAACATGAAACTGGCGAATATACAAATCAGGACATAGTTCATCCCCATCGTGTTTAAGGGCACCTTGCAAAATTAGTCTGAGCAGAATGTTGATTACGAAAATGAGCAAAACAGCACGCCTTTTGCCGCATTTTGGCGAGAATTT
>CAYJNX010000227.1:0-2928 GCA_964371525.1 uncultured Akkermansia sp. | reverse complement strand
AAGGCGAGGGCACACTCTTCGAAGATGGCAAGCGTTATAAGGAATCCGCGAACTCCGAAACAGGTGTCCAAGAAACCCTGAATGGCGAAAAGGGGAATTACCAGTTCACCGCACGCGCTGCTCTGGATCGCTACATCACGCATGACATGCCACTTGGCTGGTTCTTGCCAAATGACGGCTAC
Source organism: uncultured Akkermansia sp. (assembly GCA_964371525.1). Taxonomy (GTDB): domain Bacteria; phylum Verrucomicrobiota; class Verrucomicrobiia; order Verrucomicrobiales; family Akkermansiaceae; genus Akkermansia. The sequence goes on along the minus strand of CAYJNX010000227.1, from coordinate 2,746 downwards.
GGCGCAGGCTATGGTCAGACGACAACGCTGGATGGCAATGTGGCGAACCTTGCCCAGTTCACCGACTACGCTGAAGATAAGGGCGTGAAGGTAGGTCTCTGGACACAGTCCGACCTGCACCCGAAGGAAGGTGTCGAGGCACTTCTTCAGCGCGATATCGTGAAGGAAGTCCGCGACGCGGGCGTGCGTGTGCTTAAGACAGACGTCGCTTGGGTCGGTCCAGGTTACTCCTTTGGTTTGAATGGTGTCGCTGATGCCGCCCAGATCATGAACTACTACGGTGGCGATGCACGCCCCTTCATTATCTCGCTCGACGGTTGGGCTGGTACACAGCGTTATGCTGGTATCTGGTCTGGTGACCAGAGCGGTGGTGAGTGGGAATACATCCGCTTCCACATCCCTACCTACATCGGAGCAGGTCTCTCGGGACAGCCCAACATCTCTTCCGACATGGACGGCATCTTCGGCGGTAAGAAGCCCATTATCGGCACACGTGATTACCAGTGGAAGAGCTTCACCACACAGCTTCTAAACATGGACGGCTGGGGCGCGAATGCGAAGTATCCACACATCTTCGGTGAACCCTATACCTCCATCAACAGAAATTACCTGAAGCTCCGCTCCGAGCTCATGCCCTACGTCTACAGCGTAGCTGAGCAATCCGTCGATGGACAGCCCATCCTCCGCGCGATGTTCCTCGACTACCCGAATCCCTACACACTCGGTAAGGCGACACAGTACCAGTTCCTCTTCGGACCGAACTTCCTCATCGCACCTGTCTATCAGGACACGCAGTCTGATGAAGAGGGTAATGACATCCGCGACGGCATCTACCTCCCCGAAGGACAGTGGGTTGACTACTTCACAGGTCAGATCTATGACGGTGGAGTGATAATCAACAACTTCGACGCACCACTCTGGAAGCTTCCCGTCTTCGTGAAGAACGGTGCCATCATCCCGATGAGTAATGCGAGCTTCAATGCCGAGGACATCGACCAGAGCATGCGCAAGTACGAGATCTATCCACAGGGCAAGAGCTCCTTCACAGAATACGATGACGACGGCCTCACCATGGAATTCCAAGCAGGGGAATCAGTCAGCACCCTCATCGAATCCAGCGTGAGCGAGCAAGGCACAGCGACCATCACCGTCTCTCCTACGAAGGGCGACTTCGACGGCTTCGTCGCTACGAAGAGCACCGAATTCATCGTGAACGCCACCGCCGCTCCTCAGTCCCTCACGGCAACTGTCAGCGGACAGAAAGTAGAGCTTAAGAAAGCAGCCAGCTTAGCTGACTACGAGAAGGGCAGCAATGTCTACTTCTACAATGAAAAGCCCTCGATGAACAAGTACGCGACGAAGGGAAGCGACTTCGCGAAGAAGCTCATCACGAAGAACCCACAGATCATGGTGAAGCTCGCCCCTGTGGACGTGAAGAAGACCACGACTGTCCTCACAGTCGAAGGCTTCCAGTTCGCCCCTGCGAACGACAGACTCGTCAGCACAGGCGCGCTCACCGCACCTAGCAAGGCCACAGTCAGCCCAGAAAACACCGAACCTTACAAGCTCACACCGAGCTGGGACAAGGTGGCAAACGCCGACTACTACGAGATCATGTTCGACGGTCAGATATACTCCACGATCAAGAACACACAGCTCGCCTTCGTCGGACTCTCCGCTGAGACGGATTACGCCTTCAAGCTGCGCTCCGTGAACAAGGAGGGGCATTCTGACTGGGTGAACATCGCCGCGAAGACGAAGAGCGATCCCCTCCAGTGGGCGATACGTGGCGCGACAGCTACTTGTAGCGTCGAATGTCAGGGTGGGCAAGAAATTGCTAAGCTCGTTGACTTCGAAGAACGCACCGGCTGGCACACCCATTGGGAAAAGAAGGTGGACAGCGTAGAAATCATCGTAGACCTGAACTCGGTTAATCAGATCGACAAGCTCCAGTACATCTCCAGCACCAGCTCACGCAATGGCTTCATGGAAGAAGGCAGCATCTCCTACAGTGAAGACAAGAAGAACTGGAGCGAGCCCATCGCCTTCAAGTGGACAGCCGATGATCCAGCAAAGGTCATCGAGTTCGCGAACAAGCCCACCGTGCGCTACTTCAAGATCAACGGCACAAAACTCGTTGGCAATTTCGGCTCTGGACAGGAAATATACTTCTTCAAGGTACCAGGCAGCTCCAGCTTCATCCCCGGTGATATCAACAGCGACGGCAAGCTCGATGAAAGCGACATGACCTCCTACGGGAACTACACAGGCCTGCGCCACGGCGACAGCGACTTCGAAGGCTACGTCAGCGTCGGTGATGGGAATAAGAACAAGCTCATTGATGCCTACGATATCTCCCAAGTAGCAGTGAAGCTCGACGGCGGTATTGCTGCGAAGGAAACCGAGCCTGCATTAGCTGGCAGCTACAGCATCACCGCTGACAAGGAATCCTACAAGACAGGAGACACCATCACCCTGACCGTGACTGGGAAGGATCTGAAGGACGTGAACGCGCTCAGCTTCGCACTCCCCTACGACCCCGCGAGCTACGAATACGTCTCCATCAAGCCAGAGGCGACGAAGGGCATGCGCAACATGACAAACGACCGCCTCCACACGAATGGCGTGAAGGCACTCTACCCCACCTTTGTGAACATAGGCGACGCCGCTAGCGTGAATGGAAATGAAGTCCTCTTCACCATCACCTTCAAGGCGAAGAAAGACACGAAGATGGACCTCCAGATGA
>CAYJNX010000226.1:0-2934 GCA_964371525.1 uncultured Akkermansia sp. | reverse complement strand
ATCTGACGAAAATCCTTCCACGAGCCCTCCTTGCGAATTGCGAGAACTTCCCTTAAGGTCAGTGGACCTTAAGAATCCTTTTAACGCTGTCGCGGGTATCATGCGAGCTTGTTTAGTTCTGTAGGATGCGTTCTAGTTGTGCGCTGTTTATTTTCAACTGCTCGTAGATCTGCTTGCCTATGTCACTGTCTTTTCGATCCGTATTCAGGATGTTTTCTAATATGACGGGCAGTTGCTTGATCTGCTTACTCGCGATGTCTTCTATCTGTTTCAGATGTAGCTTACAGTCTTTCGCCATTTTCTCTATGGCTCTGCGTGTGACTTCTCGCGGATAGTATTCTTTCCCCATGCGCATCGCCATGCGTCTGTCCATGCTAGCGTAGACCTGCGTGCAGAGGATGTCGTAGCCAGGTGCGAATGTGATGCTTCCACCGTCAAGATGGAGGAGGGAGTAGTTTTTCCCATGTGCGTCGTCATTCCCGATGAGGTAGTTGTAGATGACGCGTTCGAGCATGTCTCTTTTCGCTATGATGGGTCTCTGACAGTGTTCTAGTAGTTGGAAGCTTTGGGCGAGTCCAGGTCCGCCTTCGTTTTCGTATTTGAGGCTGCTCTTGATGTTGAGTGCTTGGCAGAGGTCTTCTTGGTGGATGCGTATCACATTTCCGCCGACGATTTCTCTATCATAGCGTTCGATGCAGTAGTAGGGGGTCTCGTTCGCGTAGTGCATGCTGACTTCGGGGACTGGGAGTCCGAGTTCGCGCGCCACGCGCATGCATATGTATTCATTTTCGACGCTATGAGCTATGTGTTCGATGGCGGGTTTAATGATGTGGGTGGAGGGTGTGCGCGCGCTAGGGAGTGCGAGTGCACCATTGAGCATGATGAGTGCGGTTTTATCCTGTGCTCCTGCGAGCGAGAGTCGCATGTTGGCTGTGCCTGTCGCTAGTGGCTTGCGAGGGAGCTCTAGGAGGTGCTTTTCTAGTGCCTCTTCGCTGAGTGCTTCACCTTCTAGGGGGATTTCTAGCTCTCCGCTGTCCTCTTCGCTTTCGGAGAAGGAGACTGCACCGGGGCAGTCGTAGCCGATGGCAGCGAGCAGGCTGAAGTCATTACGCGCGCTGATGCCGTATCTCTTCGCCAGAGCTGCGCGCACGGTGTCCGATTCTGGTAGTAGACCGTTGAAATAGCCTTCACATTGTCTTGAGGTGAAGCTGTGTTTTTCGAGGGGGAGGCTTAGAGAGAGGGCGCGTCGTGCGTCATCTGCGTACTGGAAGATGATCTTCCCACCCTTGTCTTGAGAGAGAGAGCCGAGACATTCTCCAGCGAGGGAGACGTAGAGATCTTTATTCGCGGCCATGTTAACGTGGGGTGATATTGATATCAAGACCTAGCATCTTGATGATATAGAGTGCCTTGCCGATCTGGGCACTTTCTTTACCATTTTCGAGATCGACGATATAGCGTATGCCTACATTACAGGCGAGGGCGACATCGCGCTGGGTGAGATCTTGGCGTTTACGCTCATCGCGTAGGAGCTTACCAAGCTCTGCGGTGGTCGTGATATTCATGGTGTTAGCATAGCAGTTTTGGGGTATTTTGCAAGAAAATTTTACCGATCGGGAATAAATGGGTAAGAAAGGGGTGTTTTTCTTAGAAAATTACCGATCGGGAATGTGTGAAAGGTGTTTTAGGAGATGGTGTTATGATGGAATTTGAGTGTTTTTGATGAAGAGTGCGCGTTTTTGGGTTCTTGGCCGATTTGTGGTGGTGGCGATACAGAGATGCCGTCCTTCTCTACGCTAACGCGTGTGCTACGGAAGAGAAGTGTCGCGCTGTCGCGCGCGGCGGTCGGAGCGTCAGTTTCTGGCGCGGACACGATGCTGGGTTTGCAGGGCGGGCGCGCGTTACTTCAGGTTATAATGAAACTGACGCTGCTGTGACGCAGCCACAGCTTTTCCTTGGGCTTTGCCAAAATCCCCTTAAGGTCAGTGGACCTTAAGAATCCTTTTATGTGTCGCTTAGGGGGATTGCGTTACTTGACTTTAATGGCTAAAGTTATGCTCAGTTGCGTTTATACTGGCTTGATGCGATAGCGGCGTAGTAATTTAAGCTCTTTTTCCGTGAGTTTTTTTGCGCTCGCGAGTACGAGGTCTGCGGATTTCTTGCTCTTCTTGTAGCCCAAGAGGTAGTGCAGTAGCGTGTTCACTAAGCGTGCGAAGCGTAGGCGTTTCATGTAGGATGAGGCGCGTTTCAGGCATTTTTCTAGTCCCTGATGGTCTTCCACAGCGATGACGACTCCGTCGCAGATGGCGGCACTCTCGCCTATGCCTCGTTTCGAGAGGTAGTTTGCCAGTCGTTGCGCGATCTCGGCATCGTTCTCGCGTTTGTCGTGTGTTATTTCTTGCTCAGAGTTGCTGGGGCGTTGCAGTGCGAAGAGGCTTACGCCTTCTTTTTCACATAGTTCGCGTACTTGCTCTCGCTGGAGTACGATGGTGCGGTTCGCTTCGATGACGATATGTTTGATTCCCGCGCGCAGGCAGTGATGGATCGTACCGAGTCCGATGCAGGGTACGTCGAAGCGCATGTCATGCCCCCATTTTGTGATTTTGCACAGGAGTTTCTCGCCTGTGTATTCAGATATACGGGACTGGGCGATGCATTCATTTGTGCCCTTGTAGCCTTCCACGCAGAGTACGTGCTCGCCCTGCATCACAAGGCTCTGCCCTATGTCAAGGCTGGCGATTTCACTCGCGTACTGCATGCCTTTTTCGGCGATGGCTTGTATGTCGTCGCTAGGCGCAGGTCCCGCGATGAGTCCAGCCGAGGGCATGGACTGTTCCATGTACACGGTGGAGGGGAGGGGGGTGATGTCTTGTTCGAGTATGTACTGGCATACTGCTCCGAAGATGGTGTGGGCGTTTCTCTTATCCAGCTGGG
>CAYJNX010000225.1:0-2995 GCA_964371525.1 uncultured Akkermansia sp. | reverse complement strand
GAATGCCAAGTAGGCGACCACTGCATCCTCAGCGGCTACGCCGCCCTCGCAGGACACTGCGTGCTCGGCGACCACGCCATCATCTCTGGCTGCTCCGCCGTGCACCAATTCACCCGCGTCGGTGAGCACTCCCTCGTCGCGGGGCTCTGCCGCATCACGCAAGACGTCCCCCCCTACACCATCGTCGAGGGCACGCCCCCTGTCGTCCGCGCCATTAACAGCGTGGGACTCCAGCGACGTGGCTATAGCGAAGCAGACCTACGCGCCTTAAAGTTCGCGTATAGAAAACTCTTTCTTCACAAGACGGGCAACAAGCAAGAAGCCATGGCAGAAGTCCTCGCACATGAAGAACACGGCGCAAACGCCTGCGTCACGAAGCTCATCGACTTCCTGAAGAGCTCAGAGCGAGGCTTCACACATTAAAAATTTCTAATAAATGAAATTCCCCCACATCGTCTTCGACCTCGACGGCACCATCGTCGAATCCCTTCCTGGCATCGCACAAGGGCTGAACGCCGCCCTCGCTGAGCTAGGAAAACCCCTCATCACCCTCGCGCAGCTCCGCCTCTTCATCGGAGAAGGCGCGAGAAAACTCTGCGCCCAAGCACTAGGCTACGCGCATGAAGACGACGCTCCCGCCGCCGAAGTAGAAACCCTGCTCGACGTCTTCCGTCGCGAATACCGCGAAAGCTGGAAAGCCGACGGCACACGCAGCTTCCCAGGCATCCCCTCCATGCTCATGAAGCTCTCCGCCAGCGGAGCACACATGGCCGTCCTGTCGAACAAACCGCACGACGCCACCACCGCCATCGTAGAGACCCTCTTCCGCGGCATGCCACTCTCCCCCGTCCTCGGCTACCAAGATGGCACATTCCCGCGAAAGCCCGACCCCGCCGCCCTTCACTATATAGCAGACCAATGGGGAGTACCCACCAGCGAACTCATCCTCGTCGGCGACTCCACCCATGACGCGAAATGCGCGGAAAACGCAGGCTGCCACCTCGCACTCGTCCCATGGGGCTACGCGCGACTAGCAGACCTGCTGACACTACGCCGAGAAAAAGGCATACCCATCCTCGGCACCTCAGAATCCCTCGTGCAGTACCTCTGCACCGGACTCACCCGCATTCAATCTCGATGATAAGGCGACCCCGCCAGCAGCGTATGCACACGATACACCTGCTCCAGTAAGACGAGAAACGCCAGCTCATGCTGCATCGTCTGCTTACCCAGACAGAGCAAGATATCCGCCTTATCGCGCAGCTCCTGCGTGTGCCCATCGGCAGCACCGATGAGGAAAGCGACACGCTTCACCGAGTGCAGCTGCCACTTTTTATAATACGACTCCCACTTACGAGTCGTCCACTGATCGCCACGCTCATCCATCACAATACGGAGACAGCCCGCACTCGCTGCGAGCAAGCGCGCCGACACATCCTCAGAGCTACCAGCCTTCAGATACTGAATCGACACCTTCCCAAGCGGGCGTAGACGCTGCTCAAAAAAGCGCACCCCCTCCTTCGCATAAGCAATAGCAGGCTTACCTGCGACAATGATACTCGTCTCCATGGCGAGCATTGTAGCGAAACCTGATAAAAAGTAAAAGCCTGAAAAGTCTTGCATAAGATCTAAGAATGCGCTACGCTCGTCCACATGTTCGTCGACAACATCAGAATCTTTGCAAAAGCTGGTAAGGGAGGCAATGGCCTCGCCAGCTTTCGTCGTGAAAAATTCATCCCCCGCGGTGGTCCCGATGGAGGCGATGGAGGCGATGGTGGTAGCATCATACTCGAAGTAGCAGAAGGCTCTAACGACCTGCGTCGCTACTTCTTCGACCCGAAGCTCATCGCCACAGACGGCCGTGCTGGCATGCACAACCGCAAGCACGGAAAATCAGGAAAAACCGTCGTCGCACAAGTACCACAGGGAACCATCGTCTACCGCAGTAACGCGGCGAGCATGCAAGAAGCCACCTGGCTGGAACGCGAAGGCGACGGCATCGAACTCGAGCAGATAGCCGACCTCACCGAGCCCGGCCAGCGATTCGTCCTCTGCCAAGGCGGCAAAGGCGGTCGAGGCAACTGGCACTACCGCAGCGCGACAAACCGCACCCCCATTGAATTCGAATACGGCACAGACGCAGAATCTGGCGTATTCTTCTTCGAACTCCGACGCATCGCCGATGCGGGATTCGTCGGCTACCCGAACGCGGGCAAGAGCACCCTACTGGGAGCCATCTCAGCCGCGAAGCCAAAAGTCGCGAGCTACCCCTTCACCACCATGCAGCCCATCGTCGGCATGGTAGAATTCCCTGACTTCACCCGCTGCGTCGTCGCGGACATCCCCGGAATCATCGAAGGCGCGTCAGAAAACCGCGGACTCGGACATGAATTCCTCCGTCACATCATGCGCTGCCAGCTACTCATCTTCGTCGTGGACATGAGTGGACTCGAACATGACCCCGTCGAAGCCATCTCCACCCTGCGAAAAGAAGTAAAACTCTACTCGGAAGAACTCGCGGCACGCCGCTGGATCATCGTCGCGAACAAGATGGACGATGAATCCGCTGCGGACAACCTCGCCATCCTGCAACAGCGATTTGGGAAAATAGAAGTCATCCCCATCTCAGCCGCAGAACAGACCGGCATAGAAGACTTCAAGGGCCGCTTGAAAGAACTACTCGAACAAGAACGCGCGCAGAACATCCGCATCGCGGAAGAGCGCAAGGCGGAGCTCGAAGCACAGGGAATAGACCCTGACGAAGAGCCAGCAGTCGAGAAAAAGCCACGTCAGAAGCCCGTACTTGGCTATCGAAACGAGCCCAAGTCAGCGAACTAATTTTACACGCTTTTCACGCGCAAACCGACACCTAGAGCGGGAGTCAGCTTATTTCTCACGCAGCTTCAGATAAAGCTGGTAGGCAGCTTGGACATCGGCATCCTTGCTCTTCACAACTTCAGCCCATACAATAGGCTCTTCACCTTCAACATTGCAG
>CAYJNX010000224.1:0-3043 GCA_964371525.1 uncultured Akkermansia sp. | reverse complement strand
CTGGGGGATTTTGAATCTAAGTGTAAATATATTTAACTTCTCGAATTCTTATGCGGAAGCGGATCCACGCTTGCGCGGACGTACCCCTGCGGGATACTTCTTAGAGGCCGCTTCCTTGCTGAAATTCTTGAAGACACTCTCGGGACGAAGTGGATTTTTCTTCAATCCTTCGATGATTGCATCACGAACCGAGATAGCAGCTTCAAGGGCAGCCTCCTCGCTGCCATATTGCTTATCAGAAAAGTAGCGTGTAAAATGAACATTCTTGCGACAGATAGTTACGCGCCACCCCTGAAAGGAAGTGTACTCATACGTGAAACGTGTGATGTTCTTTAGATGTTTCATAGCGACGTTATTCTAGCAAACTATTTTAAAAAATGTAAGAAAATTCGTCTGTATTTCATTAATTTATTTAAATTATATATTTTTTACCTTAAATCGAAATTTTATTATTGACTTTCAACACAGTTTTGTTTAATATCATGAATTCTGGCAGAAGAAAACAACACAATTCCCTCTATACAATCACTATTTTTTTGTTTTTCAACGCGCATATCCCGAGTCTTTTAGTAGATTTGACAAAAGCAAAAAACCCCCTATACTATGCGTGAAACCTTAAGTCATGAAGCCTCCATTTGTCCCATCTCCCCCACCCTGCCGACAGTCTGCCGACACGACCGACAAATCGGATTTTCGCTGGCAAATGCGCAACAAAATAACAAAAATCAAAGAGCTAGAGGAATTTATAACTTTAAGCAGTGAAGAAAAGCTCGCATTCCAGCACCCAGAGCAGCACCTTTCCTTCTGCGTGACACAGCACTGGATGAGCCTCATCGACCGAAATGACGCGAACGACCCCCTCCGTCTCCAGCTCATTCCACGTGTCGCGGAGCACAGCATATCCCCAGAGGAATGCATAGACCCCCTCAGCGAAGATGAACACATGGTCGTGCCCGGTCTCGTCCACCGCTACCCTGATCGCGTGCTATTACTCTGCACGGATCGTTGCGCGGGCTACTGCCGCTACTGCACACGCTCGCGCTTTGTAGCAGGTGGGGCAGGTAGAGAAGGAAAGAAAAACCGCTTCGATCTCGATGCCATCTGTGCCTACCTACGCGAGCATACTGAAGTACGCGATGTCGTCCTCTCAGGCGGAGACCCACTCATACTCTCCGATGAAAAACTCGATCACATCCTCACAGCCCTGAGAGCCATCCCCCACATCGAGATCCTACGCATAGGCACACGCATCCCAGTCATGCTTCCTCAGCGCGTAACTCACGAGCTCTGCCGCATGCTACAACGTCACAATCCGCTCTACATCTCTCTGCACTGCAATCACGCTCGAGAGCTCAGCCCCGAAGCCTGCCATGCACTGGGGCTACTCGCCGACCACGGACTCCCTCTCGGCAGCCAGACGGTACTCCTGCGCGGTATCAATGACGATGCAGAAACACAGCGTGATCTCTACCACGCGCTGCTGCGCGCCCGCGTTCGCCCCTATTATCTCTACCAATGTGACCTCGTCCGAGGAAGCCGTCACTTCCGTACCCCCGTAGAGACGGGGCTAGAGATCATCGCCTCTCTTCAGGGACACACGACAGGCTATGCTATCCCGCAGTATGTCATCGACGCGCCACAGGGTGGTGGAAAGATCCCCCTCACCCCACAGATGATCGTGACGCAGAATGATGAAGAAATCGTGATGCAGAACTACTTGGGGCAGCGGTTTAGCTACCCGAACTCGTCTCTCGAATAAAACAAATAAAACAAATCCACAGAACGTGCTTGACTAGTCGTCGCTTAGACTCTATGATACCTCCGTCACAATAGACACATTATTTTTATGTCTCGTACTCCAATAATTGCCGCTAACTGGAAGATGAACATGGGTCCTAAGGACGCCATCGCCTTCATCGACGCACTTAAGAACGAAATGGGCTGTGGATGCTCCACCGCTACAATGGTTGTTGTTCCTCCATTTATCACCATCCCTACAGTCATGCAGGCACTTAATGGCTGCGACTGCCTCGGCGTAGGTGCTCAGGATGTCAGCGATCGCGACAACGGTGCTTTCACCGGTGAAATCTCCACTTCCATGCTCAACGAGCTGGGCTGCAAGTACGTCGTACTCGGTCATAGCGAGCGTCGCCAGTACCATGGTGAAACAAATGCCTACATCAACAAGAAGGTGAAGAAGGCTCTCAGCGCAGGTATCATTCCTATCTACTGCATCGGCGAAACGCTTCAGGAGCGTGAAGGCGGTCAGCTTGAGACCGTACTCAGCAGCCAAGTTGTAGAAGGTCTCGAAGGTCTCAGCGCTGAAGAAGTAGCAGGTCTTGTCGTCGCATACGAACCAGTATGGGCAATCGGCACAGGCGTTACCGCCTCCTCCGCTGACGCACAGTCCGCACACGCATTCATCCGTGGCGTGATCGCTGACAAGTTCGGTCAAGCCGCAGCAGACGCAGTGCGTCTCCAGTACGGTGGCTCCGTGAACCCAGGCAACGCTGCTGAACTCATGTCTCAGGAAGACATCGACGGTGCGCTCGTAGGTGGTGCAGCTCTTAAGGCTGACTCCTTCGCCGCTATCGTTAAGGCAGCTCAATAAGCTTTCTGATACTATTTCATTTTAAAATCGGGCGCATCTTTTCGGTGCGCCCGTTTTTTTATGTTACACAAAGATATTAGTAGAACAGCCTCACCTTTTTACTCAAAAAAACAAGAAATATTATGACACAAGATATAACTTAAAGTCACATTCATCTATTGACTCTAGGGCGCAATTATGGAAAAATGTATGTGTTCTTACGAACAATAACTATTAATACAAATACATACACACAATGAAAACACTCACATCTATTCTCGCAGTAGCCGCTCTCAGTTTCACATTCTCCGCTGGCGCTATGGCTGGCACATGCGCGAAGGCTGGATCTTGCGCGAAGAAAGCCGCAGCTAGCTGCGAAAAGAAATGCGGCTGCAAAAAAGGCGGCTGTAAAAAAGAAGCAGCGAAAAAGGGCTGCTGCAAGAAAGCCACAGG
>CAYJNX010000223.1:0-3046 GCA_964371525.1 uncultured Akkermansia sp. | reverse complement strand
ACGTTGTCGTCCGCGAAGAAGGCGTAGAAGACCTACTAGAATTCGTACCAGTCACTGTGGAAGACATCGAATCACATTTCACAAAAAGCTCATAATAAACCCCTAAACCAGCAATCAGGCTCAAGCCAGAAAAAAATCACAAGAAAACTCCTTTTTTAGCTTGCGCTGATCTGGGAAAATACGTATAATCCCCCCGCACCCTGCTAACACAGGGAACCAAAACAAGCTCGGATGGCGGAATTGGTAGACGCGCTAGACTAAGGATCTAGTGGAGCGATCCGTGGGGGTTCGAGTCCCCCTTCGAGCAGAAAAAAGCCGCAAGTAAATCTTGCGGCTTTTTTGTGTGGATTATCGAATTTATCGTGGCAACGCTAAAAATGGATTCTTAAGGTCCGCTGACCTTAAGCAGGGGTGCAGGGGACGGCGTCCCCGCTGGGATTGGGCAAAGCCCAAGGAAAAGCCGCGCTCGCAGAGTATGGCAGCGTCAGTTTCCACAGTCACACGCAACCCAGCATGCATCCCTGCCCGAAACTGACGTTCCCCCTTCCGCACGCGACAGCGCGACACTCATCTTCCGTAGCAAACGCGAAGCGTCCACAACGATAAGACGCGAAAACAAACCTACAAGCTACCTAAGAGACAAGCATAAGCTCTACTATGCTTGGCGAGCCGTAAGCAAGGAAACGAGATACACATACATCCCCAAAAAAAGACTCAAGGAAAGCCCGCCCCTTACTTCTTATTAAGCAACTGCTCAATTAACTGCAATGCCATGCGGCAGCTATCCTTCAACTTACCCTTCGATATCAGCTCCATATTATCCCCATCCGTATGCCACCAGTCAGAACCGATGAAATCACCAATGAGATTAATACTCTCCACACCACGCTTAAGAAATGGCGTGTGATCGTCCATGATAGATGTCGCCGCTACCGTCCACTGCACACCCGACAATTTCAGCTTCTGTATCGCTTTCGAATACTCAGCATACATTTCCGTCGAAGTATCATACATTGGGATAGCGATAGGAATGCGATGCCCACCGACCATATCAAGGTTAATTTGATAACGTGGGAGAGCCTTCACCGAGACACGACGCTCCGCATCCCATGTAGAGCCATACAGGCCATCCTCATCCGTCATATTCCACGCAAAGGACTCCTCACCATCAAAGAAAACCATTTCCACCCTCTTCGCTTGCTCAGGCTTGAGCACCAGCAAACGAGCAATCTCTATCATCGCCGCTGCGCCCGATGCGCCATCATTCGCGGCTTGAAATGTATCCGAAACACCTATCTTCGCATCTATATGGCAGCTCAGCAGCAGAGGGCGCGCCTGATCTTCACCTCCGAAGGTGGCGTACAGATTCACCATAGGCTGACCAGCACCTGTAAACGCGCGTCGCTGCGTCTCCCAGCCATAGGCTTTCAGATGCTTCTCTATATATTGCAACTGCGCTTCATAGGCCGGCGAGCCTGTCACACGTAAGCCCATATCACAAAATGCCTTCGTGTGAATATAAGCATTCTCACCTGAGACATCAGGATCAGTGCTCAGCGATACAGATTCCATCTTCGGCTCTGTAGCCACCGTCGACACCTGTTGAGTCTCTCTGCAAGAGGCTAGAACGAGACAAATGACAAAGCCTAGCAACACAGGAAAAGCGTGCATATTAGTCTTGATTTTCTGTGATACCGAAGAGTTGTATGATGCGCGTAAACTCCGACTTGCTCATATAGGGGATCTCTATCGTCCCCTTGTTCTCACTCTTCATGCTGATCTGTACAGGTGTACCGAGATCCGCCGTGAGCTTCTTGCAAACTGTATCATAAATAGGGGGCACTGGCACGGCTTCCTTCACAGGACGCTCCGTCGGATCGAGGATATCGCGCACAAGCTGTTCTGTCTGACGTACGGTCATCTTACGATCACGCACGCGATGTGCTGCGGTCACCTGTTCATCGGCATCTTTCAGCTGAAGAAGAACTTTCGCATGACCTATGGCGATTTCCTGATGGTTGAGCATGCGGCGCACCTCTTCTTCAAGATCAAGGAGGCGTATCATGTTCGCTACGACCGTGCGAGCCTTGCCCACATGACGCGCGATGTCGCCCTGCTTCAGACCAAATCGCTTTTGCAGCATCTTATACTGCTCAGCCTCTTCTAGAGGGCGCAGATCTTCGCGCTGCAAGTTCTCAATCAGCGTGAGTTCCGCTACTTCGAGATCCGTCGCTTCATGAACAATGATGCGGATCTTCGTCATGCCTAGGCTACGCGCGGCGCGTAAACGACGCTCACCTGCGATGAGTTCATACTGCCCTTCGACGAGTCGTACGACCAGTGGCTGTAAGAGACCTCGCTCTTTGATAGACTCGGCTAACTCTGAAATCTGTTCGGCATCGAAATGACGACGCGGCTGGAAGGGGCATGTCGTCAGCTCATCGACTCCGACTGTCAGCACTTGATCGGCACTATCCGAAGGAGAAGGGAGAGATGCAGCGTCATCTCCCTTTTTCATAATTAGTGCCTTTAGTCCTTTTCCTAGTGCTTGTCGAGCCATATGTGGGCAGAATTCTATATGAAGACGGGGAAAAAATCAACAAGTTTTTTACAAAGTTCGGCAAAAAGAATTGCACATTGCGTATTTTTAAGTCACTAACATTCTAACGTACTACGCAAGCACTCAGAATTAGTAATTAAGAATAGCTAAAGAAAATTTAAGGGGAGTTACATTCGTATACACTATGTTAGACCACAGTGATAGAAAAATAACCCCATGGTGCATTTCACACCATGGGGTTGTAAGAAATAATCTCGGAGGCTTACTCTTATTCCGCTTCGTCAGCGTAGATAAGCTCGGCTGGAGCACGCTCGATGGAGACAAGCTTCAGACTGACTGATGGCTTTCCAGACTCGATAACGAGTCGAATGCTATCACCTACCTGATGCCCGCTGAGCTTGATACCCTGGCGAGAGCTATAAGAGACCACGCGCTCTTCTGGCATGGAGTCCCATGCACCGAGGATGGTGTAGACGACCTTCTCGC
>CAYJNX010000222.1:0-3083 GCA_964371525.1 uncultured Akkermansia sp. | reverse complement strand
AATTAGTCCGAGAAAAATGATGATCTCGAAAATGAGCAAAACAGCACGCCTTTTGCCGCATTTTGGCGAGAATTTACAGCTTTTTGGGCTTACATAGCTCGCTATGCGCACCCAAACGCCGTAAATTATCATCCAAACTGCATACAAAATCCGAAGCTGCTAATTTTGCAAGGTCCCCTTAAAGATACGTGGTATTTATTGTATTTGTGGATATAGTGATGGACAAATGGAGCGGAATCAGTTATGATGCGACGTATGAGAAAAAGTTTTTTTGCAGCTATGTTGGCCTGTAGCGTGAGCGTCGTCTCCTGCACGGGGTTGTTGGATGATACGAGTGCGATGCAGCTGCTGATGGGAGCTGATAGTAGGAATCTTGTTGCAGCTTTTGGATCACCGTCAAAGATGGAAGGATCTCTCGCTAACGGTCGTATTACTTGGAATAAGAGTTCCACTATAGATGGTTCTGAGTACTATAGTGATACGGAAGCTATTTCTAGGAATTATCAGGTTGTGGAGCTCAGTAGCGTCGGGAACTACCATGCTGTCTTGCCATCTTGGCGGGAGAAGAATCAGGCAATGATACGCCTTAACTCTGCCTGTGCTAGCAATGATCTCGTTGCTGTTCAGCGCGTTTTCACGAACTCACCCAAGCTACTGACGACTCAAGTCATCTTACAAGCAGCGGCGCAAGCTGCCCGTTATAATTCTCATGAGACCCTACACTATCTCGTCGATGAATACGAGATTGATATGGATGCTCCCTTCGTGACTTGGGTGGAATCTAAGGATGACTCGACAAGGTATGTACTTGCACGTGTCACGCTAGATCAGCTCATGTAATTGTGGCTTTTTACAGCTTTTTGTGGGCTTACATAGATTGCTATGTAAGCCCACGTGCTTTATTTTCATCCAAACTGCATGAAGAGTGGAATTCTCGCGCATTCTGTATTATCAAGCCTGAGTACTAATTTGAACTTTGCTAAGAAGGCAGATCATGATACACTGATCTCAGAAATGAATACAGAAGAACTGAAGTATACTGGCTCAAAGAGAATTTACGTCGCAGGGAAGCTTTTCCCAGAGGTTCAAGTCGCCATGCGCGAGGTTGAGCAGAGTGATACGCTCTTCCCCGATGGCTCGACGGAGAAAAACGCTCCTGTTACCATCTACGATTGTTCTGGTTCTTGGGGGGACGAACAGTACACAGGTACGGTAGAAGACGGTCTCCCGCGTCTGCGTCATAGCTGGATTACCAGTCGTGAAGACGTGGTTGAAGAGGCAGCTGGCGTTTACGCAGCACGTGATCTCTCCATTCCTCCTACACAGCGCAGCTATGCTCAGCGCGGTATTATCACGCCTGAGATGGAGTATGTCGCCATTCGCGAAAATCTGGGTCGCGAGCAAGCCTTCAAGGCGATTTACGATCAGTTCCCGCACGAGAAGACACGCCCCGATAGCGCACAGGCAGCTCTAGACACGCTCGCCTTCCATGGTACAGGCATGCCTCGCCCTAGCGACTTAGAACGTGAGGACGGCTTTAATCATCGTAGCCTTGAGGCTCGCACGCAGCTGCACTACCAGCATCCTGCCCACCCACGCATGCGCAGCCGCATGCCAGCCTACTTCACGCCTGAGTTCGTGCGTGATGAGGTCGCCTCTGGCCGTGCGCTCATTCCTCTTAATATTAATCACCCAGAGTGTGAGCCTATGGCTATAGGTCGTAACTTCCTCTGTAAGATTAATGCGAATATAGGTAATTCTGCTATTTCCTCTGGCATCGAAGAAGAGGTCGAGAAGCTGCGCTGGGCTATTCACTGGGGCTCTGACACCGTGATGGATCTTTCTACGGGGGATGATATCCACCGCACGCGCGAATGGATTCTGCGTAACAGCCCTGTTCCCATCGGTACAGTGCCTATGTATCAGAGCCTTGAGCGCTGCTCAGGACGCGTCGAGCACCTTTCATGGGAGATCTTCCGTGGCACGCTCATCGAGCAGGCTCGTCAGGGGGTTGACTACGTGACTATTCACGCGGGGCTCTTGGGTCGCTTCGTGCCTCATACGACACGCCGCATGACTGGTATTGTCTCACGTGGCGGATCTATCATTGCTAAGTGGATGATGATTAATCAGAAGGAAAATTTCCTCTATACGCACTGGGATGAGATCTGCGACATTCTCGCGACTTATGATGTCAGCATCTCCATCGGAGATGGTCTGCGCCCCGGTTCTATCGCTGATGCGAATGATTTCGCCCAGCTCGCGGAGCTTGAAGTTCAGGGAGAACTCACGAAGACTGCTTGGGACAAGGGCGTGCAGGTGATGAACGAAGGACCAGGGCACGTGCCTCTGCACCTCGTTCCAGAGAATATGCACAAGCAGCTGGAGTGGTGCTATGAAGCTCCCTTCTACACGCTGGGGCCTCTCGCGACGGACATTGCCCCAGGTTACGACCATATCACTGGCGCACTCGGTGCTGCTCAGATCGCGCAAGAAGGCTGCGCGATGCTCTGCTACGTGACCTGTAAGGAGCATCTCGGTCTGCCAGATAAGCAGGACGTGCGCGAAGGTGTCGTTACTTACAAGCTCGCAGCCCATGCGGCTGACCTTGCGAAGGGACATCCCTCGGCGCAGCTGCGCGATAATGCGCTGTCGAAGGCTCGCTTCGAGTTCCGCTGGGAAGATCAGTTTAATCTCTCACTTGACCCACACCGTGCACGTGCCTTCCATGATCTGACCCTGCCGCACGCAGGGGCGAAGAAGGCACACTTCTGCTCCATGTGCGGTCCTAACTTCTGCGCCATGAAGCTGACGCAGGAGCTGCGTGAGCAAGAAAAAGCTGCCCTGCAAGCGGAGCAAGCAGAGCAGCAATAAGATGAGGGGTTAAAGTGAAATCGCGCGGAGCGTGTCGAGCAGCTTTGTGCTGCTCTTCAGCCCCGCTGCCATTTCTAATCCGCTGTTCAGGTCGAGGCCGTCAGGTCTCAGCGAGTGGAGAAGGGCAGCGGCGTTCGTCGCGTTTAAACCACCAGCGAGAAGCCAAGGTCGAGGGAAGCGTAGCTTCTTCACCAGCTTCTCGCTTTTTA
>CAYJNX010000221.1:0-3172 GCA_964371525.1 uncultured Akkermansia sp. | reverse complement strand
TAGGGGGAGAAAGGCGCGAGACGCTTCCATTTCCCCACAAAGTAATTCACAAGAAAATGAATCAAAGTAAAAGCAGGTAAAATAGGCAAGATGTAAATTACCGAAATAAAGATGATGGCATTTAAAATGCTTTCGTTTAACAGTGCTTCCCCACCCCTCCCATCTGCACTAGTACATATATAAACGGCGGCAAATCTTACGCAGAGTGTGAACAAAAATAAGGTCACAGGCATGGTCAATAGGCTAAAGCGAAGGACATGCACCCAACGGCCTAGCTTTACTTTTTCAGGGAGACACTCTTGCATAAGTGTATTTTAAGTAGTGGCGATAAGACTGTCAAGGATAGTTCGAGTCACAGCTGTCCCGAGATTCCACACAGCGTGCACCTTCAGGGGGTGCGCTGTGTTCTTCTTTCTCTCTCTTCATCTGCCATCGCCCAAATGACTGCGACATGCCCTCATATTTACTAATCTGGAAGAGATAGCGCATCCAGAAATCTAGCTCCGCCTGAGGGGAGAAAGGCACAAAGGGGGTCTCTACAATGTTACGCAGGCTGACGCCTTCAATGCTGCCATCAAAGCCATAGAAATAGTAACTATCCTCACCATCATAACGCCCGCAGTGCTCCCCCAGCTGATCCAACATGAGCTGGGCATGAGTAACCTGCTCCATGCGATAACTGTCTTGATGGATCACCCTGAGCTTCTTCATGTTTTGAAGTATTTGGGCATATTGCTCGGGGCTGGGTTCTAAAAGCATCAAACGCAGGAAATCCGAGTGAGTCCAATGCGGCGTATGGAATTTATTTAGATCTATCTCGTCTATATCAAAATGATTAAGTACCTTTTTGCACTCGGCATCCCAAAGAGTCCTAAGAGAAGCTTGCACCAGAGCTGCTTCTTCTGGCTTCGTAGGGTGAGTCAGCTCCATCTCTGCAAGGCGAAAAATGAGGTAAATTTTACCCCCATGCATCCAAAAACCGTGGCAGATATCCCCCGTATTGCTCGAATTAAACTCATAGAGCTCACTCTCTAGCCACAAAAAGTCAAAAGGCTTATCTTTAAGTACAGGAAACTTGTCGATGAGATACGCGAGCATGTTCTCAATATCCTTATCATCCTTTGCAAGAGAGGCATAGGAAAAAGCGGCACTTGCTCTTAAATCCGTCAAGTAAGGCAGCTTCGTTTTCGATAGTTCCTGAGCGAGCTCAGTGTCAGACTTAATTTTTTGCAGGAAGCTCTCCTTATTCTGGGCGTAGACTTCTGGTTCGGCTGTTGAAAATATTTCAACTGAGCTGTCATCGGCTTCCTTAAACAACTCAGTACTTTTTTGAGCATCGACCTTTGCGTAATAGGTCAAATCAGGCTGCGCCGCGACTGCCGCAAGTGAACAGGTGGCAAGCAAAATACAAGCATGTTTAAAAGAGTAGAGCATATCTCAATGTAACGCTCGTAAGATTTAAGATCAATAAAAAATAACGACATACTAGACTGATGAACGCCTCAGCAAAAAATGTGAGTAGAAAGCCATGATACTAATTGCTTGTAAAGATAAACTATTTTTGCTATTTTCAAGCTTGTGTGAAATCGACATAGCTCGCTATGCGCGCCCAAACGCCGTAAATTATCATCCAAACTGCATACAAAATTCGAAGCTGCTAATTTTGCAAGGTCCCCTCTAGGGCACCTGCAACTACACAAAGACTGTCATGCCAAACATCATTCGCCAACTTATCAATAAAGGAATGGATATGCGATACCAAGGAGTGGTTTTTCGCGCTAAGGGAAATAAAGAAGACTATCTTCAGGCGGCTCAGAATGGGGATGCAGAAAGCCAGTTCCAACTCGCCATCTGTCTCAGTGAATCTATGCACAGGGCAGAAGATTTCTCCGAAGTTGAATATTGGCTGACTCAAGCATCTAAGCAGGATTATGTAGATGCCTATGTAGTATTAGGTAATTGCTATAGCAATATGGAGCGCACAGCAGAAGCCTTGAGCTGCTTTCATCGTGCTGCGCAATTAGGTAGCAGCGACGCGTTCATGGGTATTAGAGAAATCTACCGTTCTAGCCCCAAGCATAGTGATATGCGCAAGCAGATTAGCTCTTTGGGCTATCTGCGAAGCGAACTTAATGAACGAGGTGATTTACGCCCGCCCATTCAGAAGTATTTAAAAGCGATAGCTATTGCGCTTCTGTCCCTTCCGCTGAGTTACCTTGTGATTGATTATATCAGTTCAGGTTCAAGCCTGAGTTACATTCTCCCATTTCTTATAGCGAGTATCGTTTATGATTTCGCGAAACGCCTGATCGAGAAGTCATGAGATTTAAGCCCTCAATAAAATACACCTCATAGACATCGCCACAAATTCCTGTATGACTATTTTTTCTCACAAGCAAAATGAATTAATAAATATTGATGAGTTATATAATTTCCCATCAGAAATAGTGATTTATCCGTTCGGGAAAGGTCAGCTAAGATTCAACAAAAAACATCCTATTAGTGACGCAAAATGGAGAGTGGATTTTATTCAACAAACATTCAAGCATCCTTTAACAATTAAAGATACGTGGGTTGATCTACATTTTGCGGCAGGTCTAATAGAGGCAATATCGTCATTTTTTGATGATAACAGTTGTATAATCAAAGTGGAAACAGGAAGAGAGTATGCCTTGCAAGAATATAAGAATATATTATGCGAAAGAATGGCAACAATGAAAGTCAATGATGACTACGAGCGAATAATAGAAGAATTAATTCCTACTGTTGTACATTTTTGCTCCAGAACAATATACTTGTACACTGAGCATTGCTATAGCATAGCACCGTATTCCGACAGTATTTTATATAGTCTTTGTTTCCCCTATGAAAGAATAGCTAATGAAGCATGTTTGATTCAATATATTTATGGATATCTCAAT
The DNA here is from genome assembly GCA_964371525.1 of uncultured Akkermansia sp. Classification (GTDB taxonomy): domain Bacteria; phylum Verrucomicrobiota; class Verrucomicrobiia; order Verrucomicrobiales; family Akkermansiaceae; genus Akkermansia. The sequence goes on along the minus strand of CAYJNX010000221.1, from coordinate 251 downwards.
ACATGGTGTCTAAATACATGGGAATAAAACGGCTGAAAGGATGTCAGCAAAAAATGAGAGCCCAAGACCATGAAAGTAATTGCTTGCATTAGCGACCCTTTTTTTGCTAATGTCAAGAAAGTGTGAAAATCAACGCTTCATTCTTACCTGTCGCCTCGCGCGCGCGGTGAGGGGTGCGTCAGTACTAGGGCGACTCTCTTGCAAAATTAGTCCGAGCAGAATGGTGATCTCGAAAATGAGCGAAACAGCAC
>CAYJNX010000220.1:0-3267 GCA_964371525.1 uncultured Akkermansia sp. | reverse complement strand
ATCCCTCAGATTGACAAGTTCACCGAGAGCGGCTACACGAAGGAAGAGCAGAAGATGCTCGTCGAGGGTCGCAAGATCATGGGCATCGCTGATCTGAATGTCAGCTGCACCTGTGTACGCGTTCCTGTCTACCGCAGCCACTCCATCTCCTGTATCGCTCAGTTCGAGCAGCCTATAGATGTCGAAGGAGCACGCGCCAGCTTCGCTGGTCACGAAGGTGTCGAAGTCATGGACGATCCAGATCAGGGCATCTGGCCTACCCCTCTCGACTCGACAAATGGTGACACCTGCTACGTCGGCCGTATCCGTAAGGATCAGGCTCTCGACAACGCACTTAACCTCTGGGTCGTCGGTGATCAGGTACGCAAGGGCGCAGCCCTCAATGCAGTGCAGATCGCAGAACTCCTCGTGAAGGGTGCCTAATCAGTCAATCGACACTATCTTCCAAAAGCATGCACCTCACAGGGGTGCATGCTTTTTCTATGAAATACGCCAGCGAGGCAGTGGTGATCTTGACTACACGCTCCATCTATGCTAGGCTATCTCAGCGCATCATCCATGGATAATTCACTTTACACACGCCTCGCCGAGACGCCTAGCAGCCCCTTTGATCTCTCACTGCGTCCGCCCGCATTCAGCGAGTTCTGTGGGCAAGAAAAGATCAAGGAGCGACTCCTCCTCATGGTAGAGGCTGCGCGTATGCGTGACGACGTGCTCGACCACGTTCTTCTCAGCGGACCTCCAGGTCTAGGGAAGACCACTCTTGCGAACATCATCGCTCATGCCGTGGGCAAGAAGCTCCACACCACCTCAGGCCCCCAGATCGAAAAGGCGGGTGACCTCGCTGGCATCCTCACGAATATCCAGAAGGGCGACATCCTCTTCATTGATGAAATCCATCGCCTGCATCCCGCCATAGAGGAATACCTCTATCCTGCGATGGAGGACTTCCGCCTCGACATCATCATCGACCAAGGGCCCAATGCGCGCTCCATCCAGCTGAATCTCCCGAAGTTCACCCTCATCGGTGCGACGACGCGCGCGGGTAAGCTCACAAGCCCGCTGCGCTCACGCTTCGGCATGGTGAACCGCCTCGACTATTACTCTGCCGAGGAGCTCAGCCACATCCTGCATCGCTCGGCGGATCTGCTACAAGTCCCTCTCGACGACGATGGCGCACTCGGCATCGCACGTCGCTCACGTGGCACACCACGTATCACGAACTCCCTTCTACGCTGGGTGCGTGACTATGCACAGGTGAAGTCCGATGGACGCATTACAGGGGAGATAGCAGAACTCGCACTGAGCATGCTGGACATAGACGAAGACGGACTCGATGAGATGGATAAGCGTCTTCTCGAAACGATGATTGGGAAGTTCGGTGGCGGTCCTGTCGGACTTTCCTCCCTTGCGGTCGCAGTGGGCGAGGATGAGTCCACCATCGAAGACGTGCATGAGCCCTTCCTCATCATGCAGGGCTATATCAAGCGCACGCCACGCGGCCGTGAGGCCATGCCTGCGGCCTATCATAAACTTGGACTGAGCCTGACAGGTCAGCAGGGCATTCTCCTTTAATCACATTTCTCACTCGCCATGCTATCACTCCTGACAACACGTGTCGCGCAGTTTCTAACCTTCGTTATCGGGCTAGTTCTCTGCACGCACTGCACGCAGGAGCGTGTGGAAAGGCAGGTGCTGGAATCACGGCTTGTCGTTCTTATTTTACCTCAGTATGATGTGGCATCGAAGATAGGCAATAGCTTACAAACACCAGATGATAAGCACGGTCTCATAGATGAGTTCTCGTTCTGGTATGAGTACTCTTACTATATCAAGAAGGGGATCGAGGAGGCTGGCTATGACTGTATCATTGTGAATCACGGAGCTATCCCTAATGACACGCGCCTACTCCCCTACTCTAAGCTTTCGGACATCATTCATCTTCAGGTAACAGCCCCTGAGAAGGCAGCGAAATCCACGCATCACTCCAAGCTCGCGGCCATAGGGATGAGCAGCCTCAACTATGCTCTCACACTAGATCCCGCCTGCATCATCATCCTGCGCCATCACGAATACGAGAAAAATACAGGCTGGGCAACGAATCAAAACTCTAGTATTTTCTGCAATTCCTTCGGCGGAAATCTCGCAGGTTATATGTCTCGAGCACTCAACAGACGACTGATGAATAATGCGCTGCCTAATCGTGGGAACTCCTGCGCCATCGTGCGCCGAGAGAACCCAGATATGCGCGACAGCGCGCTGCTCGCCAGCTGTGATAAGTCCTTCATCCCTGCGGCTATCCCTGCCGTGATCTTTCTGAACAATGAAGCGCATGTCAACTTCATCTCCCAGCACCAGAATGCGATTTACTACGCGCAGTGCCTCGCACAAGGCATTGTCAATCACCTGCAGTCGCGCTCCTGATTTTTCACCTTATCCCTCTCTTATATCCCATTTCAATATCATGAACACCTCATATCCTGCCATTGCCATCGACGGACCCGCTGCTTCGGGTAAATCCACAGTAGCGAAGCTCATCGCCGCCGAACTCTCCTTCTGCTTCATTAACACGGGCGCGATGTACCGAGCCATCACGTGGTATGCGCTGCAAAATAATATCTCCCCCTCCAGCACAGAAGATGTCATCCGCATGCTCGCTGGCATCCCACTGAGCTTCGGACGCGAAGGCAGCCAGTCCTGTGTTCTCTTCGAAGGTCGTCAGCTCGCAGCAGAGCTGAGTCTGAAGGAAGTGAATGATCAGGTGTCCACCATCGCAGCTATCCCCGAGGTGCGTGGCTTCCTCGTGGCAAAACAGCGCGAGTACAACAGACAGGAGGCCGTCGTCATGGAAGGGCGCGACATAGGCACAGTCGTCTTCCCTGAAACACCTTATAAATATTTCGTCACCGCCTCAGAAGAAGTACGCGCTGCTCGCCGTGCAGCCGAAGGCATCACGGATTCTATCGCCGAGCGCGATCGCAAGGACTCCCAGCGCGCCTGCGCGCCACTCACACAGGCAGAAGACGCGCTACTCGTCGATAGCTCCGATATGAGCATCGAAGAAGTAGTCGCCCTTATCGCCTCCGATATCCGCAAGAAAATGGCTTAACCTTTCATCCTTATCATGGCTCCTAACTTTGTCTATTTCATCATCCGCACTCTCGCCTACAATATAGCGAGAAGCTTCTTCAAGCTGAAAATCATCAACCGCGAACGCCTCATTGATGATGGTCCTTGCATCATCGTCGCGAACCACCAGAGCTTCCT
>CAYJNX010000219.1:0-3273 GCA_964371525.1 uncultured Akkermansia sp. | reverse complement strand
TGTCATTTGCTGGTGGTGACGTTGCTATATGGTTTTTACCCGCATTACTAACTCTCCTTATCTACTATTGCGCTTTTTATTGTCTATCAAAGCGCATAAAATCGCTGTTGGGACAAGTGGCGGGCTTAATGGGAATGTTCATTGTAGCTTTTGGGCTTCATCGACTGTGGGGAAAAACGACTTCGACAAACGAGTTCACACTACAATGGCTAACCTCAGCATATAGCTACTTCATACCCTTCTTCTTTGGAGTATTTCTTGTACATTTTAAGAAGTTCTTCCATCTCGCTACGGAGAATCGCTACGTGATCGCACTCTCTTTGTTATTCTTATGCACCATCTCATTTAACATAGGAACACTCCCTTATTCTCAGTATCTAAAAATGCTATGCGGAATATGCGCAGCGGTTGCATTCATTCGCCTCTTCATGCAGTGGACGGGTGAATCTATACTTAAGCGTCAGCTACGCTTGCTAGGTCAGTACTCACTCATCATCTATATCGCATCCTCTCTCTTTGAAGCACGAGGGCTTAATCTGCTGTTAGAGGGGATGAATGCCACCTTTGTACAAATAACTTATGGCGTAGCATCACTCATCGTTTGTTATATATGTATCTTATTTGCGAAGTTTATTGAACTCTCAGATATACTGAGCTTCTTCCTTCTAGGAAAGAGATCTAAAATCGCTAACAAGCCCACAGGGCAAATTGCAAATTAGTTCGATCAGAATGAGTATCTAGATAATGAACGTAAGAGCTCACCTTTTGCAAAATACCCGAACGGTAAAGCATCGTGTACAATATTTTTTTAGCAAGATGCCAATTATCTAAAAATTAAAATCTTAACCTCAAACATACATAGCGTTTAAATATTATATCTCTTAGAGAAAAAATCATCTCTCCTGCATTTTGAGATTGAAGTATGGGGCAATATTGCTATACTATCAGGCACTATGACTCCAGAATCCACGCAAGCTGAATTACCAGCTAAAGTGAAAAGTTACGCGCGCTATCTCACGACGATGGCCGGTCTCGGTGGTCTTCTATACGGTGTAGACGTAGGCATCATTGCTGCCGCTCTCCCCTACATCGAAGCGACGACCACACTCACTCCCTCTAATCTCTCCTTCTTGGTAGCCGCGGTGCTCCTTGGTTCTGTGCTTTCCTCGCTCGTCGCAGGGATGCTTGCCGAGGTCTTCGGTCGCAAGATGATGATTATCGTCTCCGCTCTGCTCTTCACGCTGAGTATCCCCGTCATCTGCCTTTCCCAGGGCGACTTTAACGCGCTCGTCGCGGGTCGTCTCTTACAAGGTGCTTCCGCTGGTCTCATCGGTGTGGTCGTGCCTATGTATCTTGCCGAGTGCCTAGGTGCCTCTGCACGTGGTAAGGGCACAGGCATGTTCCAGTTCCTCCTGACGGTAGGTCTGGTGTTCGCGGCTGCTATCGGACTCGCTACGACGAAGTTCGTCGGTGCTGCGACAGACGTATCCGTGACAGACATCGCGAAGAATCAGGCATGGCAGACCATCTTCTGGTGCTCCATCGTCCCTGGTATCCTCCTTTTCTTCGGTGCATTCCGTCTGAAAGAATCCCCACGCTGGCTCTACAAGCGCGGCCGTAAGGAAGAGGCACTCGCCTCCCTCGCTGCGAACAACGGTGATGCCGCCGCACAGGAGATTCTCAACGAAATGATCGAAGCTGACGCAGCTGCTGAGCGCGAAAAAGCCGAGCTAGCTGAAGCCGCGAAGGGTGACACCATCCTCCAGCGCAAGTATGTCATCCCCTTCATCCTCGCCATCGTCATCCTCGGCTGTAACCAAGCGACGGGTATTAACTCCGTGCTGAACTACTCCGTCATGATCTTCCAGCAGGCAGGTCTCGAAGGTGAGTCTGCGAACTGGGCTGACTTCGCCATCAAGATGGTGAACATGCTCATGACCATCGTCGCCGTCTCCCTCGTGGATAAGAAGGGACGCAAGTTCCTCCTCAAGATGGGTACAGCAGGTATCATCGCTGGTCTTGCTGGTGTCGGTGCTATGTTCCTCATGCTTGAGAACAAGCGCGTAGACGTCACAGAAATCGTCACAAAACGCGTCGTCGAAGGTGCCTACATGAAGGCATCCGTCGCTGACGTGGTAAAAGAAAGTGGACTCAGTGAGTTCATGGAAGACGGCAAGGTAAAAGAAGACGTCCAGCTCATCCTCACCTACGAGCAGGGTGGTTCCGCCTATCAGAAGATGGCGAAGCACTTCGACCGTGACGCAGAGATGGCTAAGGTAACAGCCGCTGGCATCACCTACAAGGATGACGCACTCGCAGCAGTCGACGTGGCTTCCACCGTCGCCACGATGAAGAAAGATATCCTCAGCGACAAGATCGCTGAAAAGGGACCTAAGCCCCTCTCCGCTCTCCTTGCTGAGAAAGACCCATCCGTCCCCTTCACTGGCACGGACGAAGAGCGTGAAGCGATGGTGAAGACCATCCAGAAGCTCGAAAGCAACGGCGACCGCATGCTTGTGAACATCGCCTGCTTCCCGAAGCCAGACTTCCTCGACGGCCTCATGTTCTGGAGCGAAGCCCCAGAAGCTGGCAAGATGCAAGAAGTCGTCATCACACGTGCTGAACTCGGCATGACTCCCTCCGCTGGTACAGGCTGGATGGTGACTGCCTTCTTCGTCGTCTTCATCGCCTTCTACGCCGCAGGTCCTGGTGTTTGCGTCTGGCTCGCCCTCTCTGAGCTCATGCCTACACGCATCCGTGCGAACGGTATGGCTATAGCACTCCTGATTAACCAAGGTGTCTCTACGACAATCGCAGGCGTCTTCCTCCCATGGGTAGGTAGCGCAGGTTATGCGATGGTCTTCTTCACACTGGCTGGCTTCACCGTCATCTACTTCATCGCAGCAGCATTCTTCCTTCCTGAAACGAAGGGACGCACGCTCGAAGAAATCGAGAAGTACTTCTCGACTGGCAAGATGCCCAAGCCTCTTGACGAACAGGATAAGGCCTAAAATCAAGCAACAACTCACGCCTTAATACGAGGCAAACGCTCACCCCTGTATCCATATGATGCAGGGGTGAAGTCGTTATGAATGCGTGTGTCTCACGCGTCAGCGTTAAATGGATTATTAAGGCAGTCTTCTTTTTTCTGACTTCGTCATTGCGTCCTAAGAAAGAAACAATGAAGCTTTGTTTTGGAGATATATGTTAATCTCGTTTCCTTGCTCACGACTCGTCAAGGGGATCTTGCAAAATTAGCAGCTTCGGATTTTG
>CAYJNX010000218.1:0-3445 GCA_964371525.1 uncultured Akkermansia sp. | reverse complement strand
ACGACATCAACCTTGGCAAGGTTGCGCTCTACCACTGAGCTACACCCGCCTTGCATCGTGCGAGGGGATTATAGCGGATTTTTTCTTCGGATCAAGTCTTTTTTTATATTTTCTGAGATTTTTTCAATTCCGCCGTCAAATCTCGCTATTGTAAGACAGCCCTGATCTTCATCTCTTGTTATTCAAATCTAACAACCCAAGGCGCAACTAGACTAATTCTAAGCGTATTAAATTAGCAATTCTCGCTTTTTTCTCGACAGATCAGAGTGCAGATGCTACCATAACAACCAGCAAACGTCTATTATTCATGAAACATATTCTCACCTTACCTCTCCTCACAGCGGGACTGGCAGCTCCGCTTCATGCGAACTTTTCGCATAATGTCGAGAAACCGAATATCATCTTCTTCATCGTCGATGATATGGGCTGGCAGGATACGAGTCTACCTTTCTGGCGCGATGCTGAAGGTAAGGCTAAGGAGACTTTCCTGAACAAGCGTTACCGCACACCTCATATGGAAGCACTCGCAGAGCAGGGAATGATGCTCACGCGCGCGTACTCCTGCCCTGTATCGACTCCCACGCGTGTCAGCCTCATGACTGGAATGAACGCATCGCGCCATCGTGTCACGAACTGGACGCTGAATGCAGATAAGAGTGTGGACACCCCACACCCGACGCTGCAAGCTCCAGCATGGAATGTAAATGGACTTCAACCCCGCGGCACAAGAAGCTCAGGTAAAACAAAACTCCCCATCACTGAGGAACCTGCAAGCTATGATATGAAGATGCCCTACCTGACCGCACCGTCTAAGACGCTAGCTCAGGCCATCAAGGACTCAGGCTATATTACTATTCACTGCGGTAAGGGGCACTGGGGCACGAAGGGGACACCGGGTGCGAATCCGCGGAATCTCGGCTTTGATTACAACATAGCAGGGAAAGAAACAGGCGGCATCGCCGATTACAGGGGGAAGAACAGCTATGGCACGGGGCGATTCCAGATCACAGGTCTGCGCAATATGGAGAAGTACAAGAAGGAGAATACCTTCGTCACCGAGGCTCTCACACTCGAAGCCCTCGACTTACTCAATGAGCTAAAGCCAAAGGCAGGCGGAAAACCTTTCTACCTCTACATGAGCCACTACGCCATCCATAGCCCACTTGATGAAAGGGCGAACGATGAGCGATTCATGAAGAACTACCCCGCACCGGGTGCTGGCACTCACCCTGCAGATGGGAAGCCGTGGAATCTCAAGGAGCGCAACTACGCTACCCTCATCGAGGGCATGGATAAGAGTCTGGGCGATCTCATGGCATGGCTGAAGGAGAATGATCTGGAAAAGAATACGGTCATCGTCTTCGTCTCCGACAATGGCGGCTTAGCGATTAGCGGTCGCTTACAGGACGCGAACTACCCTCTCAGCTACGGGAAGGGCTCTCTTTATGAGGGAGGCATACGTGTGCCCGCTATTGTGAAATGGCCAGGTGTCGTGAAAGCCTCCAGCACCAGTGATACGCCTGTCATTATTGAAGATTTCTACCCCACCTTAATGGGGATTGTGAAGAAGTCAGCGAAAAAGGTAGACGGCATCAGCCTCATTCCTACCTTGAAAGGAAATACTGGGAAAGAAAACCTACGCCCCCTCATTTTCCACATGCCCAACATGTGGGGAGAAGGTGCGGCGAGTGGACCTGGCTACGGTGCTCGCTCTGCTATCATCCTCGGCGACTGGAAACTCATTTACGATCATGCGACAGAAACGAGCATGCTGTTCAACCTCAGCGATGACATCCACGAGCTCACAGATCTCGCAGAGAAACACCCACAGAAGACTAAGGAAATGGCACAGCTACTCACACGCACGCTTAAAAGCCGCAAAGCCCAGATGCCTCTCCTCAAGAAGAGCAACAAGAGCGTCGCTTGGCCTCACTAAGCACTCATATCACCCATCTCTATATGCCAACATCACCTGAAAGCAACGCCCTTAAGCCGAAAAGCGGACTCATGGACAACATCCTTGAATCCGTCAGTCAGCAAGCACCCTCAGAGAGTGTTGATATCCATATAGCGCCTAAAGAATTACCCGACGGCTACCGACTGCGCAACTATAAGATACACCGCACACTGGGTGCAGGTGGCTTCGGCATCACCTACCTCGCTGTAGAAGATCTTCTGAACAGACCCGTCGTCATCAAGGAGAACTTCCCTGACACACTCTGCTACCGCGAGAGTAATAATCTGCGCGTACGCCTCAGCGACCCAGATAAGAATGACATTTACGAATGGGCTCTGACGAACTTCTTACGTGAGGTGCGACTCCTCGCGACACTAGACCATCTTAATATAGCAAAGGTCTACTCCTACTTTGAAGCGCATGGCACAGCCTACTACGTCACTGAATACATAGATGGCAAAAATCTAGGCGAGGTTGCAAAGGACTACGCGGATCATAATATGACCATTCCGCAGGATGCCCTATACGGCACTCTCATCCGCATCCTAGATGCTCTTGATTATCTCCACCAGCGAAACTTACTGCACCGCGATATCAAGCCTGATAACATCCTTGTCACACGCCAAGGACGCCCCATGCTCATCGACTTCGGTGCAGCCAGAGACGAATATGGCGACCTAGACTCGAATGTCATCGAATCCCAAGGGTTCAGTCCTTTCGAGCAGGGTGAACCCGGTGGAAACATGGGACCATGGACCGACATCTACGCCCTCGGGGCTACGCTATACTTTGTACTCACCGGGCAATGCCTACCAGCGAGCAAGCAGAGATTACTCTTCGACACGGTAGATGCGCTCTCCGCTATGCCTCATTTACAAGAGGTCTACCATCCGAATTTTTTACAATCTATAGACAAGGCACTCTCCCCTACTATCGAAAATCGCTATCTTAATATCACAGAATGGATAAATGACCTCAACGCTAACCTCTAACAATCTTATACGAGCATGAAAAAAACAAGAAGACGTAGCAAAGCCAAGCCAATAGAGCAATCAGAGCTCAACTTCTCAGAGACCAGTACCGAGGAAGAAGCCACCGTATCTGAGCTGCCTTCGGAAGTAGAAAGCCCCCCCTCCGAGGAAAAAGCCACTGTATCTGAGCTGCCTTCGGAAGAAGAAAGCACCCCTTCCGAGGAAGAGACCCAGCCAGCACTCAAAGACATTCTAGAACATATAGACCTTGATAAGCTTATTTCCGAAGAAGAAGCTGTTCAGGAAGAAGAACCTATTCAAGAGGAAGAACCTGCACAGGAAGAAGAACCTGCACAGGAAGAAGAAGCTGTTCAGGAAGAAAAACCTGCTCAGGAAGAAGAACCTGCACAGAAAGAAGAAGCTGTTCAGGAAGAAAAACCTGCTCAGGAAGAAGAACCTGCTCAGGAAGAAGAACCTGCACAGAAAGAAGAAGCTGTTCAGGAAGAAGAACCTGCAC
>CAYJNX010000217.1:0-3495 GCA_964371525.1 uncultured Akkermansia sp. | reverse complement strand
GGATGTCAATCAAGTTAACGTATATGGGACGCCGTCCTTGCATCCTGCCAGAGGAGCTGAGCCCCTCTGGACTCCCGCTCTAGGTGTCGGGCTCACCTGTGCGCATCACCTGGGCTCATCGCTTGGGCTTTCAGCTCCCAGTAGCAGGCGAGTTCTTCGCTCTGCGGTGCGCCGATTCCCGCGCGAAAGCATTCTGCTAGTTTCTGCGCGGCGGCTTGATGTCCTCGGTTCGCGGCATTTTCAAAGCAGCTCACCGCCCCGCCTTCATCGCGTAGGCATCCCACGCCTTTCAAATAGCATTTCCCCAGCTGGTACAGAGCATCGACATCGCCCGCCTGCGCCGCTAGGTCATAGTAGTATACCGCGCGTTCAAAATCACGTTCACAGCCACCGCGCCCGCGTCTATACCGCGCTGCGAGTTTCGCATAGTCACCATGGCTTGATGCGTCCATATGCCCGCTTGTCTCTATTAGAATTCCTTCTTCGCAAACAACCAGGTCGCGATCAGGAGGTGGAAGCTAAAGTAAGCGAGCGTGATGAGTCCGAGCCCACCAAGCATGCTCCAGCTGAGTATCTGCCCCGCACTCGCCTGATCTGCTGCCGTGTACAGGCTGAAGTCAGGGATGAGCAGCGCGAAGACTTCCGAGGCGGTGCGCAGTGTGGAGCTCACACCAAGCTCACCTGAGCCGACAAGCATGGCTTCAAAAAATTGTGATTGGAAAGTACCGACAAAGTACAGTCCGAGGCTGAGCACCATGCTGACGATTGTCCCACTCGTGAAGCAGGAGATGAGTAGGCACATGCTGGTGAGCACGCTCCAGCCCATGAAGTAGAGGATGAGCGATCGCTGTAGGTTCATACTCAGTCCTGCCTCCGACAGGGCATCGAGGTGGGGCTGTATTTCTGCCTGTCCAAAGCCTCTTGCGGTGAGCACTTCCGTGACCATGCCCGCTAATTGCTGCTCTCGTAGGTACAGGGTGAGGCTCATGAGTCCATCCATCACGAGGAACATGATGAACATGAGGAAGAGCACGCCTAGCGCCTTTCCTAGGAGGTAGTCGAGTCTCGGTACGGGTTTACAAAGGATGGTATAGAGGATGCGGTCTTCTGCATCGCGCGGGATGAGTAGTGCTGTCGCGGACACGCAGAAGATGACAGCGAAGAGGTGCATGCTGCCTGTGCCTATGTTCTTGATGAGTTCCAGCTGCGCCACACCGCTGGATTCGACCCCGAGGTCGCCGTGGTAGGGGATGAACTGGAGGAGCAAGAAGGCGATGATGAGCGCGGCTAGCACGATGAAGAGCCTCATGCGCACGAGCTGCGTGAGCGTGACGGAGGCCAGCGCGAGCACGCGAAGGGGGGAAGGCAGGATGGCGAGCAAGGCGGACATCTCGTTGCTATCGGTTGCCTCGATGGAAAGATGCTTTAGGCGCGTGGTGACTTCTCACCCTCTTCTATCAGTTTCCAGAAGGAGCGCGAGCTGCTGAGTTTCTGGTCTTCTGAACCGCCTATCTTCGAGCGGAAGAGGAAGTCACGCAGGGAGTTTGCGCTGAGCACGCGCTGCACGATTACGGTGTCTTCGCCTTCGACGGTGAAGTAGATGCGGTGGTCTTGTGAGCGGAAGCGGTAGATTTTCTTCCCTTCGCGCTCGACGACACCAAAGTGATGCTCAGAGCTGGCTGCATTCAAGCCAGCCTCATCTACCTGAAATGAGCCTAGTAAACTGAGCTGATCCTGCGTAGGGAGGGCAGAGAGTTCTGCCGCACTGATTTCATTAAAAACGATCTGATGCACAGGTGCAATATAGCGCATGTGCATCCGCTTGGCAAGCGTCTTTTGCGACACCGCGGACAAAGTCACGCTTCAAGAAATTAACAGTTAGACTCCTAAGCCAGATCACGGACGTTTATTTCCTAGATAACGCCCCTGAGCGTCATAGTAATTCAGCTGACCGCTCGACTCGCGCTTCGCTCGCCCTTGGCTGCGCCCCTGCGCGTCGTAAAAGTGCATGCCTCCCTGCCCATCTGACTTCGCGCGCCCGACTTGCCGTCCCTGCGCGTCATAGAAGTACATGCCACCGCTGCCATCTGGATCGCTGCGCCCCACATAGCGTCCCGACGAGTCGTAGTGTGTCTCCACCCCGCGTGAGTCGGTGTCGGTGCGGCCCTTGTAACGCCCCGAGAGATCGTAGTGGCTTTCCTTGTTACCGTCTTTGTCACTGCGACCTTGATAGCGTCCCTGCGCATCTGTCCTAGTAGAAGCCGAGGCCGTGAGCGGAAGAATGCAGAGGAGGGTGATGCTCTGGAATATAATCGTCTTCATCATTGCATGATTAAATAGTTAAATTAATATGTATATTATAGTATATACACGACATCGCAGCAAGAGAAAAACACGCACTCTCCATTTAATCTAATTCCAAAAAAACAGTTGACGAATAACAAGAAAAATGATACAAAGCATTGCCATGAAGCACTTCCTTACAACCACACTTTTAGTCGCGACCGCCCTTCTGTCATGTCCCGCAGAAGCGGAGTACAAGGTCTCAAATCACTTCTTTGAGGTGGAAATGATTAATACAGATACCTGGGATAGAACGGGTGATAGCCCCATAGAGATCCCTATTGAAGATGTGATGAAGATCACTCAGGATGCGATAGACTACTGGGGCGATCTACTTGTGAACCATTACGCCACGTTTGACACGAGCAAGAAGATCACTGTAAGCATCGAATTTAGAAAATTCGGAAACTACGCATACGGAACAGCAGAGGCTAAATTGCATAAAGTTTGGGCTACGAATTATAACTATATGACTGCTGCAGGAGCAGCTCTATTAAACCCTTCTATTATGAATGCTGGCGACGCGAATCAGAAGGATATAACATTAGAATTCAATACAGAAAGTGGCTTTAAATTTTTAGAAGACTCGACCAGCAAGGACTTTCACACCGTTTTATTACATGAACTGACGCATGGCATGGGCTTTTACGCCGGAAAATATAAGGCAACGGGCGCAGACAGTTTCGATTCCGGCAGTGTTTTTTCCACCCCTTACGACTACTTAATCACAGACGCGCTCAATGGTGAAACACTCGCACTGGGTAAGGAACTTGAGTTTGGAGACACGGGGATGTATGTCTATAACCCAGAAGTGGGAGATCCCGGCTCTAGCTTCGTCCACGTCGCGCCCGAGTATATCGATGATGAGCAGAATATCGGTAAGAAGAAGATGGTACCATACACATCGCTGATGAGACCTTCCTTTACAGAGGATATGAGATACCTCAGCGAGGGAGACATCGCAATATTCAACGAGATGGGATACAATCTCGTCTACGTAGATACAACAGGTGTTCCTGAGCCTAGCACAGCCGCGCTCATATTAATCCTCACCCCTGCCCTTCTCCTGCGCCGCCGCCGCAAGCTGTAGAATCGCACGGAAAGAGATTCTTCTAAAGCCCCTACCGAGTACGGCAGGGGCTTTTTTTATTT
>CAYJNX010000216.1:0-3520 GCA_964371525.1 uncultured Akkermansia sp. | reverse complement strand
TCCTTGCTGGGTTTGGGCAAAGCCCAAGGAAAAGCCATGCTCGCAGAGCATGGCCGCGTCAGTTTCCTCATAGCGTGAAGTCACACGCGTCCGTGAGGCAAACCCAGCATCACCTCCACACCCGAAACTGACGCTCCTCCACCGCGCTACAGCGCGACTCTTGTCTTTTTCGTAGCAAACGCGATAGCGTCAACCACGGCTGTTTTAACGCTTAGCGTCGGCGACGGCAAAGAACAGCGAGGCTTCGCCTCGGGGAATAGGGACGTCAGTGAGGGTGCTGACATGATGCTGTGACTTCTGCGCGGGCATTTACAAGATTTAGTTTTCTCACTGACGTCTCCGTGCTCTGCGAGCACGGTCTGCCTTGGGCTCTGCCCAAACCCGGCAAGGACGCCGTCCTTGCATCCTGCTCAAGGTCAGTGGACCTTGAGAATCCTTTTAACGCTTCGCGCAGGTTGGGGGGGGGGCTACCAGCCGAGCTTCGCGCGCAATCGCGCCGCGTAATCTCCCTTTTCCAGATTCAGCAGTCTCAGCTTGCGCTGCGATTTGCGAATCACAAGCGTGTCTTGCAGTTTAATCTGATGCACCATGCGCCCATCCATGGAGTATATCATCGTTTCATGTGTACGCCCGCGACGTTCGCGCGGGTGTAGCGATATCTCCACGCTGTCAGGCATCACCACCGAGCGGTTCGTGAGGCTGTGCGCACAAATAGGTGTCAGGCACATCACGCCCGAGTTCGGCCAGATGAGCGGTCCTCCCGCCGCCAGCGAGTAGGCAGACGAGCCCGTCGGTGTCGCCACCAGCATACCGTCCGCATAGTAGCGGTTGAAGCGTACGCCGTCTAGCGCGACATCGACTTCTATCATTTTGCCAGTCTGCGCACGCGTGAGGCTGAGTTCGTTGAGCGCGCAGAAGGGACCTTTCACGCAGGTGCCTTCGCTGTTAAATTGTCGGATTTCGAGAACGATACGTTCTTCCACCCCATAGCAGCCTGAGACTATGGCATGTGCCAGTTCTTCCGCTTCACTGCGCGAACAGGCACTCAGAAAGCCGAGATGCCCCATGTTCACGCCAGTTAAGATGCAATCTTGCTCAATGACTTGGTTCACCAGCGATAGCATGGTGCCATCACCCGCGAAGCAGATGGCGAGCTGCGTTCCTTCATGCAGGATGGGGCGGCCGTCTTCATTAAACTCATTCACATCGTAGCACTCTATCCCTGCCGCCTCGAAGATGAGTCGCATCTGCTGGCGCACGCGCGCGCCTTTTGAGCGCGGTGCAAAGAATGCCAGTTTCTTGATACGAGCCTGCTGCATGGAGTGGGCGGGGGAGTGCTGTTAAAATACTATCGCTGCTCGCGCACGATTTCGGTTCCTATACCGTCCGTGGTAAAGATTTCAAGAAGGAGCGAATGGGGCAGGCGACCGTCGATGAAGTGTACCTTACGCACGCCAGCATTCAGCGCGTCGAGGGCACTGCGCACCTTCGGGATCATGCCGCCTGTGATCACACCCTGATCGATGAGGGAGAGTGCTTCCTTGCGGTTGATGCTTTTCACAATGGTTGTCGGGTCGGATGGGTCGCGCATGAGGCCTGGTACGTCGGAGATGAAGACGAGCTTCACAGGGCGTAGCTCACGTGCGAGTGCTGCCGCGGCGAGGTCTGCATTCACATTCAGACTCTGGTCTGTGCCCAGTTCGCGGGCGAGTGGGGAGATAACAGGAGTGATCTGGAGAGCCAGCGCCTCTTCGACGCGTGAGAGTAGGCTGCCTATCACCTGACCGACCATGCCGAGGTCGACACGCTTGCCAGCTTCATCTTTTTCAAAGATGCGCTCACCGACGAAGACCTTCGTACCAGGGATACCGACGGCCTTGCCGCCTGCTTCGCGTACGAGCTCGACGAGACCAGGGTTGATCTCATTTGAGAGCGTCTGCTCCACGATGTCGATGGCTTCGGGTGTCGTCACGCGGAGACCATTGATGAACTTCGCTTCTAGGCCTGATTCTTGCATGGCCTTGGAGATGGCCTTGCCACCGCCGTGGACGACGACAGGATTCAGCCCCAGTGCTTCCATGAGGACGATGTCCTTCATGAGGGACTTCACGAGCTCAGGGTTGTCCATGGCGGAGCCACCGAACTTGATGAGGACAGTTTTATCGCGATAGGCCTGAATGTAGGGAAGGGCATCGACGAGGACATTAGCAAGACGGATTTCGTCTTCGGGCTGCGGGACTTGGCGAATAGGAATCATATGTAACGCTTAATTTTGAAGATAACGAGGGGGAGAATAGCGGCTGTCACCATCAGACCACAGGCGAACCAGAAGCCAAAGCCTGATTGCAAGATAGGCATGTGCGAGAAGTTCATCCCGAACACACTCGCGATGAGCGTAGGCGGCAGGAAGACGAGCGACATGATGGTGAAGACCTTCACAATCTCATTCTGCTCGATGTTAATGAAGCCGAGGACGGCATCGAGCATGAAGTTGATCTGGTTCGAGAGGAAAGAGGCGTACTCGGACAGGGAATTAACGTCACGCGATACGGGACGTAGTGGCAGGTACAGGCTATCGTGCGAGCCGATGACGGACTCTTCATTTCCTGCGTAAGTGATGAGTCGTAGCAAGTTCACTAGCGAGTCGCGCTGGCGGGCGATTAAGTCACCCACGCGGCCGAGCTCTTCTAAGATGTCACGCAGGTCCTCTGTGTCGGGGTCATGCTCGCGTGGCTTTCTCGTGCCGCGTCGTCCGTGCGAGCCGAACACGCGCTTGAAGAGCGCGTCGATGCCGCCACCGAAGCGTTCGAGAACGTCAGCCTGACGATCGACGAGGGTTTCTAGAAGTCCGATGAAGACGAGATCGCGGTTCGTCTGCTGCATGCGTAGCAGCTGGTGGGAGAACACGCGGAAAGAATAGGAGTCCGTGTGACGGATGGTGATGAGCATGTTCTTGTGCAGAATGAAGCTCAGCTCTGCCAGCATGGGCTCATCCGTCTCCACGCGTAAGAGAACAGTCGTCGTCATGAAGCGCGCGCCGTCCTCGCAGTAGAGTCGGGACGTGGACTCAATCTCGCGCATCTCATCCTTCGTCGGCAGCTCGATGCCGCAGAGTTGTTCTGTGTAGGCGAGTTCCTGCGCATCGGGCGTGAGTAAGTCCAGCCAGAGTACCTTGTCACTCACGACATCCTCTTGGTCTATGCCAGAGCTGCGCTTGATGCCCTGTTCCGTCTGGGAGTATATTCGAATCATCGCCTCTGTCTATATGCTAATATTGTCTCTTGTAAAGAGGGGCTGCCTACACTGAGAGAATGCGCCATTTACGCTCTGAAATCAAGTAAATTTTCCGCAGCGGGAATAAAAGGGGGCTTTGTGGATGAAAAAATATTAAGTTTTGTTTTGATTATGCCAGCTTGTTTTCGCGTCTTCTCTGCACGGGCGCGCGTTTGCCACACCCACAATAGAGGTGGTGCAGGTGGTCCGACCAACTGCCGGGTCAAGGGCGCGGAGCCCTTGCGGG
>CAYJNX010000215.1:0-3566 GCA_964371525.1 uncultured Akkermansia sp. | reverse complement strand
CGAATTTCTTGCCCTTGTCTGCTTCTGAATGGGAGTGCTGACGGAAATGTTCAATAACGGAGAGGAGTGATGACATGGTGGCTAGTTAAGAGATAACGCTTGTACTTGTGCATCATAGCAGGTTCTTTTCATCTCGACAAGATAGAATCTACTTTTTATTTATTTGTTATTCTGTACTACGTTCTAACGCAGAAAAGAAAACTCCCCTGCTCTGCTCTAGTCAGTGCTGGGGAGTGGAGGGGCTCATCCCTTCTTTTTAGAAAAGTCAGGAGGGGTAAGCTGAATTCTAGTGAAATATTAGTTAAATATTACAGGGAAATGCTACCGCTTCATGCTGTGCGGCGGCGACGGCGAGCGAGCAGTCCTGCAAGGGCGAGCAGGCTAAGTGTAGCCGTGCTGGGCTCTGGGATATAGAAAACAACTTGCTGTTGTGCGGATCTGTAGGGGGAATACTGGCTTACGCCTAGTACCTTGTAATCTACGCCGCCGATGCGCAGTGTTATATCATTGTAGTAAATACCTGATGCATTAAACTCGTCGAGGGTGATCCCATCCAGCGCGAAGCCGATGATGTTTTTCGCATCATAGGCTGCTTTAAAGAGTTCCAGCTGCTCGGGTGTGAGTTGCAGATTCAGGGTGAGGCTGTCATTAATCTTCCCTTCAGCTATCGTGAGTCCTGTGAGTGTGTAGACACTGCTTCCTTTCTTATCCCCCTCTGTTTCAAAGCTCGCTCTAAAGGGGCTCTGTGGATCTACCGTAACATCCACAGGGGCTTCGGGCTCATCAGATAGGGTGAGTGTCCAGCCCATCGCTTCCAGCACTGCGATGTCTGCCATGGTGAACTCACGCTGCACTGGGTCGAACTCAGAAATCGTATGTCGCATGAGGGGGGCTTCCTCGTCGTGGCCGTAGTCGATATGCACGATGTGCTCCCCCTGCTCGAACTCTCCCGAGGGATTGTATAGCGTGGCGACTTTCACGAGCTGCCCGCTCTCATCCTTATCCCACACGGCGAGCTCTGAGCCGGGTGTCGCGCCTATGGATGTGCCCATGGCGGCATCTAGGGCGGTTTTGTTCCCATTGTCACTGTAGCCATCGACTCCATAGGCATCGCTTTCGAAACCCATGCCATGTGTCATTTCATGGAGGAATATGGTTTGGAAATCATAGCCTACCCCGCCTGTTTCTTCAAAGGAGAAGCTCTGCCCTAAGCCAAAGGAGATCGTCATATCTGTCGTCTCATCAGAGACGAGACTCAGCGGGAAGTTCCCATCTGTTTTCAGCTTCAGCTCCGCGCGGCTCACTTTATTGTAGCTCGTCCCATTGGGCACGGTGAGTAGGGGGTTATCGAAGTTATCATCAGAATAAATCATCGTCGGTACAGCCGTCGACGCGAGCGAAAAGGTGCTGGCATCAAAGGAGAAATCAATCACCACGCGGCGTTCCCATTCTGCGACGGGCGCTCCCGTGAAAGGGTCATTGGGATAGTCTCCTGTCAGAGGTTTGTGATTCTCACCGAGCAGTGAGCCCCAGTAGTCAATAGCACCTTGGACGCCTGCCTGGATGTTATTCAGCTGTGATTCACTGCTATAGTTCCCCCAGCTATCGGTGTTGAGAAAATTTACGACGAAGTATTCGTTCTCAATGACTGTCTGTGCTTGTACTGTCTGTATGAGTCCTAGGGCGAGAGGTAGTGAGAGGAAAAGGGATTTTGCTATTTTCATAAATTTGTTATTTTGCTTAACTGGATTCTAACAATAATTTCACAGGATGCAAGCTATCATTTCACACAAATTTTAAATTCAGCATTAAATTTTAATATCCAATATTTTATTTACCGCACAGGCATAGACTTGAATATCCTGCATTCGAGGTAGGGGACGAGGCTGTGGAGTGAGCGGTTCTTGGTACGGCGCTCTTCTTCGAGTTCGAGGTGCTGGGTGAAGCAAGTAGAATCCCTTGCCATCATGGCGCAGTTTCAATCCACGCCCTCGCGTGGGGGGCGACTAGCTCGCTGTGATGGATGCGCCCGCCATTTTTTTTGTTTCAATCCACGCCCCCGCATGGGGGGCGACTCTCTGCATCTACTTCGAACTAGGCTTTAGCTCGTTTCAATCCACGCCCCCGCATGGGGGGCGACCCATGAACCTATTTAAAAACGCAACATTCGCCAAGTTTCAATCCACGCCCCCGCGTGGGGGGGCGACCTACGCAGCTGGTGAACGCGGTGACACAGTTGGCTGTTTCAATCCACGCCCCCGCGTGGGGGGCGACTCCCCATAGCGACTTGTTGCCAAGGATCGCCCAGTTTCAATCCACGCCCCCGCGTGGGGGGCGACGTATCCCTGCATCAGAGCAGGATGATTTTCTGAAGTTTCAATCCACGCCCCCGCGTGGGGGGCGACTAGAGCTCATCGACGCGGAAGCGATCTGGCCAAAGTTTCAATCCACGCCCCCGCGTGGGGGGCGACCACAGCTGATCGCTTGCGTAGGTCGGCGCGCGTGTTTCAATCCACGCCCCCGCGTGGGGGGCGACCGCCGTGCGACTGGCGGCAGATGACGCACTATTGTTTCAATCCACGCCCCCGCGTGGGGGGCGACGTATTAAGCTTTAATTTCACGCGCGATTTTTTAGTTTCAATCCACGCCCCCGCGTGGGGGGCGACGTCGGCGTACGCGTTTAGGTCTCGCCAGCTTTCGCGTTTCAATCCACGCCCCCGCGTGGGGGGCGACCAATTGGCGCATAAGGTATTACCCTAAGCGTAATGTTTCAATCCACGCCCCCGCGTGGGGGGCGACGGGGAGCGGGAAAAGTAGCTCTCATTAGTTCCGAGTTTCAATCCACGCCCCCGCGTGGGGGGCGACAACACCTCAAGCGAAGTCTGAGAGCCCACGAAGGTTTCAATCCACGCCCCCGCGTGGGGGGCGACTGAGACCGTCACTCATCGCCTCCTCGCCGCCTTGGTTTCAATCCACGCCCCCGCGTGGGGGGCGACCCATCACCGACACATGCGCACCATGGATAACCGAGTTTCAATCCACGCCCCCGCGTGGGGGGCGACTGCAACATCGCCGCCCTACGCTTACAAGTGATGTTTCAATCCACGCCCCCGCGTGGGGGGCGACGAGAATCGCCCCACTTCTGGAAGCGCGTCACAAGGTTTCAATCCACGCCCCCGCGTGGGGGGCGACCTTCTATGCCCATCGGGTGCAAGTGGCTCTCTATGTTTCAATCCACGCCCCCGCGTGGGGGGCGACAGTGGCTTACCTCCTTACTGAGATCACGCAAGGTTTCAATCCACGCCCCCGCGTGGGGGGCGACTAATCAACTGCCGAGCCCGCCGAGGACAAGGTATGTTTCAATCCACGCCCCCGCGTGGGGGGCGACTGGCCTATTACGGCTGGTTCGCTCAGAGTGCTGGTGTTTCAATCCACGCCCCCGCGTGGGGGGCGACTGTAGAAATATAGTATCTTAATTATAAAATGATTCAATGCTAAAAATTGCGAACCGTATTTAGTCGACCCTTAAAACCATTTAAATCACTGAAAGAGAAAATAAAAACACT
>CAYJNX010000214.1:0-3571 GCA_964371525.1 uncultured Akkermansia sp. | reverse complement strand
GCTTCCGCAGCAGCCCCTACCCCTACCCCTACCCCTACCCCTACCCCTACCCCTACCCCTGCACCCGCACCTGAGCCAGTCGCAGCCGCTGCCCCCCGTTTACAAGTAGCGCGCCCGAAACTCCAAGTACAAGGAGCCGCTGGTGCAGCCAAGACAGCCACAGCCCCCCCCGCTGTAGGCAAAACTAAAGTCACAGCAGGCGCATCAAAGGCCGCTGTCGCAAATCCATTTAAAAAGCCAGCCGCAGCACCAACAGAAGAGCAGCCAGTTGAAGGAGAAGAAGAGACAGCACCCGCTCGCCCTGACTATCTCAGCAGCCTAGAGCCAACTAATGTTACACCATTCTGGAAATCAAAGCCCTTTATTATCGGATTAGGATTCCTTCTCATAGCAGGTGGCTATAGCACCTACGCCTACCTTGATAATGAGGCTAAGGAAAGCGCACGTCTCGCGCACCAGAAAGCCGTCAACACCCTGCTCGACAGAGCAAACAAAATTAACAGAGCAAGTGTAGAAACGCTAGCCGACGCGAGGAAGAAGAATATCGAGATCAAATGCACGGAGGAAGACGCAAAACTCCTCCTCAGTGTCGTCATCGACCCATACGTCAAGAATGAGCACGGTCAGCAACGCTACGGTGGCAACCCAGAGGGCGTGGCACAGAGTGCTTGCCTTCTGCTCGGGATAGCCGCAGAAAAAGACCCTAAAATCGCAAAACTCATTTTCACAGAACTCGCCGAAAACGCTGCGAAGATTAAGCCATCCTTACTCTCATGGCTTATTCAGCGCATGGCAGTCGCCGACATCAAGCAATTTAACAAGCACCTGAGCATACTCGCGAAACGAGTAGCAGATCAGCCAGACTTCAGCCTGAAATCAGAAATACTCTCGGCCATCTGGGAAGTGAAGGGGCTACGCGTCACAGAAAAAGACATCCCCGAGATCACCACACTACTCAAGGATGAGAAAATCAAGCCTGATCTGAGCCGAGCCCTCACAACCTGCCTCATCAACATCATGGACATGATCACCGATGCTGATAAAAAGCAAGAAGTAGGTGATCTACTCTTCACGAGTCTGAAAGAATCTCAGCGCAAGAGCCTTATTCGCAGCCTCGGTGCGTCTAAGTCACCAAAGGCACGTGACTACTACGAGAAAAAGATCCAAGATAAGAAAAACTGGCACGCGAATCTCCCATTCTTCACCTCATGGGGCGATGATAGCATCATCCCATTCATCCAAGGTCTTAAAGACAAGGCTGAGACAGAGCAGGAAAAGATGCAGATTAAGCGAGCCTTGCAAGGCATTCTGATACAGAACCGCGATCGCGACGATGCGACCGTGAAGCTGCTCATGGATGAATGCTTTGAAAAAGTCTACGATGACGGCAGCGACTGGAATACGGTTCTAAACAAGACAGATCCAGATGGTGTGGACTTCGTCGGCAAGGATGCCCCCGATTATGACAGTCTTATGGCTCGTCGCAAGGAGCTCGAAGCTATCCGCAAAGAAAAACTCAGTTTAATCAAGTCTCTCTCCGCGCTTAACGAGCATGAATGGGTGGTAAAACTCCTGAATCAGTTTGCGCAAGATGCTGATGATGATGTATCATACGCAGTAAAGACAGCACTCAAGCAGATCGAGACAAATACGGTGCGTCAAGAAGCTTTACGTGAGCGATACCAAAAGCGCACGAAATAAAAACACGTCTTCACCCTTCCCCCATTTGCCTATCTAGGTAGATGGGGGAAAGAAATTTCTTGCGAAGAGTAGGTAAGATGATGTACAATAACAACCGTGAGTTATCAGGTTTTTGCTAGAAAGTACCGCCCCCGCACTTTCAAAGATGTGCTCGGGCAAGATCACGTTGTACAAACACTGTGCAACGCCATAGAACAGCAGCGTCTTGCACACGCCTACCTCTTCGTAGGTCCGCGTGGAACAGGGAAGACATCGACTGCGCGTATCTTTGCGAAGGCTCTCAATTGTAGCGGTGGACCGAAGGTAGACTTCGACCCAGATGAGGAGATATGCCTAGAGATCGCTGAAGGTCGTAGCTTAGAAGTACTCGAAATTGACGGTGCGTCAAATCGTGGTATTGATAATATTCGCGACCTGCGAGATAGCGTGCAGTTTGCCCCAGCACGCGGTCAGTTCCGTATCATCTACATTGATGAGGTTCACATGCTGACGAAGGAATCTTTTAATGCTCTGCTCAAGACACTGGAAGAACCCCCTGCGCATGCGAAGTTTATCTTTGCGACGACTGAGCCGCATAAGATTCTCCCCACCATTCTCTCACGCTGCCAGCGTTTTGATCTGCGCCCCATCCCCACGGATGTCATCGCGAAGCACCTCGTGCATATAGCATCAAGCGAAGGCGTCAAGCTCGAAGAAGAAGCCGCGATGGCAGTCGCTCGAGTCGCCGATGGAGGGATGCGCGATGCACAGTCCATGCTCGACCAGCTTGTTTCCTTCTGCGGAACTGAGATCGTAGAGAAGAACGTGAATGACATATTCGGTGTTACGAGTCGCGAGACAGTAGCACGCGCGCTCAGCTTAATTTTAGACCGTCAACTTCCCACCCTGCTACACCTCGTAGGAGAAATAGCTGACTCAGGAGCTGACTTCGGCCAGCTGCTCAACGAACTGATGGGTGCTATGCGTGAGCTGCTCGTCAGTAAGGTGTCCTCTAAAGACCCCCTCGTTAGTATCCCTGAGACATGGCGTCCAGTACTCGAAGAGCTACTGGATCGTACCCCCTACGACAAGCTCATCCGCCTCATGGATCTGCTCGCACAGGCAGAAGAGCGCATGCGCTGGAGTACGAATAAGCGACTACACCTCGAAATGGGTCTTATCCAAGGCGTACATGCCCTCGCACAGGCGAATATCAGCGATATCGTACGAGCGCTTAACGGAGCACCGATTCAAGATACTCCCATAGCGACCACTCTACTTAAGCCCGTCAGCTATCCGAAGGATGCTGAAGCTTGCACCGCTCCTGAACCCGTCGTCGAACTGGTGCCAGTGAGTGAGCCTGCCGCGGCATCTGTAATAGAACTGGAAGCCGAGCAAGCACAGAAAGCAAGTGCGGAAACTGAATCTACCCCTGTAGCAGAGCCCGCCCCACAGCCAGTAGCAGAACATACTGCACAGCCAGCCCCTGCCCCTGTAGCAGAGCCAATCGTTGAAGTCACCCCGCAGTCGGTTTATCCTCCTGCGCCAGCACTTGACCTTGCGAGCGAAACCGCAGCACAGCAGCCAGTCTATGCTCCCACTCCTGCCCCTGCTCCGATCGCGGAAGTCACTCCGCAGTCGGTTTACCCCCCTGCACCTGAGCTTGACCTTGCAAGCGAAGCCGCAGCGCAGCAGCCAGCCTTCACGCCTGCTCCCGCGCCTGCACCTATCGCTGATGTCACTCCGCAGTCGGTTTATCCCCCTGCACCTGAGCTTGACCTCGTAAGAGAAGCCACACCACAGCAGCCAGACTATGCTCCCGCTCCTGCGCCTGCTCCTATCGCTGATGTCACTCCGCAGTCGGTTTATCCCCCTGCACCTGAGCTTGACC
>CAYJNX010000213.1:0-3592 GCA_964371525.1 uncultured Akkermansia sp. | reverse complement strand
GTGTGACACGGAAGTAGGAGAAAAAGCTCCTAAGAAATCAAAGAAAAAGAGCTAAGCTACGCTCACTAACATTTTAACTCAGCCAGTTCTACGTCGATGTAGAACTGGCTTTTTCGTGTCAGATTTTCGCGTCAGCAGCAGCCGCCCTCCAAGGCATCTTGCCAAGCGCGCCTAAAAAGCGAACCTCCATCCGAAGATGAAGGCTCGCTTTTTATTTAAAGAATATGAGGCGTACTATTTATGCCTCCTCTGCTTTCGCGGCTTCGGCTGCCTTTGCAGCCTTAGCGGCTTTCGCAGCCTTGGCAGCTTCACGCTTTTCCTTCGCGGCGGCTTTCTTCGCTTCACGTTCCGCCGTGGCTATGGTTTTACTCCAGTTAAGGATGACATCACCACCACCGCTCGCTATTGTCTTACCGTCAGCATCGACGATACTCACATTAGGAAGAGATGAGGCCGCGACTCGACCGGGGAGTCCACCTGCTTGCATATAATGCACAGCTGGGAACTTTACCTTATACTCTTTAGCGTACGCAATAGCGGCTTCCTCCGTCCTGTCACTACCGACGAGGATGAGCTCTATCTTCTTACGCTTCATCTTGCTATACTCCTTGACTACCTTGGGCATGAGAGCACGACAAGGTGGGCAAGTGCTCGATGAGCCAAGGTAGATATAATATTCAGCCTCCTTGTTGATCTCTCCACTGATAGGCTTAAGCTTAGCCACGTGCGCTTGGACAGCGCGGGGTTCTGCGACTTCTTCGCCTTCTGCATAAGAGAGAGGCTGAACGATGGCAATGGCCGCTGCACATGAAAGTGCAGCACGACAGAATAAATTGAAATGTTGATTCATACAGAATATATTTGATTTGTGATTTAGAGTAGCACTTTATACGGTGCTATGTCGAGCGAAAATTCCGCCATTCTACTGTTTAATTTTCAGTTAAAGGCGCACTGCCACCTATCAGTCCTGCACCGCAGTGACCTTATCGCCCTGCACGCGGAGTTTTGCGGGGAAGATGAGATCGCGGTCACGGAGAGCGTCGACATCGGCTTCTATGTTTGCCTTCGTGCGGGGGACGGGGGCGTTGTAGATCTGCTTGCCGTTCAGGATGACGGTAACTGGCTTGTCGAGGTTAAGCATCTCGTCGTTCAAGCAGATGGTGAAGTCGGCTACATTCGTCTCTTCGATGGTGATCGTGTTCTTGTTGTAGCTGATGACTATCTTGTCATTCTGCTTTGCCGTGCTGAGGGGAACCTGAAGCCAGTAGAATCGCTCACGGAGGACGTCGTCTTGCAGCCACACGATCTTCTTCGGGATAGGATTGCGCTTGAACTTCGGCATCCATTTCATCGTGACGGCATCGTCGAGATTCATCCAGTGACCGCGGTTCTGGAAGATGCGTACGTCGTGGATGTAGGCACCTTTGTTCTCCTTTGCGAGAGCGGCGAGCTTTTCTTTCCATTCCGCAGCGATGACGTTACGCTTGTAGGGGGCGTCTTTTGCTCCCATATAGAGACCGAAGGGGAGATTATAGAGGTTTTCTATCTGCGCGTCTCCTGGGTGTCCTGCGCTCATGGCTGCTGCACCCCAGAGGTCAGCGAGGCGGGGGGCGAGCTGGTAAGTACCATCACCACCAGCAGAGTAGCCCATGATGTAGACCTTGTTCGGATTCACGCCCTCTTTAATGACGGCGAGTTCGATGATTTTTTCAATGAAGGGATCCATGTAGCCCTGATGCCACATGTTCCATGTGTCAGTCGGGGCGCGGGGGACGAAGTAGATACCCTCTTCTGGGGTGTAGAGCTTCTTGTGATTTTCCCACTGCTGGTCATTCACGTAGGATGGTGCACCGCCGCCGCCGTGCATGGCGATGTAGAGGGCACGACCGTCGGAGGGCTTGTTACCGACGGTGTTGTAGGTGAACTTCATGGTGTAGTCACCGTGCTTCAGTGCTTTCGCGTCCCATTCTTTCCCCCACTTGGTGAGGGATTCTTTCTGGCGTTCGGCGAGGAGGGAGGCGGTGAGTTTCGCCGCTTCTGCTTTATCAAGCCCCTGATCTGCTATGGCTGGCGCGGTCAGGGTGACGAGTGCTGCGCTGCTGGCGCAGAGGTAGGATGAAAAGGAATTCATGCCTTATTATAGCGTTTCTGCGCGGAGATGCCAATGATATTTTATGCAGCACAGCAGCCCTTATTCAATGATTAGTTGAATATCACGGTCTTGTTCCCGTAAACGAGTATCTTGTGTGCAATGTGCTTGTCCACGGCATGGGAGAGGACGATTTTCTCAATATCGCGGCCTTTATTCACGAGTGTCTGCACGGAGTCGCGGTGGGAGACGCGCGTGATGTCCTGCTCGATGATGGGGCCTGCGTCCAGTTCGTTTGTGACGTAGTGGCTGGTCGCACCGATGAGCTTTACACCGCGATCGAAGGCGGCGTGATAGGGCTTCGCGCCGACGAATGCGGGAAGGAAGGAGTGATGAATATTAATAATCTGGTGCTCGTAGCTGGAGATAAACTCAGGGGAGAGTATCTGCATATAGCGTGCGAGGACGACGAAGTCAATCTGGTGCTCGGCAAGTAGGTCGAGGGTGGCCTGCTCTTGCGCCTTCTTGTTTTCCTTTGTGATGGGGAAGACGTGGTAGGGGATGTCGAACTTCTCGGAGATGGAGCGCATGTCTTCATGATTGCTAATGATGAGGGGGATTTCTACATTCCACTCCCCTGCTGTGTAGCGACCGAGTATGTCGAAGAGGCAGTGGGGCATCTTCGATACAAAGAGTGCCATGCGAGGGCTCTTGTTATTGAAATAGAGTTCGAAGTGCATGTCGTACTTCTTCCCGAAGAGCATGTCAAAGGTCTCGGCTATCTTCTCATCAGGGATGATGAAGTCTTTCAGATCCCACTCGACTCGCATAAAGAAGACCTGTTCCATGCGATCTGCGTGCTGCGCGAGGTAGATGATGTTCCCGCCGTTATCATTGATAAAGGTGGTGACGGTCGCGAGTATTCCTTGCTTGTCAGGGCAGTGGAGGAGCAGGATGGCGGTCTTGTTCGATGGTGGCTGTGCTTTCATGCGCGCGGATGATAACATAGTAAAGACGATTTGTGAATATTTTTTATTATTTTCAGATTCGATTCTTAATTAATATTGCAAAATGATTGCTTGCGGTCTGCTTCATTTTCCTGTACAGTGGAATCTGGTATGAACAAACTATTTCTCGCCCCCCTCATAATGTTAGGCTGCGCTATCGCAGCACCGAAAAAAGACTCCGGTCTCGCAGAAGGCATTAGCTATCACAATGATATTTTCTACAGTGGCATGAAAGAAGGTGTAGCGGGCTTCCGCATCCCCGCCCTCATCACGGCCAAGAACGGGACACTCATCGCCGCCATCGACGAGCGCGTGCCCAACCTCGGTGACCTGATGCACAGCAAGGATATCAACATCGCCGTGCGCACCAGCAAGAACAACGGCAAGACATGGAGCAAGGCTAAAGTCATCGTCGACTTCCCCCACGGTCGCTCCGCCTCCGACCCCTCCTTCATCCTCGATGAGAAGACAGGCTACATCTACCTCTTCTACAACT
>CAYJNX010000212.1:0-3609 GCA_964371525.1 uncultured Akkermansia sp. | reverse complement strand
TGCAAAATATACAAGAAAGTGCGATTTCACTTGACGAAGACTCAGAATAGTGTAGAATAGCCGCCCACAACTCAACACTAAATAGCACTATGCCTAGAGATATCATCATCCTGGAATGCACGGAAGCAAAGGCTGAAGGAAAACAAGCCTCTCGCTACGTCACAACTCGTAATAAGAAGAGCCTTCGTACCCCTGGTCGTTTGGAAAAAGTGAAGTTTAACCACTTCCTCAAGCGCCGTACACTTCACCGCGAAATGCGCTAATCTTAGCAAGCTTTCTCATTAATAATCATGATTACTGAATTCAAGAGCGTTCAACGCCGTATTCGTTTCCGTACATGCAACAAGTGCATGACCCGTCGCCGCATCGATATCCCAGCTGGGGCTGTCGATATGGTAAACCCAGAGTTTCTTTCCAAGTTCACATCCGAAACTGGCAAGATTCTTCCTCGTCGCGTGACAGGTGTATCCGCTAAGATGCATCGCAAGATCACTCGCGAGATTCGTCGCGCACGCGCCATAAATCTGCTTCCATAATTTCTGGCTCAAGATCTCGACGGCGACTGTCGTTAAAGATTTAGGGAGCTTGATGCTAGGCATGTATGCCGCTCAAGCTCCCTTCACTTCATTTTAAATCGAGATTTCATATCCTCACCGAGGACTTATCTATCATCTAGTACGAAGCCACGGTTTCGTTAGTTAGCGTGACTGATGAAAGAGCTGAAAGATACACAAAGCGAATTAGACACACGCCAGCTTTCTATAGACCGCGTGGGCGTGCGCTCACTCCGCTTTCCCATCGTGGTGAAAGATAAGGAGAAACGCACACAGCCTACCGTAGCGACGCTGGCACTCATGGTCGACCTCCCTCAAGAGTTCAAGGGAACTCATATGAGTCGCTTTGTCGAAGCTCTGCAACAACACAAACGCAGTCTAGACGTACACACAGCTGTGCGGCTACCAGGACAGCTATTGAAGCGTTTTGGCGCGCAGCGCGCACGTGTTGAAATAGACTTCCCCTTCTTCCGAGTGAAGAAAGCTCCTGTCACGGGGCTGGAGGGAATGATGGACTACGAAGTGCGCTTCGAAATTGATGTCCAAGAGGGAAAAGAAGCTGAATTCACCCTCATACTCAAAGTACCCGTTACGACACTCTGCCCCTGCTCTAAGGCAATGAGTGAACACGGAGCACATAACCAGCGCGGCATTGTCACTTATGCTGTGCGCTTCTCTGGCGCAGCCATATGGATAGAAGACTTGATTGACCTTGTCGAATCCTGTGCCAGTTGCCAGCTTTATAGCCTCCTCAAGCGTCCTGATGAAAAGTACGTGACAGATCAGGCTTATGAAAACCCCGTTTTCGTCGAAGACCTCGTGCGCAATGTCGCATTCGCAACAGAACGCTACAATGCCTTTAGCTGGTATCGAGTCGAAGCAGAAAACTTCGAATCCATTCATAATCATAACGCCTACGCTATGATAGAGCGTGAGTTACAGTGATTTTTTACCTTTTCGTACACCATTACACATGAAATTAGCTATTATAGGAACTGGATACGTCGGACTAACAACAGGTACCTGCTTCGCAGAAGTGGGTCACGATGTGATCTGTGTAGATTCTAACGCACTGAAGATAGAGACTCTTAAGTCTGGGAAAATTCCTATTTACGAGCCAGATTTAGAAGCTCTCGTTAACGTGAATGTCGCAGCTGGTCGCTTGCACTTCACCACGGATCTGACCTACGCCGTAGAGGAATCCGATATTATTTTCATCGCTGTCCCCACCCCACCACAGGCGGATGGCTCAGTAGATCTTTCTTATATCGACGCAGTTTCACGTGAAATTGCTGAAGTGCTACGCCCAGAGCATCAGTATCGCATCATAGTCGATAAGTCTACAGTCCCTGTCAGCACAGGGTCTAAGGTCGCGCAAGTCATGATGCGTTATGCGGCAGATAATGTGAATGTCGATGTCGTATCCAACCCAGAGTTCCTCCGTGAAGGCTCTGCGGTAAAGGATCTCTTACAGCCCGATCGCATCGTGATAGGCACAGACTCCGAGCGAGCCATGGACATGATGAAGCGCGTGTATCAGCCCTTTGACGCTCCCATCGTCGAGGTAGATCTCGCATCCGCTGAGCTCATCAAGCATGCGGCGAACTCCTTCCTAGCGATGAAGATCTCCTACATTAATGCCGTGGCTTCTGTTTGTGAAGCAGCTGGTGCTGATGTGGAAAAGGTCGCCCGCGGCATAGGCATGGATAAGCGCATCTGTCGCGACTTCCTGAATGCTGGTCTCGGCTACGGTGGCTCATGCTTCCCTAAGGACGTAAAGGGCTTCATTCATGTGGCAGAACAACTTGGATCCCCCATGAAAATCCTGCGAGAGGTCGAAGAGATCAACGCCACGCAAATGGATCGCTTTCTTACCCGTGTGCGAGAAAAGCTCTGGGTACTACGCAACAAACGCGTCGCTGTTTGGGGGCTGGCCTTCAAGCAAAACACCGATGACGTGCGTGAATCCGTCGCGATCCGACTCATCAAGCGACTCTGTGAGGAGAATGCTATCGTACGCGCCTACGACCCACAAGCAGCTGAAACAGCAGCTATCGAACTAGAAGGCTACAATTGTGAAATCGTCGACGACATGTACGAATGCGCCGAGAATGCCGATGTACTCATCATCGCAACTGAGTGGAAAGAGTTCGCTATGGCAGATCTCGACAAGCTTCGCGAGAAGATGCAGCTGAACTTCATCTTCGATGGTCGTAACATCCTCCACGGAGAAAACGTCACCCATGCTGGCTTCGAGTACCACTCAGTTGGTAGACCAAGCCTCTATCCTAAGAGTAAATAAAGTTTAAGAACTTGCAACATTGCAAACGCAGCGAGGCTATACCCTATCGAGATGGGGTATCGCCTCGCTTTCGTTACTCGTCTGAGTAGGTAGTGATGAGGCTGTAGAATAACGCTTAAAAATGCTTAAGATGCCCTTAAACTAGTATCTCTGGCATATTTCCTGCTTGATATACCAATCGCGTGTTTCTGAGCTACAGTATGAGGCATCATGCAGTACCAACGAGCCTTCGCACCTATTTTCACTGCCCTTGCTGCTGTGACATATAAGCCCGTTTGTTTGAAATGTGAGGCAGATGTACAATAAAAAACCGAGAAGCGTCATATAAGATGCTTCTCGGCTTTTAAATGTATTCTCTAAGAATTAATTGTCATCAAAGCGACGGGGCTTAAAGTCGCCATCACGACGTGGGCGGAAGCCACCTTCACCGCGTGGCTTGAAGCCACCTTCGCCGCGTGGCTTAAAACCACCTTCGCCGCGTGGACGGAAGCCACCTTCGCCGCGTGGGCGGAAGCCACCTTCGCCGCGTGGGCGGAAGCCACCTTCACCACGTGGACGGAAGCCACCTTCACCACGTGGACGGAAGCCGCCTTCACCTTCACCGCGTGGGCGGAAGCCACCTTCGCCGCGTGGGCGGAAGCCACCTTCACCACGTGGACGGAAGCCACCTTCACCACGTGGACGGAAGCCGCCTTCACCTTCACCGCGTGGGCGGAAGCCACCTTCGCCGCGTGGGCGGAAGCCACCTTCACC
>CAYJNX010000211.1:0-3611 GCA_964371525.1 uncultured Akkermansia sp. | reverse complement strand
GGGAGCGTGCGTAGTTCTCTTCGATGATGCGCTGGATTTCTTCATCGATGAGCTGTGCGGTGCGCTCGGAGAAGTTACGGGAGGAGTGTGCCATGTCGCGGGCGAGGAAGACCTCGCCTTGGTTCGTGCCGTACTCGACGGGACCGAGCTTTTCGCTCATGCCGTAGACGCATACCATCTTGCGGGCGATGTCAGTCGCGCTCTTGATGTCTCCACGTGCTCCACCTGAGATGTCACCGAAGACGACTTCTTCAGCGACGCGACCACCCATGGCGACGACGATGTAGTCGAGTAGCTCGCTCTTGTGCTCACTGTGCTTGTCCTCTTCAGGCAGCATCATGGTCACACCGAGGGCTGGACCACGTGGGATGATGGTTACCTTATGCAGTGGGAGAGCCTTATGAAGAGGGGTCTCAAGGAGGCAGATCGCGTGACCTGCTTCATGGACGGCTGTCATGTACTTCTCCTTATCGGAGAGCTCCATGGAGCGGCGTTCGCGTCCCCAGCGTACCTTTTCGCGTGCTTCTTCGAAGTCGCTCTGCTCTACCTGTGTCTTGTTCAGACGGGCGGCGATGAGGGCTGCTTCGTTTACGAGGTTTGCGAGCTCTGCGCCAGAGAATCCCGTAGTCGCGCGGGCGATGGGGGCGAGGTTCACATTCTCATCCATCTTGATCTTGCGGACATGGACGCGTAGGATCTGCTCACGGCCAGCTGCGTCGGGGAGGTTCACGACGACCTGACGGTCGAAGCGGCCGGGGCGCAGTAGGGCAGGGTCGAGCACGTCGACGCGGTTTGTCGCTGCGATGACGATGACGTTTTCATTTGCCGTGAAGCCATCCATTTCGACGAGCATGGCATTCAGTGTCTGCTCGCGCTCATCATGTCCACCACCGACACCGTGACCACGATGACGACCGACTGCGTCGATTTCGTCAATGAAGATCAGGCAGGGGGAGTGACGCTTCGCCTCGGCGAACATGTCGCGCACACGGCTAGCACCGACACCGACGAACATTTCTACGAAGTCAGAGCCCGAGATGGTGAAGAATGGCACATCGGCTTCACCCGCGATTGCGCGAGCGAGTAGGGTCTTACCCGTACCGGGTGAGCCTACCATTAAGATCCCCTTGGGAATCGTGCCACCGATGTCGTGGAATTTCTTAGGATTGCGCAGGAACTCGACGATTTCCCATACTTCTTCCTTTGCCTCGGATACACCGGCTACGTCCTTGAATGTGACGCGGTTTTCCTTCGGGTCGAGCAAGCGGGCGCGGCTCTTGGCGAACTTCATCGCGGCGCTTGGCCCGCCGCTTTGGGAGCGGAAGATGAAGAAGAAGAGGAGGATGATAATAGCAATGGGCAGCAGGTTGATGAGGAGGGAGAACCACATGTTGCTGTCCACCTTGTACACGGCGCGGTTGCCGAGCAGCTGCTTCACCTGAGCTCCTTCGAACTCATTCGCGAAGTCGACTTCGATTGCGGTGACGTTCTTTCGCTCTGCTTTTGTGGTAGGGATCTTACGGTACTCACCGACGAGTACGTACTTGTCACCATTCTGGTAAATGGTGGGCTGCTTGTCCTTGTTGCTGAGGAGACGACCTTCTTCACCGAACGTCACGAGGGCGTCGGTGGACTGAATGGGCTCGCCTAGTGCGTCAGCAGGTGCTACTCCGACGACCTGCTTCGTGATGCCGTAGCGGTTGAAGAGTTCATTGATCTTCTCGCTGGGCGTGTAGCTGATGTGGAACTTGACGTATTCTGCCTTCGGGATGGTGTTGTATCGGTAGGCTGAGATAGTACCTTGCTTCGCTGCTGCGTCTGTGGTGACGGTGATGGGGAAGCGTTTCTGGCTGTTCTGCACGATGCCGCCTTCACGGTAGAGATCGGCGAAGGCATCGAACTTGATTCGTTTACCTGATCCACCTGCACCAAAGGCGAGGAGTAAGATACCGCCGATGACAGCAAGGAGAATGAGGAGCCCCCAGTTCGTTTGCTTGGCTGGTTGCGGGCTATTTTTAGAGTTATCTGGAGGAGTGGGAGTCTGAGACATGTGAAATGTATAAAATAATGGGCTGAGTTTATACGAAGATAAATTACTTAGCAATGATTACTTGCGACATGATGAAAAAAATGACCAACGGTTATTTTCAGAGTCAGCAAGTGCAGTAAGCAATGCCGTTACAGCGTATGACCCATGCGTTCTTTTTTCGTATTGAGATAGTTAGCGTTGCCTTCATGTGGGCATGAGGCAATGGAGACTTGCTCGGAGACGACGATGCCTCCTGCTTCGAGGCCTTCTATCTTCGCAGGGTTGTTCGTCATGAGTTTGATTTGCTTGATACCAATGTCGAGCAGCATCTGGGCACTGGCTCTGTAGTCGCGCAGGTCGGCGGCGAAGCCGAGGTGGAGATTCGCATCGACGGTGTCGAGGCCTTCTTCTTGGAGCTTGTAGGCGCGTAGCTTCGCTCCGAGACCGATGCCGCGTCCTTCTTGGCGCATGTAGAGCAGGACGCCGTTCTCTTCTGTGATGCGCTTCATGGCTATGTCTAGCTGGCTGCCGCAGTCGCAGCGGCGGCTGCCGAATACGTCACCCGTCAGGCACTCACTGTGCAGACGGCAGAGGATAGGCTTCGTCATGTCCAGATCTCCATGCACGAGGGCGAGGTGTGTCTGTCCGTCGACGGTAGAGTGGTAGGAGTAGCAGGTGAAGTCTCCGTAGCGCGTCGGCAGGTTGATGACTACTTCACGTACGACAAGGCTGGCGGCTATGTCTCTCTGCTCGGTGAGAATGCGGTAGTCGATGATCTGGTCGATGGAGCAGGCCTTGAGCTGGTGCTTCTTCTGGAATGTACCCAGGTCGCCGAGGCGTGCCATCGTGCCATCGTCTTTCATGATCTCGCAGCATACACCCACGGGCTGTAGTCCGCAGATGTTCATGAGATCCACGGTCGCCTCTGTGTGGCCAGCGCGACGTAGGACTCCACCCGCGAGCGCGCGGAGGGGGAAGCTATGGCCGGGCTGGACAAAGTCGTTCTGCGTGGCTGTAGGATCTGCGAGCTTTAGCGTGGTGATGGAGCGTTCGAAGGCACTGATGCCTGTCGTGATGTCTTCCTTCGCATCGACGCTGACGGTGAAGGCTGTGTGATGCTTCTCCGTGTTATGCGCCGTCTGCATGGGGATGGCGAGCTTTGCGATGCGCTCGTCGGACATGGGCACGCAGATGAGTCCACGTGCATGTGTCGCCATGAAGTTGATATTCTCAGGGGTCGCGAACTCGCCCGCGCAGATGAGGTCCGCTTCGTTTTCACGCGTCGGGTCATCAGTCACGAGCACCATCTTGCCCGCCTTGATGTCTTCTAGCACCTCCACAAGGGGGGAGTAGACGACTGGGTCTACGCCTTCAGCTACAGGGACTGGGAGCTTCTGCGCGCTCTCTGGGCTAGGAAGCTCGTGGGTAGGGGTGTCATCGGCGGCTGTGTGGCTGGCGCATTCTTCTGGGGTCATGCCAGCGACTGCTGCGTCACATTGGTTGATAAAGCTGCTCATGTCGAAGCTTCCGCCTTCGCTTTTAAATTCTACTGTTTTACTCATGCTTTTTGTTGTTTCGCCCA
>CAYJNX010000210.1:0-3613 GCA_964371525.1 uncultured Akkermansia sp. | reverse complement strand
CTATGTCGTCAACAACGCGGGCACTTACTCAGGCGTGCGTCCACCAGCGCAATAAATACGATAACGTCAATTTCATGCGGTGCGAAAAGGGCGCAAGGGGATCTTGTATTGGAGATGTATGTGACTCTTGGGTAGCTTGTAAGCTTGTTTTCGCGTCTTCTCTGCTCGAACGCTTCGCGTTTGCGTCGGTGAGAAAAGTGTCGCTGTATTCCCTTAGCGTCCTGCTTTCTTCAAGATAGCCGCGAGCTGCGTCTTCCCCTGAGATTCGGCAAGGCTCAGGGCACTTTCCCCCTTCTTATTTTTCAAGGAAGGATTCGCACCGAGATCGACGAGGCAGCGAGCGATAGCGAGCACCTCTTCCGCACTGCTATAAGCGCCGCCCATCTGAATGAGTGTCGTGAGTGCTGTTTCGCCATGCGCATCTGCTTGATTCACATCGACATCCTTCGCGCGCAGCATCTTGATGAGCACGACGCGTGCAGGGACTCCATTAATGGGGGGGGCTTCTACCATACCGCCTGCGCTCAGCACGCTGAAATAGAGATTACGTCCATTTTCGCCCAGCACCTTCGCATCAGCCCCTGCGCGGAGGAGTGCGTCTACGCTCTCGACGGATTGGAGGCCACAGGCATGCGCGAGTGCCGTCGAGCCATTACTCGTTTTCGCATCAGCATTTGCCCCTGCTTCTAGGAGCAAGCTCACAAGGTCTATGCGATCCATGCTGGCTGCCGCCATGAGCGGAGTCCAGCCGCTATCAGGCATGGCTAAGTTCGCGTCAGCCCCTGCCTTCAGCAGTTGGGTGACGATCTCAACCTGTGCTGGCGTATGCCCACTGCAAGCCATGATCAGGGGGGTGGCGTAAGGATTATCTCCATAGAGATCCTCCTCTGAAAAGGTGGGCATGTAGTTGACATCCGCACCAGCGGCTATCATGCTGGCTATGAGTTGAGTCTCTCCTTCGAGGATCGCATCAAGAAAGGGTGTCGATCCTAGCTCACCTGGCTTGTTTATATCTGATGATACTAGCCTAACAGCGGCAGCGGCATGCGCACTCATGGGCATGATGCCTGCTGCCAATAGGGGGAGTATGCTAAGTATTTTTCTTATACTCATGGTGATGTTTTCAGTAATAATTGAATAAGACTACTTTGATTGCAGTTCTGCTACCTTCTGCGCTGCATGATCGTCGCCAGATTCTGAGGCCTTCTGATACCAGTAGAGAGCCTTCTGCTTATCGACAGTCGTGCCGTTACCATTTTCATAGTAAGCGGCGAGGTTGAACAGCGCAGGTGCGTAGCCCTGCTCCGCTGCTTGCTGGGTGTACTTGAACGCGAGCTCAGGATCTGCTTTCACCATCTGACCTAGCATATAGATCGTGCCGAGCTGCCATTGCGCTGGCGCATTGCCCAGCTCAGCCGCGCGGATGAAGAGCTTCATGGCTTCCAGCTCACTCTGATCCACCCCCATGCCTGATAAGTAGCAGAGCGCGAGCTCGTAGGTGGCGGAGGCGTTTTTCTCCGCCGTGTATTCGAACAGCATCATGACCCCCATAGGCACTGCCCTATCGACTCCCTGCCCATGCAGGTAACAGAGAGCGAGCGCGGTCTTAGCCTCGGCATGACCTGCGTCAGCCGCCTTCTGGTAACACTCAAAGGCCTTTGCCATGAGCTTATCATCATTCTCACTGGCATAGACACGCGCCTGCTCGTACAGGGCGTTCGCAACCTCCATGTCAGGAGACTCAGCCAGAGCACCCTGCGCCCAGAGGGCGCAGAGCACAAGGATAAAGGGCTTTTTCATAGGTGAAAAAGATCTCTTAGAGTTCCTTCAGCGTGACGGTCGCGCCAGCCGCTTCGAATGTAGCCTTCAGCGCATTAGCTTCTGTGTCTACAAGCTTCTCAGCGAGAACATAGGTGACACCATCGCCATCTTCCACAGAATCGACAGCATCCTTAGCGTCTCTCAGCCTCATGCCTGCCTTATAGGCACGCAGTGCTTTGATGACGTCTATCTTATTCGAGCCGATGTCACTGAGCTCCACGCTGTAATAAACGACGACAGGAGCTGGGGGTGGTGGCGGCGGAGCTGGAGCGGGTGGAGCTGTTGGTTCGGGAGCAGTCACAGGTGCGGGATCTGCTTTCTTTGTTTCTTCCTTTTCTTTGCATGAGCTGAGCACAAATGCGGAGAAAAGAGCCAAGGTAGATACTGATAGTATAGCTTTCATATTAATTATTTTGGTTAATCCACTTCATAGTTTAATAAAAAATACTTTGTATGCAAGCATTTAATTGCATAGATGCGATAAAAATAGAAGGATTTGCCATATCGTAAGGGGATCTCTTATATAAAAGCCTCGCTCTTGTGGTGGAGAGCGAGGCTTGGATGTTATTTTCTGAGAAAACTCGTGGAATTAAAAGCTCAGCTTATAACCGACACTGGCGTTATAGTTTTCTTGATTATCACGCAGTTCAATGGTGGCATCCATGAAGACCGCGCCATTGTCTCCCACAGGTAGGCTCGCTCCCATGCCGAGTTCAAAGCCCATGACTCCTGCTTCTGTGCCACGCAGGTGTCCGTAGCTACCAGGTACTTCTACGAGGCTTACGTCAGTCTCTTGCTCACTACCGCCTACATCGAACTTCACGAGGGCTCTCGCACCCAGCTGTAGTCCCATATCGAATGTGTGATCTATGCGTGCCCCTGCCCCTAGTGTGGCGTAGGTGTTTTCCTGCTCTCCTACATCGAGTGCGGCATCTGAGCCTGTTTCTGTGTAGCCATCGACATAGCTGTGAGCGATGCTCGCATTAAACACAGGGGTGAGCGTGGTGCTGTCGTCGAGCTGCATGTCGTAGCCGACCTCGTACATGAAGCCGAGGCTGTAGCCCTTTGTCTTACCCTCTGTTTCGTAGCTGCCGTTGCGGTGGCTGACGCTGCGATCGAGATAGATATCTGCATGCCCATAGCTGGCGATGAAGTGGTGTGTCCACAGGCCACTCTGGTGCTGTGCCATGAAGCTCGCGAAGACGCTGTCCATGTCACCCTCTAGTCTATCTACACTCTGTGCGTCGAGGTCGCCATAGAGGGCTGTGAAGGCGAAGACGATGCTGGTTTCCTCGCCCACGCCTCGTTGTACGCCTACGCTGCCGCCCCAGTTGCTGATATTATGCCCTGCGGCTGTGCCTTCGCCATCGAGCTTGTAGCGGGAGTTTTCAGCTGATATCCAGAAGTTACTCTCGCCTTCGGGGACGAAGCCGCCTGCGCGGTTGCGCACCTTTTGGAGCTGTCCTCGGATGTTACTCATCATGGAGGAGCCTATACTGGTGACGCTTGCACCTGCGAGGGCTGCCGCGAGCCGATCGGACTCAATCGTGGCACCATTATTCTCTATATAGATTTCATCCATGCTGTTGAGTACGCCTTGTAGATCCGTACCTGCTCTCATGCCACTTGACACAGTATCATCGAGGAGGTTGGTCCCTGCCTTGCCGTTATAGCTCCATGCCATGACTTGATAGCTATCAGGCGCGGAAGGCGTATCGGTGAGGATGTAGGAGAGCCTATCATCCCCGAGCGTGAGGTAGAAGCCTAGTTCTTCCAGATTTCTATTATCATT
>CAYJNX010000209.1:0-3621 GCA_964371525.1 uncultured Akkermansia sp. | reverse complement strand
CACGCATGAGCTTATTAATCGTCTCAATCATGTGTACAGGGATACGAATCGTACGTGCCTGATCAGCAATAGAGCGAGTGATAGCCTGACGAATCCACCACGTAGCATAAGTAGAGAACTTGTAACCGCGACGGTATTCGAACTTCTCAACCGCTTTCATGAGTCCCATATTCCCTTCCTGAATAAGGTCGAGGAAAGCAAGACCGCGGTTCGTGTACTTCTTCGCGATGGAAATCACGAGACGGAGATTCGCCTCGATCATCTCACGCTTTGCCTTCTGAGCCTCGCGCATATTCGCTTTCATGCGCTTGTACTCTTCTAAGAAGTCAGGAATGGTCATCCAGAGGCGGACTTCATGCTCGGCGAGAGCGTCTTCACTCTGCTTACGCGTTTGCTCATCCAGATTCGTCTCCAGCTGACGCTGAAGCTTCAGCACACGCTGTCGTATATCTTTCAGCTGATTAACGAAATCCTCATAAACACGCCCCTTGAAAGAGAAGTCCTTATAAAACTCATGCAGCTCTTCTACACTCTTATTGAAAGCGGACTGGTACACGGATACAGACTTTTTACGACGGCGAGCCTGACGGTAGCGAGAGAAGGACATCTGCGCCTCCTCATGCGTATCAATCACCTTTCCAATAAGCTGCTTGATATCGGAGATATACTTCTCGCGTCGCTCTATATTCTTATCGACTACGACACGATCGAAGCGCTCTTCATTCGTGATCACCTTATCAGCCGTATCAATATAGTACATAGCGACGACACCAAATTTATGCAAGGACTCCTGAAGCAAGCCTTCAGCCTTCTCAATGCGAAGCGAGATACTCACCTCCTCCTGACGGCTCAGCAGATCCTTCTGCCCCATTTGCTTGAGGTACATTCGGACAGGGTCGTCGAGGATGTCGAGCTTCGCCTCCATCTTCTCTGTCTCATCTTCCTCCTCGCTCGCAGCGAGACGCTGACGATCACTATAGCTATCAACATCAGACGCATCAATAATATCAAACTGCATACTGCGCAGACGCTCCATGATCTCCTCGTAGTCCGAGGCTTCGATCATATCATTAGGCAATACATCATTGATATCATCATAGGTCAGATAACCCTGCTCATTCGCCAGAATGATCAGCTCGCGGAACTTCTCCTGCACGCTGGGGCTATCGACAATACTTGTTCCCGCTGGAGCTTCTATCTTCGTTATAGGCTGCACCTTAAGTGGCTCGATAGCAGCAGTAACATCGCGCACCTCTACACCGAGTGAATGCAGACGCTCAAAAAGCTTCTCCTGATCCATGCTCTCATAACCCTCGGAAGGCAGAGCACTGAAAATATCTTCATCCGTGACATAGCCGTCATTCGTCTTAGCCAGAGTCAGCAGAGATTTGAATGCCGTTTTAAGAGTCACGTCGTCAGGGAAAAAATCCTGTAACTCGCGCGCTGTCACTCGGGGAAGGGTGAAGCCCTTGCGACGGCGCGCACTCTTCTGCTCCTTCGCCACAATGGATTCTACCATCTGCTCATCGACGAATGAGGCTTCGTCGGTCGTAGCCTTCGTCGCAGCCTTCGATGTCGGCTTAGCGGCGGGCTTAGCAGCTGGCTTAGATGCGCTCTTTTTAGCCCCTGTAGAAGCAGCTTTTACTGGCTTATTATCATTAGTTTTTGAAACATTATCACCCTTTGCAGATTCATCATCTTGCTGTTTCTTTTTCGCTGTAGCCATATATTTTTGAAAGTTGATAGGGATAGTCCACCCATTACATTTCCTGTCAAGTTTTTTTCAGAAAACGCACCCGAATTATAAAAGCATTTATACCTTTGTCAAGCGAAAAAACACGCATCACACTAATTTAATTAGCGAAAAGACACAAGTTCCCCTTGCATTATTAATGAATAAAGCATAAAATATCTGCCCATATACTAAATTATCATGAAAACGACTGACAAAGTATTATTCTTCGACACCACCTTACGAGATGGTGAGCAGTGCCCTGGAGCGTCAATGAACCGCCGTCAAAAACTCGAAGTCGCCCGTCAGCTCGAAAAGCTAAACATCGACATCATCGAAGCAGGCTTTCCCTGCATTTCGGACGATGACTTTGAAGCCGTGCAGCAGATCGCAACAGAGATCAAGACCTGCCGCATCGCGGGACTCGCGCGCTGCGTGGAAAACGACATTCGCCGCTGCGCCGAAGCCGTCTCCCCTGCGGGAGACAGAGCACGCATCCATACCTTCCTCGCCACGAGCCCCCTTCATCGCGAGTTCAAGCTTAAGAAGAGCAAGGAAGAGATCATCGAGATGGCAGTAGCTGGAGTCAAGCTGGCCGCAAGCCTCGTCGCAGACGTTGAGTTCTCAGCAGAAGACGCGAGCCGCACAGAGCTCGACTACCTCGCGCAGGTCGTCGAAGCCGTCATCGACGCTGGCGCGACCACGGTGAACATCCCCGACACTGTCGGCTTCACCACCCCTGATGAATACTACAACATTATAGACTACTTGAAAAAGAACGTGCCTAACGTTGATCAGGCCGTCCTCTCCGTCCACTGCCACAACGACATCGGGCTCGGAGTCGCGAACTCCCTCGCCGCCGTCCGCGCAGGAGCACGTCAAGTAGAAGGAACGATCAACGGCATAGGCGAACGCGCTGGTAACGCGGCACTGGAAGAAGTCGCCATGGCACTCGCTACACGCGGCGAAGTCTTCGGATTCGAAGCTGGGGTGAACCCCTTCAACATGGTCACACAGGAAATCGTCAAGACCAGCCGCATCGTCGCAAGATGCAGCGGGCTGCAAGTACAACGCTCGAAAGCCATCGTCGGTGAAAACGCCTTTGCGCACAGCTCGGGCATCCACCAGCACGGCATCCTTGCGAAGCGCGAAACCTACGAAGTCATCGACCCTGCTGACGTCGGCTGGGGCGAGACCGAACTCCCACTCACGAAGCACTCAGGCCGCGCTGCTGTGAAAGCACGCCTTGAAAAACTCGGACAAACCCTCACAGAAGAAGAAATCGGACAAGTATTCGAACGCTTCAAGAAAATAGGTGACAGCAAGAAGTTCGTCTACGACGACGACTTAATCGCCCTCATCGGCGACTCGCTCGACAATGCAGACGGCAAGTGGAAACTCGTCGACATCCAATTCCTCTCCACCAGTGAAGGAGATGCGAATGCGACCGCTACAGCCACCGCGACCGTCACCCTCGAAAAGGGAGGCAAGCGTTACATCAAGAGCTCGCATGGCAATGGACCTGTGAACGCCAGCTGCAAGGCCATCGACAAGGCAACAGGCTGCCGCGGACGCTTCTGCGACTACAACGTGCAGGCGAACAGCACCGACCGTGATGCCCTAGGAAACGCGAGTGTCACCATCCGCTTCGACGAAGCCCCTGACCAGAAGCCCATCATAGGCAAGAGCTCATCGACCGACGTCGTGACAGCCTCTGCACGCGCCTACCTGAACGCGGTGAACCGTCACCTCGCCTTCATCGACATGCAGAAACAGCAGGGCTGATCCCTCCCCTATGAGCCACATACGCCTCATCGTCGGTCTCGGAAACCCCGGGGCTGAATACCGCCATACGCGCCACAACGTGGGATTCATGGCCATCGACCGCA
>CAYJNX010000208.1:0-3650 GCA_964371525.1 uncultured Akkermansia sp. | reverse complement strand
AGCTGGTCGACCCGATCAAGCGTGTAAAAGGTGTCGGTAATGTGCAGGTATTCTCTGGTCGCTACGCTGTGCGTATCTGGCTCGACACCACAAAGATGGCTCAGAAGGGTATCTCGGTGAATGAAGTCTACGCTGCCGTGAGCGCGCAGAACAGCATCAACCCCGGCGGCTCTGTCGGTGCTGAGCCTATCGCAGATGGACAGGAGTTCACCTACACCATCCGTAACAAGGGACGTCTCGAAAGCGTCAAGGAGTTTGACGACATCATCGTACGCCAAGAAGGCACGAAAGCCGTGCGCCTCAGCGACATTGCTGAAATCGAGCTTGGCTCCCAGTCCTACTCCATCGCCAGCCGCGTGGATGGACGCTCCGCCACCGCTATCGGTGTGTACCAAGCTGCGAATGCGAATGCTCTGAGCACGATGGAAGCTCTGCGTGAGATGCTGGATGAAAAGGTAGCGAACATGCCTCCCGGTATGCGCGGCTACATCTCCCTCGACACGACCACTCCCATCGACGAATCGATCACAGAAATCCTTCACACACTCGTCGAAGCCCTCGTGCTCGTGGCTCTCGTCGTGTTCATCTTCCTCCAAGGATGGCGCGCCACGCTCATCCCTCTCATTGCAGTACCTGTGTCACTCGTGACCACATTCTGCTTCTTCCCCATCCTCGGCTTCTCGCTGAACACCATCTGTCTGCTCGGCATGGTCGTTGCTATTGGTCTCGTGGTGGATGACGCCATCGTCGTGGTGGAAGCCGTCGAAGCCCACATGGACGAGGGCATGCCCCCACGTCAGGCTACATTCGCCGCGATGAAAGAAGTAAGTGGTCCCGTGGTCGCTATTGCGCTCGTGCTCGCTGCTGTGTTCCTTCCCTCCGTGCTCCTGCCCGGTATTACAGGGACGCTCTTCCAGCAGTTCGCGGTGACCATTGCGATATCCATGTTGATCTCCGCGTTTAACGCCCTCACCCTGTCACCCGCGCTCTGTGCGCTGCTCCTCCAGCCGAAGAAGGATCACAAGTCCTTCCTCACTCCGCTGTACAATGTGTTCAACCGCGGCTACGACTGGATCGCTGATCGCTTCGCTACCGTTTGCAAGTTCCTTTGCAAGCATCTCTGGATCAGCATGACACTCCTTGCGGCGCTCACGGCTGCTATCATCCCCGTCTCCAAGCAGGTACCTGGTGCCTTCCTTCCTAGTGAAGACCAAGGCTACCTCATCGGCGGTCTCATCATGGACCCCGGTACATCCCTCCAGCGCAGCACGCAGCAAGCGATGATGCTTGAAAAGAAGATGATGGAAATCCCCGGTGTCGACATCGTGACCACCATTATCGGGATGAACCTCATGATCGGCGTGCAGACGACAAATGCCGTCACCTTCTTCCTCAGCCTTGAAAACTATGCTGAAAGAACACAGGTAAACGGTAAGACCCCTACCGCTGATGACATCTCCAATAGTCTCAATATGATGCTTTCACAAGCAGGTGCTGACGGTATCACCTTCGTTGCGAACCCACCAGCCATCCCCGGTGTCGGTACGTCTAATGACATCTCCTTCGCCCTCGAAGGTCTCGAAGG
The DNA here is from genome assembly GCA_964371525.1 of uncultured Akkermansia sp. Taxonomy (GTDB): domain Bacteria; phylum Verrucomicrobiota; class Verrucomicrobiia; order Verrucomicrobiales; family Akkermansiaceae; genus Akkermansia. Next base: position 2,065 of record CAYJNX010000208.1, on the reverse strand, counting down.
CCAGAGCGTGCAGGAACTCTACACACAGGTTCAGCGCCTCGAAGCAGCCCTCATGGCACGCAAGGATGTCATCGCGAAGGCGAGCGACATGATGCTCCCAGCCGTATCGCAGAAGAGCATCGCCATCGACAAGGAGAAGTGCCTCGCTCAGGGTGTGGACTTCAGTGCTGCAAACCAGCTCCTCCAGTGCTTCAATGGCTCACTCTTCGTGAACTACTACACCGACTTCGGTCAGCAGTGGCAGGTCTACCTCCAAGCCGCAGGTGAAAACCGTAGCAACACCGACCAGATCGCGAACTTCTACGCCGCAAACAACCGCGGCGAGTCCGTCCCACTCAGTGCCCTCGTCACCATCAAGGACATCAACGACACGGAATTCGTCTGGCACAACAATATCTACAACTCAGGTAAGATCAACGTCGCTCCTGTCGCAGGTAAGAGTAGTGCCGAAGCCATGGCAGTCATCGAAGAAGAATTCGCCCGCATCATGGACAAGTCGAAGTGGGGTATGGAGTTCATCGACATGAGCTTCCAAGAAAAGAAGGCACAAGAAGGCATGGGGCTGAACTCCATCTTCGCCCTCTCTGCTCTCTTCGCCTTCCTCATCATGGCAGCCCTCTATGAGAAGTGGACGCTCCCCCTTGCCGTGTTCCTCTCCGTACCTATCGCCATCCTCGGTGCGTACGCAGGTCTGTGGTTCTTCGGCATCGAGCTGAACCTCTATGCGCAGATCGGTATGATCATGCTCGTGGGTCTCGCGGCGAAGAATGCTATTCTCATCATTGAGTTCGCCGTCCTCCAGATGGAGCGCGGTGACGACGTGATGGAAGCCGCGGTGAAGGCAGCACGCATGCGTCTGCGCCCCATTCTCATGACCTCCTTCGCCTTCATCTTCGGCTGTATCCCTCTGGCTATCGCCGCTGGCTCTGGTGCACTCGCACGTAATGCGATTGGCATCGTGGTGATCGCGGGTATGAGCATCGCTACCGTGATCGGTATCTTCTTCATCCCTCCTTCATTCGTCTTCATCATGAAACTCTTCCGCACGCGCATCGGCAAGAAGCATCACGGAGCTGACCCCGATGAAGTGATGGCCTACAAGCTGCTCGAAGAGCAAGAAAAGGCACACGAAGAAGCAAAATAAGCGAGCTTCATCAGTAACAATTCCGCCCCAGTGATCTCGTATCACTGGGGCTTTTTCGCATGTGCTACGGTCTTCACAGACATTGCCACCATGGGTGAATTACTACACAGTTTAACACGGACTCACGCGCTCTCCCTACTTGACACAGGATTAAAGCTTTGATAGATTGAGAAGGATGAAACCACTACATTCTCTGGCTATCATTTCTATCGTCAGTACGAGCCTATCTGCCTATGAGCCGCCCCTTCGCGAGCTTCCCCCCTTTGCGCGAGAAAGCCTTTCAGCACAGGCTAATCACGGACTGAAGACAGTCATTTTTCCAGTTAAATCGAGTAAAGACTCGGTGAAGGAGAAAGACTTCGAGCTCCACTATGAAATCAAGAGCGTGGGAGAAAACAAGGAGCTGTGCCTCACCAGCCCACAATGGGATCATATCATCGCCTGTCACCTCTTAGATGATAAGGGTAACGTTATAGATATTAAGGATATTGCCCTCACTTCCCAATTTGAGAATGGGTGCAGTTACTACATTAGTGCCGAGCTTGTTTCTCAAGCTAAATCCATTCGCCTATCCTACCTCGACGAGAGCGTGAGCAGCAAACCAGAGATCTTCGCCCTCACTCCCCCCCTCCCACGCGAGCCTCAGAGACTAGACTTTGAGATTATCTCACCTATCCTAGCTCGCACACCCCATATTCAAGAGGCATCTCATCAGTACTGGGTAGAAGTGCATCCAGATGCCTCTATGCACCTCCTAGGAGCTCAGATAATCACCTCTTCTCCAGCAGCTTCACTCACGCTCAAGAGACATGATGAGACGCGCAGCCTTTACGGCAAGCTCCACATGAATGATTTCCCTCGTCAATTGAATGCTGAGCTAAAGATTTCTTATACAGATCAAGAACTACAGAGCGTCACTCT
>CAYJNX010000207.1:0-3662 GCA_964371525.1 uncultured Akkermansia sp. | reverse complement strand
GGAAGCTCCGTGCCGTAGTAGCCCTGACCGATGAGGCTGCGTACGGGCTTGTTCGCAGAAAGGATGGTCTTGAGGTATTCTAGTGCTTCGTGCTCGCCGAGTGCTTCGGGGAGGTCGAGGAGTTCTGGGTGAAGAATGCTCGCAGGGACGATGGCTTCTGTCATCTCTTCAAGGGTGCTGAAGCCAATCGTGGCAAGCATCTCCTGAACATCTTCTGTGTAAAGACCAATATGGCGGTCAAGGAAGGGTGTGCTCATTTGTTAGGTTAATTTTTTGGGTAAAAGTAAAACGACCACGCTCAAGCCGAACGTGGTCGTTAGGTAAATATTCATTATTCACAGAAGGCAGCGTATGCGTCTGCATCCATAAGGGAGTCGAGTTCGCCTAGGTCGCTGAGCTTGATCTTGCAGATCCAGCCTTCACCGTTTGCGTCGCTGTTCACGAGGTCAGGGGATGCGTCGAGGGCTTCGTTCACTTCTACGATTTCACCGGATACGGGAGTGTAGATTTCGGAAGCAGCCTTCACGGATTCCACAGCAGCGATGCTGTCGCCAGCAGCGATGGTGTTACCGACTTCAGGGAGGTCGACGTAAACAACTTCACCGAGCTCGGACTGAGCATGATCAGTGATGCCAAGGGTGATCACACCATCAACGAGTGGGCTGATCCATTCGTGCTCGGGTGAATAACGGTATTCTGTAGGGTTAACGCTCATGTGATGAGTTTTCTATTTTTGTTAATTAAGGGGTGGGGTGAATAATAAAAAGGTGATTACTTCTTAAGGAAGGGCTTCTTCACGATGACGGCAGGGGAGGATTTCCCACGGACGATGACCTGCAGCTCTGTGCCTATCTTCGAGTGTTCTGCTGGTACGTAGACTAGAGCGATGCCTTTTCCAAGTGATGGGGAGAGCACGCCGCTGGTGAGCTCTCCTACAGGTGTGCCGTCTGGAAGCTGTACTTCGTAGCCATGGCGTGGGGGAGCTCCCTTACCAGTGTATTCGATAGCGACGAGTGCCGTAGGGCGACCTGCTTCTTTCTGGGCGCGGAGCACGTCCACACCGATGAAGTCCTTTGTCAGATCGCAGCACCATGAAAGACCAGCTTCAAGCGGGGTCTTCTCGGGTGAGAGATCAGATCCATTCAGAGAGTAGCACATCTCAAGGCGCAGGCTGTCGCGAGCACCGAGTCCGCAGGGCTTTGCTCCGCTGGCGATGACTTTTTCCAGCCAGTATACGCCGCGTTCTGCAGGGCAGAAGAATTCATAACCATCTTCACCTGTATAACCAGTACGGCAGACGATGAGAGAATCACCATCGCATTCAAACTCCAGCTCACCATTACGCCCTGGAAGGGTGATGCCAGGGCAGAGGCGTGAGAAGACTTCAGGAGAGAGCGGACCTTGGATAGCAAGACCGACGTAAGCGTCACTCTTGTTCACAAAGCTAATAGCTTCAGGCTTGCGCGCGAGCAGCCAAGCTTCGTCTTCCTCGATCATGGAGGCATTCACCACGATGAGATAGTCATCCTGAGCACGGCGATAGATGATAAGATCATCAATAACGCCACCCTGCTCATTGAGCATAATGGAGTACTGACCCATTCCATCCACGAGCTTATTCAAGTTATTCGTGAACATCGTATTCAGCCACTCGGTGGCACCTTCACCTGAAACAAAGAACTGTCCCATGTGAGAAATATCAAACACACCGCAAGCTTCGCGCACTGCCTTGTGTTCATCCATTATACCCGTGTACTGGACGGGCATATTCCAGCCTGAAAAAGGAACCATTTTTGCCCCTAGGCTGACGTGCTTATCGCACAGAGGGGTGCTCTTAACGGATTCGGAACTCATGTGGAAATGATCTTACTCCTTGATCCGTGCTTCGTCAAGAATTTATCCAGTAAAAAAGACAGGCTACGCGATTTGATATTGTTCTACATTCAATACGCGTAATTCCTATCATTTCCTACGGACTAATTGCTATGATCGCTATCGGCATCGCCATCGCCTAAAAAAGTATAGCCAAGTGCCACGACTTCGAGTAAAATGTCCACCATGATAATCAAACGCGGCAAACTCATCATCTTCGAAGGCATAGACGGAACAGGAAAATCCACTCAGATCCAACTCCTCGCAAAATACCTCAGCAAGGAGCACGACCTAGAGGTCGTCAGCAGCTTCGAGCCGACTCGCGGCGAATGGGGCATGCGCGTCCGCAGTGCTGCCCAAGCGCATAAACGCTTATCAATGGATGAGGAAATAGACTGCCTGCTGCGCGATAGAAAGGAGCATATCCAGTCACTGATAGCTCCCGCACTCGCCCGAGGTGCGTGGGTGCTGCTCGATCGCTACTACCCTTCTATGATGGCTTATCAGGGGGCTAGTGGGGCTGACGTCATGGAAATACAGCGCATGAACGAAGAGTTCGCCATCATTCCCGATGCTGCCTTTTTCTTACACATCAGCTTGGAAGAATCGCGCCGTCGCATGGACACGCGCGGGCTGGCGAAGGATGCCTTCGAAGAAGATGGCTTCCAAGCACGTGTCGCTGCCATCTACGAGGGGATGGACATGCCATGGTGGGAGCGCATAGACGCTCATGGTAGTGTGGAGGATGTGCATCGGCTCATCCTCCAATCGCCTAATTTAGAGATCTTGCAACATTAGCAGCTTCGGATTTTGCAAGGGTTCCTTTAGCCTAGCCTTTGTTTCCTTCTTGAGCTTTTGCTTCGGCTTCGGCTCTAGCCCTAGCTCTGGCTCTCTCTTCATCGGTGATGGGCTGGACTTCAAAGTTTGCATCACGCAGCCTCTGTAGCTCTGGTGGAAGCTCTTGGGCGTTTTCGGAGGTGAGCGCATCTTTATTCACTGGCTCATACTTCGGGGCGAAGCTATCCGCCTCATCTGAGATTCCATATTCGGCTGCGAACTGCTCTTTATCTACAGGCACATACTTCGGAGCATAGATATCGACTTCTGCCGTGTTATCTTCAGCTGGTTCGTCTTTTTTATCTGCTTGCCTTCCGAAAACCTTCGTAAAGGCTGAAAAATCGATTGCTTCGTATTGATCAGCTCCATTAACATCGAGTGCAACTAGGTGCTTGGCATCATCCCCGCTACTAGTCTCTGTATCGGTTTTCTCCTTTTCGGTGCTAGCCTCATCAGCTTTATTATCGGCTATAGCTTTAGCCTCATCTGCCTGCTCAGTCTTTCCTTCTTCAGGGAGAGTCTGCTCATCGTCAATACGCTTCGATGCTTCGTATTCAGCAGCCGCAGCTGATTTGGAATTGAGAAGAGACTGCATATCAAAGCAAATAACAGCTGCCACGCCTACCATCAGTACCATTATTAACACGACAAATAGGTTATTAACAATACCTCGGTAGATGCGCTTTATTCTGGATTGTTTTTGATAATAGAGTTCTATATTTTTCGTTACAGGAGCAAGCTTGATCGCGCTCTTCTCTGCCGTTGGCTTAGCGGTGGCAACATTTGGCATGCCAGCCCTTCTAGATTCTGCCTCTACCGTATTTTCCTTTTCGCTTTCTTCAGCCTTGGCTTCTACCTTAGCTTCTTCTACCTTGGCTTCTTCTACCTTGGTTACTTTAGCCTTGGTTACTTTAGCCTTGGTTACTTTAGCCTTGGTTACTTTAGCCTTGGTT
>CAYJNX010000206.1:0-3743 GCA_964371525.1 uncultured Akkermansia sp. | reverse complement strand
CCCTGCCCAAGGTCGCCTTCGTCTGCGTCCATAATTCCTGCCGCAGCCAGATAGCGGAAGCCCTTGGAAAGCACCTCGCCTCCGTCTCCTTCGAAAGCTACTCCGCAGGCACAGAGCTACGCCCTCACATTAACCAAGATGCCGTACGCCTCATGAAAGACACCTATGGCATCGACATGGAGGAAACCCAGAGTAGCAAACTGCTCGAAGACATCCCCGCCGTCGACATCGTCATCACCATGGGCTGCAATGTCCAGTGCCCCACACTCCCCTGCAAGCATCGCGAAGACTGGGGACTCGAAGACCCTAGTGGGAAAGAAGACGCTGCCTTCATCGAGACCATCGAGAAGATACACGCCCGCATCCTCGACCTTGCGACACGCGCGCAGGAGCTCGTCTGACTCAGTCAGTATCAGATAGGGAAAAAAAGATGCTGTAGCTAAGAATGCATATAATTTACGAATATGTGACGCAACACCCATAGGCAACACCTAGATGGGAGTCCAGAGGGACTCGTTCCTCTGGCAGGATGCAAGGACGGCGTCCTTGCCGGGGCTGGACAGAGCCCAGAAAGAAAAGCCATGCTCGCAGAGCATGGCATCGTCAGTTTCTTATAGCCTGAAGTCACGCGCGCTCGTGAAGCAAACCCAGCATGGTTACCCTGCCCGAAACTGACGCTCCGACCACCGCGCGCGAAGCGCGACTCTTATCTTCCGAGGCAAACGCGATAGCGTCCGAGCAGAGCAGTCGCGCCAACAAGCCTACAAGCTACCCAAGAGTCAAGCATATCTTCCGATATGCTTGACGAGCTGTGAGCAAGGAAACGAGCTTCACATACATCTCCAAGAGAAAGCTCTATTCTTTCTTTCGAGTGACGCAACGACGCAGTCGGAACACCGCCATTCTGCGCGGACTAATCTTTAACACCTGCGCGGAGGTGATCTACGATCTTGCCGAAACCTTTCATCTCGGCTAGAGCGAGCGGCGAGATCTGAAATCTAGTAGGAGCGTTCGGATCGGCCCCTGCTTCAAGAAGGAGATCGATGAGCGCGATGTTCTCTTTCGCGACAGCACTGTAGAGGGCTTCCGCGCGTGGTGTCGCGCCCTTGGACAGGAGAAGTTTCACGAGTTCTGTATTCCCTTTGCCTGATGCATATTCGATAGGGCTGTTCCCGTACTTGTCCGTGTGGTTGACATCGGCACCTGCTTCTACAAGATAGCGTGCTGCCTCCCAGTCGCTCCATTGCGTACTGAGGAGGAGGGGGCTTTTCTGCTGATGGTTGATATGATTAATGGAGATGCCTTTCTTAACTAATTGTTTCACGAGAGGAAGCTGCCTATTCCATGCGATATGATGGAGCAGGTTGTTCCCGTCTTCGTCGATGGCATGTATGTCCGCTCCCCACATGATGTATTGACGGAGAGTGGCACTCTGGTTTAGATCCGCTGCCTGTAGGAGTGCTGCTGCGCTGGAGTCCTTGTTCTGTGGCTGGTGTGTCTTCTTCTTGATCTCACTGGGAGGGATAGCCTCTCCTCTGAGTAGGGCGAGGGCTCTTTCATTCTTCTGGCGTTTAGCCCATTCGGTGGGGGTGTCGCGCGTCTCCTTGAGATGTGGATCAGCTCCCAGCTCTAGGAGTAGGACGATGGCTTCTTCTTGCTTCGCGCTAATGGCTGCGTGCAGTGGCGAGTGCTTTCTTTCCACGCTTCCATTCACATCTGTTCCCGCTTTTACGAGAGCACTTATGCTTTTTAATAGACCCTGACGAGAAGCCTGGGTAAGAAAGAGTATGGCGTGGTGCTCACTGGGCTCATAGCCGTAGTCTAAGATGGCTGTGGCTAGCTCGTCAGCATTTGCTCGTAGCGCGGCGCTGAAGAGTTGTTCCAGCTGTGCAGCTGAGAATGCGCCTTTTTCCTGCTGGGATAGGATGAAGGAGGCGAGCTCATATTGTCGCTTCAGTATGGTGGCTTTCAGAAGATTGTCTGCCTGACTACCTGCGATGGGGATAGACTGCTCCTCTATCATGCGGCGGGCTGTCTCAGGGTCGCCACGTAGGACACAGGCCATGAGCTCGACATGCGCGTCTGCGCCACTGTCCTGATCCTTCGCACCGCGCTGGCGTAGTTCCTGAGCCATGGGAATCTGCCCGCGCTGGATAGCGAGCTCAAGTATGCTGAGCTTCTCATAAGGTGCTAGCGTGTCCACTGGGAGTCCCGCGTCGAGTAGTCGCTGGAAGTTCGCCATGTCAGCGCGCTGAATCGCCTGTGCGAGTTCTGCCTCCTGACTCTGTTCTGCTGCTAGTCCTGAGCTTAAAAGTAGCGCGATCCCTCCGTAAGAAATTAGTTTTTCAAGCATGATTTCATCATAGAAAGAACATGCCGTAGAGTCAATATCTAAGCGATCTTATGACAGAAGTACGGCGCGAGTCTAGATGCCCTAGAAGGGAGCAGAGAGCGGGCTGTGAGATGACGTGCGCGTAGAAGCTGGGCGCGTAGATGGTGCGGTAGTTTCTACTGCTTTCTCAGCTGTCGCTGGTTCATCGGGTACAGCTTGAATTTCACTTATCTCTGAGGGTGCCGATTCAGTCGGTGTGGTAGGGACGACGATAGGGTCGGTGAGATAGTTGATATTTTTTGTGTTTTTCACCGCGACCCTCTTGCGTATTGTCTGGATTTGTGCGCTTTCGTAGACTGCTGTGAGATAATACGCCCTTTTCTCATCGGTGCTCATGTCCTGTCTGAGGGATTCTATGTATTCTGTGTCGATGATAGTGCCCGTTGCTTGTTGGAAATTTACCCCATAATCACAGAAATACCCTTCAGGCGAGAAGTTAAAGTCTATAGCGATCAGTTTATCCTTCTTGTGTACTTTCAGACTCATAGCCAAGCTGCTAAAGTAAGTCGTCTTATCGTCTGCGTACTTAGAAATGTCCCCCTTTTGAATGAGTGGGAACTGGCGAGCGATCTCCTCGCTGTTCTTGGCTGAGTTTTGCTTTGTGTATGCCTCCATCACGAAGTCGATGAATTCCCCATTCAAAGGAGAGATTGCGGAGGTCGGATTCAGCTTATCCTCGGGGAGCGCGACCCTATCATTTTCCATCTTTTTAACTAAGGATTCAAAGAAGCTCGTGTAGGCGAGCAAAAGCATGACATCCTTCGCGGGTGTTCCGGTTGAATAGCGCAGAAGAATGTCATTCTTATCACAAACCGCAGCAATTCCTGACTTTTTAAAATGACGTTCGAGCAGGTACTGCATGACGCGCTCGCGATGCTCGATATTTCTATCGAATTCGATAAAGGGCGTGATGGTGATATTCAGCTCGACAGCTTTTACCTTCTTCTTCGGTATATCGGCATTCTCGGGACCGCATGATGTCAACACAAGGGAGCTGAGTATCATGAAGAGCCCCCCGATGAATAAATGAACTTTTGATTGTAGAACTTGTAGCATGCTATGAAATCTAGTAATGTGGCAGGCTTTATACAAACACTCTTTCCCCACGCGGTCTAAAGAGCAGCGAGCCTAAGAGATCATAGCTTAGACTGAGCTCATAAGTCAAGCTCGTTCCTTAGGGAAGTTCTCGCAATTCGTTTTTAGTATGACTTAGCAAAGAATACAGTAAACAAGGGTGCTCGTGGAGTCTTTTCGTATCTTTTTGCACCTTCGCTTATTACATATGACAATATGCTTTGGCGCGAATGCGCAAAAATCTGACGAAAATCCTTCCACGAGCCCACCTTGCGAA
>CAYJNX010000205.1:0-3928 GCA_964371525.1 uncultured Akkermansia sp. | reverse complement strand
TAGGTATTAATCTAAGCTTGGTCAAGTATTATTTTTGTCATTTTGACCAAATGGTTGCAGAATGTGTGAAAAAATGAGCTTCACTCGCTCGGCTCTTGCTGCGTGATGCAGTGGATAGCTCCGCCCTCGATGACGAGGCGGCGTGCATCCATGCCGATGACGTCGTAGCGGCTGCCGAAGGCTTCGCGTAGGATGCCCAGAGCGCGGTCGTCGTTTTTCTTCTGTTCAAAGATGGGGACGATGACGCGATGGTTGCAGATGAGGAAGTTCGCGTAGCTCGCGGGGAGCTGCTCAAGTCGCCAGTCTTCTGCGATGAGGGCATCAGGCATGGGGAGGGGGATGATCTCGACGCGTGATCCATTAGGGCGACGCAGGTCTTGGAGGCGTTCCATATTCTCAGCGAGTGCGCGGTAGTGTGGGGAGTTCTTGTCGCTCTCTTCGATGGCGACGAGGCTGGAGGCGTTCACGAAGCGTACCATGTCGTCGATATGCCCGTCCGTGTCGTCGCCCTCGATGCCCTGCCCAAGCCAGAAGGTATGCGTCGTGCCGAGGAGGCGGTGGAGTTCTGCCTCGATGTCTTGCTTGCTCTTGTGAGGGTTGCGATTGTCATTCAGGAGCACGGCTTCTGTCGTGATGAGGAGACCTTCACCATTCCCTTCGATTGCACCGCCTTCTAGGATGAGCGAGGAGTTGAGGACAGGAAGACTACGCGCCTGTGCCATGTGGAGGGGGATGCAGTTATCTAGATCCCATGGGGCGAACTTCCCACCCCATGCGTTGAATTCCCAGTTCGCGATCTGACGACCGCCATCTTCTCGCTGGACGAAGATGCCACCATGGTCGCGGCACCACACGTCATTTGTCGGGTGATCAAAGAGCTGGTATTGCCCCGCTTCTACGCCTGCCTGCTGGAGTAAGTTCGCTATGCCTACGTGCATGGGCTGCGTCGCATTGATGCAGACCTGCGCTGCGGGGGCGATGAGGGAGGCGAGTCGTGCGTAGTCGCGGTGCAGTTCCTCTAGTCCTCCCTGCCAGAGATCGTCTCGGTGAGGCCAGGAGAGCCAGACGGCGTCTTGCTTCTCCCACTCGGCTGGCCAGCGGAGATGTTCGCTGCCTTCAAGAGCGGGGGGGGTGGAGTGAGCTGATGGTGCTATCATACTGGTGATTGGAAAAAATGTTGTTTGAGAAAGGTGGTGTCGATGCGCGACTGCTCAATGAGTAGGTCGATGACGCGCTGCATGCTAGGCAGTGAGTTGAAGTCGCTCTGCTCATCGTCACTATCTCTGCCGAATACGCCTATTTCGATGAGGTTATACACGATAGCCCCGAGGTCAGGTGAGTCTTTAATCCCCCAGTTTTCTAGTACTTCATAGGCGAGTGGCCCGAATTCTTCCTGCGCGAGCTTACAGTAGCAGAGGTGTAGCTGCTCTGCGCTGAGATGCCCTTCTAACTTCATGACGGCACTCGCATAGCCGATGGTGCGATCAAGCAGGTAGTATGACTCCTTGTCGTATTCGGGGTGATGCTTGACGATGTCCTTTACAGCATCGGCGAAGTTCTTGTAAATGGGCGGCATGGGCGCAGTCTATCACAGGCACTGGCTCTAATGCAAGTGCTACTTGTACTAGGGTTGTGAGAAGCGGGCGGCTATGTCATCAATAGCTTGTACCAAGGAGTCATCCAGTGCTGGCTGACCTATAGCCGCGGCGCAGCCGTCGAGCTGCTCCACATTACGCGCGCCTATCAGTACACTGGTCACTTCGGGGCGATGAAGAAGCCAGCGGATGGCAAGCTGTGTGAGCGGGATGCCTGCCTGCTGGGCGAGGTCTTGGAGTGCGGCGATGTGTGCGTTGTTCTGCTTCACGTGGTCTTCATTGAGGAAAACGGAGTCAGTGCGCGCTGCTCGCGATGCTGCGGGGAGCTGCTTCGAGAGATACTTACCCGTCAGCTGTCCCTGTGCGAGAGGCGAGAAGACGATAGAGCCTGTCTTCTGCTCTTTCACTGCGGGAAGCATGCCTTCTTCGCAGTCGCGGTGTAGCATGTTGTAGCGGAACTGGTGGATGAGGCAGGGGACTTTCTCCTCACGGAGCAGTCCGCATGCCTGATGGAAGAGGGCTGGTGGGTACTTCGAAAGTCCTGCATACAGAGCCTTGCCGCTACGTACGGCGGTGACGAGGGCGCTGACTGTTTCTTCGATGGGGGTGTCAGGGTCGGGACGGTGGGAGTAGAACACGTCCACGTAGTCGAGCCCCATGCGCGTGAGTGACTGGTCGAGGCTTGCGAGTAGATGCTTGCGGCTGCCCCAGTCTCCGTACACGCCATCCCACATGAGGTGACCTGCCTTTGTCGCGATGAACATCTCGTCGCGTTGCGCGGCGAAATGCTCTTTCATGAGTTTCCCGAAGCTGACTTCTGCCGAGCCTGGGGGTGGGCCGTAGTTGTTCGCCAGATCGAAGTGGCAGATGCCTATGTCCATGCAGCGTGCTATCATATCATAGCAGGCTTGCTGGTCATCGTGAGTGCCAAAGTTATGCCAGAGTCCGAGGGAAATCTCAGGGAGGAGGACGCCACTGCGCCCACTGCGTCGGTAATTCATCATATGCGGTGTATGTAAGAGTGTTAAAATTAAGACATGCCCTGACTGAGGATGATATTCAGCTCATGCTGGAATGCCTGTAGCTCCGTCTCGGTCGGTCTGCCGCTGAGGTCATTCCACGAGAATGCGCCCGTGGCGTCGAAGCTCCATGCGCCGCGAATGCCAGAGGTGAACAGTGCCTTCCCTGAGAGCATCGTGCCTGGTATCTGTAGCTCGTCGAGGCTGACTTTCACCATGGCTGCTGTTGTGGACGCAGGCGGGGTAGCAGTTGGAGTAGCAGGGACTGGGGTGGCTTCTTGCGATACTGGGACTTGCTCTTCCGCTGGTGCTGGGGTGGAAGCTGCGATCTCTGCTATCTCAATCGCATGGTCTAAAAGAAGAAAGCGAAGATCCATGAAGCGAATCGAGACGCCTGCTTCTGTTAAGTTCTTCTGGATGCCGTTTAAATCAATGCCCTGTGCCGCCCATGTGCGGATACTTTCGATAACTTCTGGGGTGATGCTCATGTCACTATGCTAGCAAAAATGCTAGCATAGTGCAAGACATGAGATCTTACTTGTTAGTATTCATTACTCCTTTGGATCATCGGGCAGAGCTTCTCCCTCTGCTTTAGCTGTATCTGATGGTAGATTAAAAATATCGGGATTGAACAGCTCGTTTCCACTGTCTTCTAAGTCGAGTGTGCTTCCACTCAGAGGCTTTTTACCCGTGAAGCTAGGGATCTCTGCATTCTGGGCAGCGCGGGGGTCATGTGGTTTAGTCGTGCTTGCGATGTTGTTTTCGCGCAGTTCTTTCTGGGCTTCTTCCTGTAATTTCGCCGCTCTCGCCTCGCGAGCCTGCTTACTGGCGGTGCGTAGTGTGGATTGTCGCACCATCATGACGCTGATGATGCAGCCTAGGAATACGATAACGGCTACTGTGCCGTAAATGGCGTATTTTAGCATTTTGCTGTTGCTGCTGGAGCGAGATCTACTGCGGGATGAGGATGATCTACGACCACCTTCGCTGCTGCTACGTCTTCTGCGTCTACCTGATGAAGAATGAGACCTAGGTGCAGTTGTGTTTTCTTCTGATTCAGGTACGAATGAGCTTTCATAATCAATCGGAGAGCTGTAGGCTGGTACCTCCTTCTTCGGCGGCGAGGAGATCTTGGGTGCTAGCTTAATGACTGATTTAGGGGCTTCTTCTTGAACAGGTTCTTCCTCTTGAATAGGTTCTTCTTCCTGTGCAGGTTCTTCTTCCTGAACAGCTTCTTCTTTCTGTGCAGGTTCTTCTTCCTGTGCAGGTTCTTCTTCCTGAGCAGGTTTTTCTTCCTGAACAGCTTCTTCTTCC
>CAYJNX010000204.1:0-3967 GCA_964371525.1 uncultured Akkermansia sp. | reverse complement strand
GTCCCCTATTGGGCATCTTGCGAAATTAGCAGCTTCGGATTTTGCATGCAGTTTGGATGATAATTTACGGCGTTTGGGTGCGCATAGCGAGCTATGTAAGCCCAAAAAGCTGTAAATTCTCGCCAAAATGCGGCAAAAGGCGTGCTGTTTCGCCCATTTTCTAGACTAGCATTCTGCTCGAACTAATTTTGCAAGATGCCCTATTAGCTAGTGGAACAGTAACAAGAATGTAACAAGTAAGCAAGAGACTTGACAACCTCAGTAGAAGTCCTCTATGCTAGCAACTTGATGAAAAAATATCTAAAAATCATACTTGTCATTTTGATTGCAGTCATGAGTATGTATTATCTCGTGTTTGTGCAGTTCTATACACGGTATACTTTCTATACACATAAATCCTTACCATCAAATGAATCACTGAAAAATTATTATCAAGTAATTCATCGCGATAATCTTATACCTATTGTGGAGCTCCTTGGTCAGGTGCATGATAAAAAGAGTGCGGAAGCGTGCTTAGACAAACTCAGCGCGCTTGCTATGGGGGTAAGCAATTCGTGGGCATCGCAGTATGAGAATTTAACCCCAGCGGAATCTTATTTGTATCTCTATGATGAATACCCACGCTTGCAAGAGCTTACAGATATTGATGATTATTATAATACGCAGTACAGCGAAACTCTTTTTTCATTAGCCAAGGAGTTTGATCGCTTGTCCAAGCAGAGTTTTTATCATGTGCCACACATAAAAGATATTCTACTCACTTATCTCTTAAAGTTTGAAGGCGATAAAGCCTATCCTCTGTGGTCTCCACTTGTTACACTTGAAGAATACGCAGATAGAGAGGATTTTAAGAATACACCTCTCCATAACATGCAGCACTTTCTCTTCCCTCGTGAAGTGAAGTGGCAAGCACGCCGTAATCGTGCCTACGAGAATTACACGATCTATCTTTTGAGTGAAGCATTAGGGGAAAATTTCATATCTCCTCATGATTCCATGCATAAGAATTATTCTCTCCCTTCATCTCATGTCATGAGTAAAGCTTGTGATATACAGGAAGATCAGGGTTCGCCTTTCTGCGACACGGGCTGTTTTTGCCCAGGGATACACGTTAATCCTGATTACCCTGTAGAACGAAATGCGACAATAGATATGACGAAGCTAGATATCGCAAGCTGCTCTATTGATACTATTTTAGCTCTTAGAGCAGAAGACTTCGTAAAACACAGAAATTTTGTTAAAATTGTAGATAAATCGGAAATGGGAGGAGGTGTTGTCGTCGTCCTACGCCTGAATAGCCCCTGCCAGCACCAGTATCTGATGATAGCTTATCATAAGGACAATGGACGCGCGTATAAGATTCTATTAGATAATCATATAGAAATCGCAGATGCCATCTAACGCTTAATAGGATAGCTAGCGACTCAAGCCCTACGCCCAGAAAAATTGGCTTGAAAACTGAAAATAGCATGCTAGACTAGACGCTTCCTTTCCTCAGTCGACTGTCTGTGGAGAATGAGGAAAACGTATCGCTAGCTGCCTATCGCATGAAGTGAAGTAAGTAAATGGCTTTTTCTCATGATGGCGCCTATCATCATTATAATAAAATAAATATGCTATTAAAATCACTATTAATAAGCTCCTTGATCCCCGCGCTCGTCGCCGAGGAAATCAAGACCAGTAATATGATCGAACTCAAAGAAGGTGAATCCAAGGAGTCTATCATTAATAAAGCCGCCCATGTCGTGCCTACTGCGAATCAGTGGGAAGCTCTGCGCAATGAGTTCATCGGCTTCGTCCACTTCGGACCAAACACCTTCACCCGTCGCGAATGGGGTGATGGATTCGAAAACCCTGCTGTTTTCGATCTGAAAAAGCTCGACACCGACCAATGGGTGCGCGCCATGAAGGCCGCTGGCATGAAGAAGGTGATCATCACCGTGAAGCACCATGACGGCTTCGTGCTCTGGCAGAGTCGCTACACGAAGCAGGGTATCATGTCGAGTCCCTTCAAGAATGGACGTGGTGACATATTAAAAGACCTGTCAAAGTCCTGCCAGAAGTACGGCATGAAGCTCGGTATCTACCTCTCCCCTGCCGACCTCTATCAGATAGAAAACGCCAAGGGACTATACGGTAACCTCAGCAAGACCACGAAGCGCACCATCCCACGCGACGTGCCTAATCGCCCCTTCAAGAATAAGAAGAAGTTCCAGTTCGAAGTCGATGACTATAACGAGTACTTCCTCAACCAGCTTTTTGAGCTCCTCACCGAGTACGGTCCTGTCCATGAGCTGTGGTTTGACGGCGCGCATCCGAAGCGCAAGGGCAATCAGCAGTACAATTACAAGGCATGGGAAGAGCTCATCCGCACCCTCGCGCCTGAAGCCGTCATTTTCGGACGCGCTGACATCCGCTGGTGTGGTAATGAAGCTGGCGCGACGCGCAGCACCGAGTGGAACGTCATCCCCTTCAACTACGAGATCAACCAGAACAAGCCCTTCGCCGACATGACAGGCCAGATGCTCGGAAGCCGCGAGCAGCTCTACGCGGCAAAGTTCCTCCTCTACCAACAAGCCGAGGTGAACACCTCCATCCGCGAAGGCTGGTTCTACCGCGACGACGTACACCAGAAGATCCGCAGCGTCGATGACGTCTTCGACATCTACGAACGCTCCGTCGGTGGGAACGCCACCTTCCTGCTGAATGTGACGCCAAACCGCGACGGTCGCCTCTCTGATGCTGAAGTGAAGGTACTCGAAGAGACAGGGAAAATTATCCGTAAGACCTACGACACGGACCTCTTCGCAGGAGCGACAGGTGCGAAGGAAGTACTCGATGGGGATCATGACACCTACTTAGTCATGAAGGATAGCTCCCTCGTCATTACTACGCCAAAGCCCATCACGCTGAACCGCCTCGTCCTGCAAGAAGCCATCCGTACGCATAGTGAGCGCGTCGAGAAGTTCGCCGTAGACGCTATGGTCGATGGTCAGTGGAAGCAGATCAGCGAATCGAGCAACATAGGCTACAAGCGCATCCTGCGCTTCGACCCTGTAACGACGGACAAGATCCGCGTCCGCGTGCTCGAGTCACGTCTCCAGCCAGCATTCAGCAACATCACGGCACACTACTACCAGTCACGTCCACCGCGTCTCGTCTTCCAGACGAACAGAGACGGTCAGGTCACCATCACTCCCTTCAAGCCAGAGTTCGGCTGGAAGCCCCATGGTCAGCAGAGTACCGCTAATCTGAACACAGGCATGAGCATCCACTTCACCACAGATGGAAGCACCCCCACCGCCGACTCCCCTACCTACACAGGAGCGGTGAACAGTGGTAATGTAGTCCTGAAAGCCGTCGCCATCAGTAACGGAGCTTCTGGTTCGGTCACGAGCGAGCAGATCGGTATACCTAAGAAGGACTGGAAGCTCATCGGACAGAGCAGCCAAGATGCGAAGCACCCAGCGTCTAACATGATGGATGCGAATAATCGCAGCTACTGGATGACTCAGCCGGGTGAGAAGCACTTCATCGCCATCGATCTGGGCAAAAAGCAAAAGCTCAAGGGCTTCGCCTACACGCCGCAGACAGAGCATGCCAAGGGCATGATGGCGAAGGGACGCGTCCTCGCTAGTCACGACGGAAAGAACTGGAAGCGAGTCGATAGCTTCGACTTCGGTAACCTGATTAACGATCCTAGCAAGCGTTACCACCACTTTAAGAAGAGCATCGAAGCTGCCTTCATTAAAATCGAAGTCACCGAGATAGCGCGCGACGGCAAGCAAGTCGCTGCGGCCGAGATTGACTTATTCTAAGAGTACGCTTCGTTAAATTAAAAAACTGCTGAGTTCTGTTCTTCAACGAACGAGGCTCAGCAGTTTTATTATAAAGTGTGTCATATGAGTGTGTACTTAAGGGGACCTTGCAAAATTAGCAGCTTCGGATTTTGCTTGCAGTTTGGATG
>CAYJNX010000203.1:0-3984 GCA_964371525.1 uncultured Akkermansia sp. | reverse complement strand
CTCTTGGGTAGCTAGTGTGCTTGTTTTCGCGTCTTCTTTGCATGGACGCTGTCGCGTTTGCTACGGAAGATAAGAGTTGCGCTGTCGCGCTCGGTTGTAGGATCGTCAGTTTCGCGTGTGGAGGTGATGCTGGGTTTGCATTGCGGGCGCGTGTGACTTCAGCCTATAAGAAACTGACGCTGCTGTGCTCTGCGAGCACAGCTTTTCCGCGAGGGCAGTGCTCCTTAAGAATCCATTTATGTGTCGCTTATGGGTATTGCGTTACTCCTATATAAACTCAACAAGCTTAATGTTTTCATTGTAAATAATTATCTTTATTTTTTATCGTGTTAACAAAGTCAAAAAAAACCGCAGCGTGTGTACACTGCGGTTTATCGCAAAAGCGATGCAGCGAAGCAGATGCCTCGCTGCGGACTCTAAGATTAGTGACGGAGTCCAAGGTTCTTGAGCAGGCTCTGATAGAGAGCAAGATCAGTACGCTTGGCGTAATTAAGCAGCTTACGACGCTTAGCAACCATCATGAGCAGACCGCGACGTGATGCGAAGTCGTGCTTATTGGTGGAAAGATGCGCGGTGAGGTGGATAATACGCTTGGTAAGGATGGCTACCTGATAACCAGTGGAGCCAGTGTCTTTATCATTTGTCTTGAAGTCGTTGAGGTTAATTTCGCTCATGTGTGTTTTCTATATATGTGGGTTGATTTTCGTGGCTGCGGCAATCGACCAACAAGAGAGTGCATCTTAGCATGTTTCGCGTATGATGCAAGACTTATTTCATGCAGTTAGGCTTTTTTGGGCGGCTTGTCATACCCGAAACTGCTAATTTTTTAAGATAGAAGATCGCCGAAGTCTGCTTGCTGTAGCTTGTCGTCTTCTGGGGTTGATGTCGTCGCTCCTGCGCTGGGGGTGTTTTCTGCGCTTGCGATGTTCTGTGCGGGCGTGGTGGCGGTTTGCTCAAGCTCGGGGGGCTCGGGGCTAGCCTCACGCTGCGTCATGACACGCGCGGTGCGCTCAATGGGGTTCTTCGTGACGATATTCCCCAGCACGGCGCGCCCCTTGATGCGTAGCTTCGCAAAGTCGAAGATGAGTGGCTTGCGCAGGGCACGTAATTGGTTTTTCAAGTAGACATTCAGCATGATGCTGTTGCTGTCTTCCTCTGTCGCGTGGACGGAGAAGTGGAAGATGCGGCTGCCTGCCGTCCCCTGCGTGAGCGGGTATTCCTTGTCTCGTGTGAAGCCTCCGAGGCGGAAGCGTTTTGCGTAGTTGATGCCTTCCTTACCATCGCGATAGATGAGGTTAAACACGGGGTCGTCGCTCGCGCGTAGCACGCCGACGTAGAGGAGCTTCTTGCCGACGTAGAACTTTTCTTGGATGCGTCGCACCATGAGCACTCCCTGATGGTCTATGGTCACGATGTCGCTGAGTGTGGAGCACTTGTCGATGGCGGTCGCCTTCTTCATGCCGTAGCCACCGAAGCCCTCGTCATCCATGTAGAAGGTTTCGTTCTCGACGGCGGCTTGTGCGCGGGTGACGGTGTCGAACTCGCTGAGTTCCGTGCGGCGTTCCCAGCCTGCGCCGTAGCGCTTTTTCAGGGACTCAAACCAGCGTATCGTGTAGCGCACGAGCGAGGCGAGGTTTTTCTTCGTCTTCTCGATCTCGGCTTCGAGCTTTGCGAGGTGCTTCATCGCGTCATGGACTTCGTACTTCGCGATCTTGCGTATGCGTATCTCGGTCAGGCGTACGATGTCTTCTCGCGTCACAGGGCGGATGAGGTCGACGACGAAGGGTTCGAGGCGTGCGCCTATCTCTGCGATGGATTCTTCCCAGCTGTCGCTTTCTTCGAGTACTTGGTAGATGCGGTTTTCGATGAAGATTTTCTCAAGGCTGGACTGCATCCATGATTCTTCCAGCTCGCCTAGCTTCACCTCTAGTTCGCGACGCAGGGTGTCCTTTGCCGAGTCGACATTCATCTTGAGGATTTCGCTCACGCCGGTGAAGAGGGGCTTGTTATCCACGATGACGACGCACTTTGGCGAGATGCCTACTTGGCATTGTGTGAAGGCGTATAGTGCCTGACTGAGTTTTTCTGCGTCGGTGTCCGCGGCATAGTGGACGAGGATGTCGACCTGTGCTGCGGTGTTATCATCGATGCGGGTGATCTTGATCTTCCCGCGCTCGGCTGCGTCTTCGATGCTCTTGATCAGGGACTCTGTCGTTGTGCTGTAGGGGATTTCCGTGATGCGGACGCAGCGCTTCATGGAGAGGTCGAAGCGCGCGCGGCAGCGCAGGCGTCCCGAGCTGTTGCCGTCTTGGTAGTTGCTCACATCGAGGATGCCTCCTGTCAGGAAGTCAGGGTAGAGGACGAATTCCTGACCGCGCAGGTACGCGACGGCCGCGTCGATGAGTTCATTAAAATTATGAGGAAGGATGTGGCAGCTCATGCCCACAGCGATGCCGAGTGCCCCCTGTGCGAGCAGGAGGGGGAACTTCGCAGGTAGCGCGACAGGTTCCTTGTTACGACCATCGTAGCTCATTTTCCAGTCCGTCACCTTCGGGCTGTAGAGAACTTCCTTCGCGAAGGGGGAGAGGCGTGCTTCGATGTATCGAGAGGCGGCCGCAGAGTCACCCGTGAGGATGTTCCCCCAGTTCCCCTGCGTGTCGATGAGCAGGTCCTTCTGCCCCATGGTCACGAGGGCACTGCCTATGGAGGAGTCGCCGTGGGGGTGGTACTTCATCGTATCACCGACGATGTTGGCGACCTTGTTGTAGCGACCGTCATCCATGCGCTCCATCGAGTGGAGGATGCGACGCTGCACGGGCTTGAGCCCATCGATGACATGAGGAACGGCTCGTTCGAGAATCACGTAGGAAGCGTACTCAAGGAAGTAATCCCCGTACATCTGCTGGATGAGGCTGTTGTGGGAGCTTAAGCCGGATGATGGTTGATGGTCGTTGCTCATAGGTGAATGCGAGGAACTATAGCAAAAATGAAGCGATATCTCAAGCATTTAAATGCCAGTGAGGACACAATGAAGAGATAGGAGCGGCAATGAGGCGGCAGCACACGTGTCCCAAATAAAAATCACGAGTATCCGTGTTCAAAAATAACCAGTCCCCTGTAAGCAAAAAAAATGGAAGGTTGAGTGTATCACCAATAAAGAGTATACTGGTGTTTGGACAACAAACAAAACCTCCCTTGATGGCACCTTGCAAAATTAGTCCGAGAAGAATGATGATCTCGATAATGAGCGAAACAGCACGCCTTTTGTAGCATTTTGGCGAGAATTTACACCTATTTGCCCAAGTCGCAAGCCTAATACCACGCGACATCGTAGAAAGAAAAGCAAAGAAGCCTACAAGAGCGCGTATTCTGAGTAGTCGCGTTCGAGGCGAGAGAGCCTAGCGTTTAATTGTTAGTAGAAGACCTTGTGAGCACTCAGACACTATGCTAAGCTGTAGAGCACATGAGTGACGAGATCAAGTACAACTATCTGGCGAAGATCAGTGTGGCTGACACACTGGAGGGGAATATGCGCCCGTGGTTTAATAAATCGCTGTGCCGCATCGGCGAGTCCGTGCTGCGCGTCGGCGTATTCCTAGGAGAATACCCCATGCACAAGCATGAGGACACGGACGAGGCCTTCTTCGTCCTAGAGGGGAATATCATCATCGAGACAGAGGCGGGGCGTACGGAGCTCTCACAGCACGAGGGAATCTGCATCCCTAAGGGGACGATGCATCGACCTATCGCACAGCAGCAGGCCATCGTCCTCATGATGGAGCCTCGCTGCGTGCGTCACGGAGAGAATTAATCATTCTCTCCTATAGGGGACCTTGCAAAATTAGTCCGAGCAGAAAGCTAGTCTCTAAAATGAGCGAAACAGCACGCCTTTTGCCGCATTTTGGCGAGAATTTACAGCTTTTTGAGCTTACATAGTCGACCCTTAAAAAGGGGGTATCTGAAAATCACTCAAGCAACTAGAAC
>CAYJNX010000202.1:0-3989 GCA_964371525.1 uncultured Akkermansia sp. | reverse complement strand
TCAATTGTAACATATTGGGAATGTCGCGGAAATCATGAAATAGAGATTCGTTTAAGGGCACCTTGCAAAATTAGTCTGAGCAGAATGGTGATCACGAAAATGAGCGAAACAGCACGCCTTTTGCCGCATTTTGGCGAGAATTTACAGCTTTTTGGGCTTACATAGCTCGCTATGCACGCCCAAACGCCGTAAATTATCATCCAAACTACATGCAAAATCCGAAGCTGCTAATTTTGCAAGGTCCCCTTAACTATTCGTTGAGATAGAAGTGATTTAGAATTTTTCAAAATATGTGTGAGATTATCAACTTGCTTTCTCAAATCAGTATGCTATACTGTAATGCAGCTCAAATGATTTCTTTTGTTATCTAACTAAGATGTAAAAGAAATAGTAGAGAGCTTTTTATAATTCTAACATTGATACATGAAGATTATACCATCCTTAGCTATTATCCTCGCCATATGCTCCTCCATCCATGCGGAGAACACGGTACCTTATCCATCCACAGTGAAGCCACAAGAGGCTCAGCTCCATGTCGTCAGCGGGGCAGACTATGTGCTTTCCAATAACATTCTTAAGTGGAAGAGTAATCTTAACTCCCTTTCCTCCTTTAGCTTCCAGCAAGAAGGTCTAGCCGCTATTAGCAGCAAGGAACCCTCCTTCTCCATCACGACGGCAGCGGGTGTGTTCCCCTCGACGAGTTTCAGCACAAGTGACGTGATCATCTCTCACGGTGGTGCTAAGCCTCATGCTGTACGCAACAGCGAGAAAAGTCTAGCACGCCGTATCTATGCGACCTTCACTAATGAAGATGCTGGCATCAGCATCAAGTGGCGTGCCGAACTTCGCGATGGCGCGAGCTATGTGAAGCAGACATTTGACATCCACGCGACGAAGGCTATCGATATCAAGCACATTGATCTCATCAATCTCGAAGGCACAGGCTTCGAGGTGAAGGGAAGAGCCGTCGGCTCACCACTCGTGAACAAGGACAGTCGCCTCTTCTTCGGTATCGAAAACCCCGTCGGCTTAGCCAAGCTTAATGAACAGGGGGCAAGCATAGGCTTCGACTGCGAACTCCCCATGGCAAAGGGGCAGAACTACATATTCTCAACCGTTCAGGGCGTGTACCCGAAGGGACAGCTGCGTCGCGGCTTCCTCTCCTACCTGGAGAACGAGCGCGCACAGCCTTATAGCCTTTTCTTACAGTACAACGGCTGGTACGATCACGGTCTTAACCCTAATGAAGAGAACATGCTCGCGACGGTGAAGGACTACGGCGAAGAGCTCACGAAGAAGCGCGGCATCGTGCTCGACTCCTTCGTTCTCGATGATGGCTGGGATAACTACAATGACATCCCTTGGCATCCTGACAAGAAGAAGTTCCCACAGGGATTCGCTAATCTCAGCGAGGCAATCAAGGGGATCAAGTCAAACTTCGGCATCTGGGTCTCCCCACTCGGAGGATACTATGGTGATAAAGAGCGTGCGAACTACGCGAAGAAGCATAAGCAGATCCCACAGGACGCAAAGCAGCTCAGCCTCGCCTACCCCGGTTACTATGACTGGTTCTTGAACCTGCACAAGGATCTGATGACAAAGGATGGAGTGAACTACTTCAAGTGGGATCGCGCGGGCGAGGGAGTTTCCCCCCACTTCATGGGGCTGCTGAACATAGCGAATGAACTTCGTGGCGTGAACCCAAAGGTCTTCCTGAACACCACAGTAGGCACATGGCCGAGCCCCTTCTGGCTGAACCACATCGACAGCATCTGGCGCACAGGTACAGCCGACGTGTTCTGGATAGGAAAGGGAAGCAACCGCGAGCAGTATATCAACTTCCGCGACGCTGCCTGCTATAACAGCTTCGCTCGTCACAATCCACTCTACCCTCTTAGCTCCGTTATGCACCACGGTATTGTGCTAGGCATGCACTTCCAAGGACCACGCTGTAGCGACAAGCGCAGCTACGTGAAAAATGCTCCTGTAGCCTCAGAGAAAGACGCGATGGGCGTATGGAGTGAAAACCACAAGGAACAGAAGGCTAGCGACGGCGCTGGCAATAAGCAGCTCGTCAGCGATGTCACGCGCGATCAGTACGACTTCCCCGTGGACAACGATCTGAAGAAGGACATCCGTATGCTCATGGGCGCAGGTGCGAATCTGCAAGAGCTCTACCTCACACCCGGAATGATGAATGACAAGGCATGGGACGATGTCGCTGAGGCCGTACGCTGGGCAGATGCCTACGAAGATGTCACGGCTGACACGCACTGGGTCGGTGGCAATCCTGAAGAAGGGAAGGTCTATGGCTACGCGTCATGGCGTGAAGACAGAGGCGCGACACTCGCCCTGCGTAATCCTGATGACAAGCCACAGAGCATCGAGCTGAGTGTGGATGTATTCGAGCCTATCACGCCTGAAGCCATAGAACTCAAGTCTCCGTTTAAAGATCAGCGTATTCAAGCCTTGGGTATCCCAGCTAAGGCTAAGGTGACCATCACACTCGAACCCTTCGAGGTGCTGATCCTCTGCACGCGATTTGACAAACATAAGTAATCTTAATCAGATATTTGTATGAAAAGTAAGCCGCTCACCTGTAGGGAACCTTGCAAAATTAGTCCGAGCAGAATGCTAGTCTCGAAAATGAGCAAAACAGCACGCCTTTTTCTGCATTTTGGCGAGAATTTACAGCTTTTTGGGCTTACATAGCTCGCTATGCGCGCCCAAACGCCGTAAATTATCATCCAAACTGCATGCAAAATCCGAAGCTGCTAATTTTGCAAGATCACCTGTAGAAGTGAGCGGCTTTTTATGGAAATATTGCGTTGCCAGAATGAGAGAAAGTAAATATATTTTTACTCATTTTTAAATGGTGAAAATCAGAAATTTACGCTTGAATCGTGATCACGTGATATGGTATAAGTTAGGCATCTTCGCTTTCCCTGTTATACGTCACAGTTTAATTACAAA
The DNA here is from genome assembly GCA_964371525.1 of uncultured Akkermansia sp. GTDB lineage: Bacteria > Verrucomicrobiota > Verrucomicrobiia > Verrucomicrobiales > Akkermansiaceae > Akkermansia. The sequence goes on along the minus strand of CAYJNX010000202.1, from coordinate 1,016 downwards.
GCGACTTGTTAATTGTTAATAATATACCATGAAATTACATCTTAACCATAAGTTGCATAGAGCCCTGCGCAGGGCTGTATGCACATTATCCATGGCGGCGAGTGTCACCATCGCTAGCTGCTCTCTCTTTGCCACGCAGGCTAGCGCCGCCGTCAGCGTGACTGGCAACAACGTAGCCCTAGGTGGCGAAGCAGGTGAGTATACCTTCACCCAAGAAGGTGATAGCTACAAGATCACCGAAGCCGGCGTCTCCGAGGAGACCTACGCGACGACGGGAGCTCCTAATATCGAGCTGACTCCTGATATCGCTCCTGCGGGCGATATGACCGTGAATCTGAATGGTGGCGACTACGGAAGCTTCCGCATCATGTCGACAAATGACACGACGCTGATCGACATGACAGAGCATGTCGATATCACGCTCAATGTCACAGGGGATACCAAATTGACTTTCGGCAATGGTGGAGCTCAGGGCTTGATCGGATGGAATGGGCAAAATGCTATTAACCTGAAGCTCAACAATACCATCAATGTCGAAACCAGCTCTACCGAGAGCCTCGGCTACATCGGTATCGCGGGTGAGTCGAACTCAGGTACTACGCAAACCATCAGAATGGATGGCACCCAAACGCTCAACCTGAAAACGGGTAAATTTGGTGCTTATACTGATAGTTCCACTTATGGCGACGGTGATAGCTACTCCCTATTTGCTGGTAGTAAGGCTGTCAACGTGAGCGGGCAACTTGTTTATAACTTAGGCGTCGCTTCCACAGCGGAGAATCAAGCTGCAGCAGACGCCGCTCTCGTCTTCGACGGTCATATCATTGGTGGCTTGGTAACGCAGAAAACGAACCACAAGGGCACGGTCAATGCAACAATTGACATCACGCTCATGAGTGGTACCTACCAAGGTGTCTACGGCGGTGGGCAAACTGACGGTTCGACGACTCAAGTAGGGGACTTCAACATGAACTACTATGGCGGCATCATCAATGGCGTCATCGCTCGTACCAAGG
>CAYJNX010000201.1:0-3996 GCA_964371525.1 uncultured Akkermansia sp. | reverse complement strand
AAAACCAAATAAAAAAACACACCTAACCAAATCCCCCCCCCAAACACCTAGTTGGGTGTCCTGCGGGGCGCGCGCCTGTGGCAGGGTGTGGGACGGCGTCCCACTGGGGGAATGGGGGCTAGCTCCCAAAGGAAAAGCTGTGGCGCAGCCACAGCAGCGTCAGTTTCAGATAATCGCTAGCCACACGCGCCCGTGGGGCAACCCCAGCATGGAGTCCACACCAGAAACTGACGCTCCTCTCACCGCGCGCGACAGCGCGACTGATCTCTTCCGAGGCAAACGCGATAGCGTAGCACCACGGTGAACACAGCGGCGCGCTTCGCGTTAGCGACAGTAGAGAAGAGCTGCCCTGCGGGCAGAGGATAAGGGGACGTCAGTGAGGGTGCTGACACGATGCGGCGACTTCCACGCGGGCGTGTGTGATTTTAGTGTGTTCACTGACGTTCCGTGATCTACGATCACGGTCTACTATGCGGGGGCTAGCCCCCACGCCCCCAGTGCGACGCCGTCCCACACCCTGCCAGAGGAGCTGAGCCCCTCTGGACTCCCGCTCTAGGTGTCGGGCTTTTGTGGGAACCATGAGCGAATGAGAAAAGGTCACTCTTTTCGGGAGTGACCTTTCGATGTGTTGATTATTTCTTTTACTTAGCCTCAGCCTTGTAGCCTACTGAGTGCGTATAGATGATTTCGCTTCCTTCCGGCAGGGGGATCATCTCGTTGAGCTTCTTCTTCGGGAAGGAGGCTCTGTACACCGTACCGAGATTAAAGGCGGTGCAGGCGAGATAGATGTTCTGCCCGATGAAGCCTGAATCACAGTGCATGAGCCCTTCGTTCCCTTGCTTGTTCTTGTCCCCTACAAGGAGGATTTCTACCGAACCATAGGAGCGGGCTGCCTTGAAGACTTCACCACCCGCGACGATCTGTTTTAACTCGTGTTTAGCGGCATCGTAGTAGTAAACTCCCTGCGCTGTCGCGACGTAGAGTTCGAATTCCTGCTTGTTCGCGGCTGTAGGCGCGGTGCGATGTCCCACATCATCGCTGATGCCGTTCGCCGCCCAGAGGAGGTTACCCAGCGTGGTCATGTCGAGTGTCTTTTCCTTGTCCATGGCGCGTACGGTGCGACGCTTGCTCAGTGATTCGAGCAGAGTCATGCCGCCTTCTTTCACAGGTGCTGGTAACTTGATCGTTTCAGCCATAGCGCTCGCGCCCATCACTGCTGATAGGCCTAGTAAACAAAGTGTTTTTAATGTTGTCATGAGGCAAGCATATACTAAAGCAGTCGGGAATAGCAAGCAGTTAGTGTGCCTGTTAGTATAATAATTCAGCCCTGCTGAGTATAAAGGGGATCTTACAAAATGAGTGCGAGCAGAGTGCTAGTCTCGAAAATGAGCGTCACAGCACGCCTTTTGCAAGGTCCCCTTAAACTCAGCAGGGCTGACAAAATGATTTTTATAGGCAGTTTTTTACATGCACATGCCACCGTCACAGACGAGCACCTGACCTGTCATGTAGCGGCCTTCATCCGAGGCGAGGTAGGCAGCACAGCTTGCGATGTCCTCTGGGCGACCCATGTCTTTCATGGGGATGCGCGAGAGGATGGCTTCACGTGCCTGCTCAGGGATGGCATCTGTCATTTCCGTGGCGATGAAGCCAGGGGCGATGACGTTGCACGCGACCTTGCGAGAAGCTAGTTCAAGGGCGATGGACTTCGTGAAGCCGATGAGGCCTGCCTTCGAAGCGGCGTAGTTCGACTGACCGAGGTTGCCCGTGATGCCGACGACAGAGCCCATGTTGATGATGCGTCCCGCTGGGCTCTTGCTGATGGTGCGCATGAGTGCCTTCACGAAGAGGAAGACGCTCTTGAGGTTCGTGTCCATGACGGCATCCCAGTCTGCTTCCTTCATGCGCATGAGCAGGCCGTCCTTTGTGATGCCTGCATTGTTTACGAGGATGTCGATGCTAGGGTACTGCCCGAGGATTTCCTTCACGCATGCGTCCACAGCGGCGGCGTCTGCCACGTCGCAGGGGTAAGCGACACAGGAGTCAGGGTACTGCGCGTTGATAGCCTCTGCTGCTGCTCCACAGGAGGCAGGATTGCGAGAGATGAGAATGACTTTCGCGCCTTCTTGGGCGAAGCGTTCTGCGACAGCTTGACCGATTCCACGGCCAGCTCCTGTTACGATGGCGGTTCTACCTTCGAGTCGTTTCATGATGCGCCATTTTAAGCGCATCAGAGCGGCTTTGCAAGGAAAAAAATCCCTGTCGCGCTGTGAGGCACAGGGAATTAACCTTGCCCATGCCGCGCATTCGTGCTACACTAGTCTTATAATATTACGATCTTATGAATTCTGAAACAGAACGCCTTACACTAAATCTTGTCCACTTTGACGACGCGCAAGATATCTTCGTCAACTTCACCCACGAGGTGAACGTCTACATGCAGCCCGAGGTTCCCCAACAGCTCTCCGACACGCTGAGCTACATCAAGCTGTCCATGGCGGAGCACGAGCTTCACCTCACCTCCCTCTACGTGATACGCACGAAGCAAGACGCGGAGTTCATCGGCATCGTCAGCCTCCACCACCTCAACCACGAAGTCCCCGAGATCGGCATCTGGACGAAGAAGGGCTCACACGGGCATCACTATGGCCGCGAAGCCGTAGGAGGCGTCATCGAGATCGCGAAGCAGCGAGGCTTCCAGAAGCTCGTCTACCCTGTCGACTGGCGCAATGAGCCCAGCAAGAAGATCCCCCAATTCTACGGAGGTGTCGTCATCGAGCAGGACAAGAAACTCGTCACCGACGAAGGCCGCATCCTCGAACTCATGGTCTACGAGATCACATTGTAAACTCAATAAGCATCTTCAATAGGCACAATCTTACGCCCGAAAGGCACAAGTGCGATCACCATCAGCTTAAAATGCTGCAATCCGAAGGGAATACCGATAATCGTCACACAGAAAACAAGACCCAGCACGAGATGCGTAAGCGATATCCAGATACCCCCGAGGATGATCCACAGGATATTCATCACCAGACTGAGCAGTCCATTACTCTGTGCTGAGATGATAGTTGTATTCCCAAAGGGGAGTAGTGCTAGCACCCCCAGCTTGATCGCCTGCAAGCCAAAGGGAATCCCAATAATAGTCAGGCAGAGAATCAGCCCCGCCACGAGGTACTCCAGCGCGAGGATAAAGCCACCAAAAACAATCCAAATCACATTACCTAATAATCTCAACATCCTAATAAACTTTCTAGCCCCCACTATACCCTATGCCATCAGCAGTGTCAACAATACGTTATAAGCCCGACTCAGCAGCAAATTCATACGCGTCGCGCATAGTTAATCAAGGAGCGCATACGCCCCGTAGACACTTTGCTCAATTTGCTTGCTTCACCACCTCTGCGATCTTAAAATCTCAGGGTGAGTTCCGAACAACTAACGGAGGAGATAAAAGCTTGGCTACGTCGTGAGAAAAAAACCACTCAATGGCTTGGCGAGCAGCTCTGTGTCAATGGCGGAACAGTACGAGGATGGTTCTCCTACCGCCCCATCCCGCAGCGCTACCATGCGCGCCTACGCGAGCTCATGCAGGCAGAAGAAGAGGAGGATACAAGCATGAACACCCTGCGTATCAAGCTCCCAGTCACACTCATAGATGATCTGCGCCGCCACGCGCCCCATCATGTCATCGAGCCACAGATGGCTCAGTTTGTCGCCACCGTCACCCACGCAGCCGTGCAGGCAGTCTACCAAGCCGCCGAAAAAGAGATAAAAGTGAAGCAATACCCTCTTGATGACGCGCAGGAAGACATGGCCGCCGCAGAAGACCCTAGCTAATGGATGCCGGTGAGCCAGATGATCAGATACTCACGCTGGATCTACATGCCATCAAGGATGAGCAATGGGATGCACTGATGGAATCACATCTTGCGCCCGATGATTTACTGGCAGCCGTGCTCAGCACATGGAGTGAAAAGGAAGAGAATGTCTATG
>CAYJNX010000200.1:0-4004 GCA_964371525.1 uncultured Akkermansia sp. | reverse complement strand
CTCGCGGGCTGCCACATTATATCCATCACAAGAACTTTGACAAGAAAAATTTCTTTAAAATATGAAAAATCTGAAAAAAATTTTTTCCTCCAACCCGATTTTGGTGAATTCCCCCGAGGAGATGCGCGAGCTAGGAGAGGCTGTCGCTGACTATATAGAGGCGGGGGATGTGATAGGTCTCGTCGGTGATCTGGGGGCGGGAAAAACGCATTTTACACAGGGCGTACTTCAGGGGCTGGGGCAAAAAGAGCCTATAGTCAGCCCCAGCTTCTCTCTCGTCAATGAATATAATGACATAAACATGCCCTGCGCCCACTTCGATTTTTACCGCATGGCAGCCCCAGAAGAGGCGCATTCTATCGCTTGGGAAGACTACTTAAGCTCCGGTCGCGTGTTAATTGTAGAGTGGGCAGATAGATTTGACGGAATTCTCATGCCCGATGACACAATCTGGTTCGTGATAAAATACAACGATACTTACGGCAGAAACGTGTTCTGTGCTCAGGTTTAATTATTATACATTTAAAATTAATTTTAATTATTACACTGATTTGTATTGCTATTAATTACGCAATGTGGTAATTTAATTGTACTTACTTAACGTTGCTTAATAATATGAAAAAGAAATTAATAGCATTTCGTTGCCCTGCGGCTTTACTGTCTGAGATAGATGAGATGTGTGCAGAAAATTATATGGATCGCACAGCTGTCATCACTTTCGCACTTCGTAATCTCGTATCGCGACTCGGTGAAGAGGGGGTTATCGACCCCCTTGAGCCAGTATCACGCGCACCACGCGTCAAGAAGCCCTATACAGGGCGACCACGAGGTCGTAAGCCTCGCGTAAAGGTCGAAGATCAGGTATCTGCATCGGACACCGCCTCTATTGAAGGAACGGGTGAGGCAAGTTAGTCCTCCTATTCGCTCAGGTCTTGCATGACTCTGAGCGAATAGAGGGGAGGCTGCCTCAGCCTACATACGGAGGAGTTAGCATCATTGCTAACTCCTCTTTCTGTACGCCAGACATGGCGTAGTCGCAGGGGGGAAATATTATTCCTTTGATAAGCGTGGGCGTGCCTTGCGCCGCATTTCCTTGAACATGGCACGGCGTAGGGAGAGAGGACTCTTCATGTCAATATCGTATTCGTAAGCCCAGACCATGACACCGCCGAGTTTTTCTTGGCGCGTGAGTTTTGTCTTATCTCCTATGAGACGTGCACCATTGAAGTAGTGCCTGCCACCCTTGACGTTAGCAATATTGTCGCTGGCTCTCAAGCGTGGATTCTCCTTCAGGATGCCGCTGTAGCCTGTCTGGAGATCCCAGTTGCGCGTGCCATCCAGATTATTCGAGTAGAAGGGAAGTCCCATGATGATCTTCACGTCAGGGATCATGGCGCGTGATCTCTTGATGTCCTCTTTGTAATGAGCCATCGTCGCATGCTCGCCACCGCGGTCGTAGCACATGATGTTCACGTAGTCGAGCTGATCAAGGAGAAGCTGGCGTGGTGGCATGTAGTTCATATTCACCGCCGCGCTGATGGTCTTGCCATTCGCACCGAATGCCTCGCGTATCGCATACACGAGGTAGGCGTAGTCCACCCACTGCTTGTCATTGTCGGGGTATTCCCAGTCGAGGTCGACACCGTCGAGGTCATGCTTGTCTAAATAAGCTTTTAACTGACGCGCGAACTCATTACGTGAGTGCGCGTTTGCTGCTGCTGCTGTGAAGCCTGGGTCACAGCCCGCAAAACCGAGGATGATGTCCACAGGCTGATTCCCGCGCAGTTCTTTCAGCTTGGCGATGCCCTCTAAGAACAGAGGATCTTCACCGCCTAGGATGTTCCCGCCACCGTCAACGGTGACGTTAAAGTAGTATACATCCGTCAGGAGCTTGAAATCTTGCTTCGTGAGCTGACCTTTCTCCCACTTCATCAACTGTTGGCAGCGATAATAGGCAGCTATGCGCTCGTAGAAGGGGTAAATGCGTAGTGCGCCCTCTGGATCGCCTCCCGTCACGGTGACATTCTCATCATCCACGCGAGCGATGCTGAGTTCTGCGTCCACTTCAGCTGCACCAGGGACTTTTTCCTTCGTGTCGGCGACGAGCCAGAAGAAGTTATTCCCCTTCTTGAGTTTGATCTTTCCTTTGAAATTGACCGTGGACTTGCCACGATTCATGCTCCAGTTCATACGAGTGGCGCGTTCCGTGTTGCGTGGAGTCTTCAGGGAGAAGAGACCACATCGACCGTCATCCCCTGATCTGTAGAGGCTGAAGGATTTAAAGCAGGCATTCACGGCATCGCCCTTGAGCTTGAATTGCAGACCGCTGAGCTCTTCGCCTTCCGTATCGCTGTGGATGCAGACGCGCATGAGGGGCTGATCATCTAAGTCAGCGTAGAGATAGGAATGCAGCTGGTCTGCCTTCGCTGTGGACTTCGCCTGTAGGGCTGGGCTGAGTAGACTCAGTGCTGCGAGGCTTCCGAGAATGAGTTTTTTCATATATTAGATCTGTGCTAGGGCTTGTTGTAAATCGGCAATGATGTCGCGCGCGTCTTCAATGCCGACGGAGAGTCGAATGAGGTCTGGCTTCACCCCAGCTGCGAGGAGCTGCTCGTCGCTAAGCTGGCGATGCGTGTGGCTCGCTGGATGCAGGACGGAGCTGCGTGCGTCAGCGACGTGGGTGACGATGGAGACGAGCTTCAAGCTATCGATGAAGGCGATGGCGCGTTCGCGACCGCCCTTGATGCCAAAGGTAACGACACCGCAGCTCTGCCCATCCTTGAACTGAGACTGTGCGAGCTCGTAGTATGGGTCGCCTTCGAGGCCAGGGTAGTTAATCCAGCTCACATCAGGCTGTGTCTGTAAGAACTCGGCGACGGCCTGCGCGTTTTCGCAATGGCGAGGGACGCGGAGATGCAGGGTTTCTAAGCCAATATTGAGCAGGAAGGCATTCTGCGGGGCGGCTATAGCGCCGAGGTCGCGCATGAGCTGCACGGTACACTTCGTGATGAACGCACCCTTGCCGAAGGCTTCGCTGTACACGAGACCGTGGTAGGAATCATCAGGCTGCGTGAGACCGGGGAAGCGGTCGGCATGCGCTGCCCAGTCGAAGTTGCCACTATCGACGATGACGCCGCCCACCTGTGTGGCGTGCCCGTCCATGTACTTGCTCGTCGAGTGCATGACGATGTCGGCCCCGAGCTCGAAGGGGCGGCAGTTGATAGGAGTGGTGAAGGTATTATCGACAATGAGAGGGACACCCTCGGAGTGGGCGATATCAGCCATGCGGTGAATGTCCAGCACCTGCAAGGAAGGGTTTGACAGAGTCTCGCCGAACATGCACTTCGTCTCGGGACGGAAGGCAGCGCGGATCTCTTCCTCGCTCGCGTCTTGATTCACAAAGCTGACATCAATGCCTAGCTTCTTAAGCGTGACGGCGAAGAGATTATAAGTCCCCCCGTAGATGGCCGCAGTGGAGACGACATGATCACCTGCTTCACAGAGATTCGCGATGGCGTAGAAGCTCGCCGACTGACCTGATGAGGTGAGGATGGCAGCGACACCACCTTCGAGGGCGGCTATCTTCGCGGCGACGGCCTCGTTCGTGGGGTTTTGTAATCGGCTGTAGAAGAATCCCGACTCTTCGAGGTCAAAGAGCTTCGCCATCTGCTCACTCGTCTCGTACTTGAATGTGGTGCTCTGGTAGATGGGGAGGACACGAGCCTCGCCTTTCTTCGGATTCCAGCCTGCTTGAACGCATGTCGTTGCTATTTCCATGCAGGTTATTGTAACATAACAATAATGTATATCAAGGATAAAGGAGTAATGCCTTGATGATGTGCTTAAAATACGCCAGTGAAGTACACGACGATGACCATCATGATACCCGCGATGAAGAGCTTCCCTATCACGCCGAGGATGAAGCCTATCAGCCCACCCATGGCGGAGCGACAGGCGGTAGGGAACTTGCGCTTCGCAATAAGGAAATCCCCAATAAATGCCCC
>CAYJNX010000199.1:0-4034 GCA_964371525.1 uncultured Akkermansia sp. | reverse complement strand
TCTCCATGAGCTCGACGGTGCTGTCTCTGCCGAGTACTTCGAAGGCTTCGAGGCTGGTGCGGATGTTTGGCAGGCCACGGCGTGCTGCTTCGACGATCCAGTCGTCAGAGTAGCCATTACCGTCGAAGATAATGCGGTCATGCTCGGTGAAGAATTCGCTCAGCAGCTTGTCTACTTCGTCGTTCAGCTGATCAGTACCAGCGAATGGCTCTAAGCGTGTCGCCGCTTCGTCTATCGTTTCGCACATGATGGCATTCAGCACAGTCATCGGCCATGCGCAGGTCTGGGATGAGCCTACGCCGCGGAATTCGAACTTGTTACCTGTGAAGGCGAAGGGTGAGGTGCGGTTGCGGTCTGTCGTGTCCTTTGGTAGGGCAGGGAGGATGTCTACACCGAGCTTCATCATCGTCGTTTCGCAGCTGGTCTTCGCGCTGCCAGACTTGATCTGGTCGATGATGCTCGTGAGGTCATCTCCGAGGAAGACTGACATGATGGCTGGTGGGGCTTCCTGTGCTCCGAGTCGGTGGTCGTTACCCGCCTTAGAAATCGAGGCGCGGAGAAGTTCCGCGTGCTTGTCCACACCCTTCACCACGCAGGCGAGGAGGGCGAGGAAGAGGCGGTTGCTGTGTGGGCTCTTACCAGGGGATAGGAGTGATCCCATACCTGGGCAGCTCAGTGACCAGTTGTTGTGCTTACCTGAACCGTTCACCTGTGCGTAAGGCTTCTCATGGAGCAAGCAGACGAGGTCGTACTTCAGAGCTTGGCGCTGGAGCACGTCCATGATCATGACGTTGTGGTCGACAGCGACATTAATGGGCTCGAAGAGGGGGGCGATTTCGAACTGACCGGGTGCGACTTCGTTGTGACGTGTCTTCGCAGGGACACCTAGTGTCCAGAGGGCGCGGTCGACGGAGTCCATGAACTCAAGGACGCGTTCCTTGATCGCGCCATAGTAATGGTCTTCCATCTGCTGGTGCTTCGGTGGTAATGCGCCGAAAAGCGTGCGGCCTGTTTCGATGAGGTCGGGACGCTGGATGTAGTGACGTCGGTCGATGAGGAAGTATTCCTGCTCAGCTCCGAGATCGCTCGCTACGTAACCTGGGTCGATACCAAAGCACTTCACGAGACGCAACGCGTGCTTCGATACGGAAGCCATGGAGCGCAGAAGAGGAGTCTTCTTATCGAGTGCTTCGCCTGTGTAGGAGCAGAAAGCTGTGGGGATGCAGAGCGTGGCGGTGTTTGCCGTGCGCTTGATGAAGGCGGGGGACGTAGGATCCCATGCGGTGTAACCACGTGCTTCGAATGTGGCGCGGATGCCGCCTGTAGGGAAGGATGAGCCGTCGGCCTCGCCTTGGATGAGTGTCTTGCCTGTGAACTCGCATATCATGCCACCTTTACCATCGGGGCTGACGAAGGAGTCATGCTTCTCGGCTGTCGCCTCAGAGAGAGGGTGAAACCAGTGGGTGTAATGCGTAGCCCCCTTGGAAATAGCCCAGACCATCATGGCTTGCGCGACTTCATCCGCGATGCTGGGGTCGAGTTTGCCACCGAGCTGGACTGTGCTCATCATTTTCTTGTACGCGCTCTTAGAGAGGTACTTTTGCATCGAGGTGATACCGAAGGTATCGCTGCCATAGAGAGCTTCGAGAGCTTCTACTGTTGTGTTGTTTTGTTCGGACGAGTCCATGGTGGTTTGCGAGTGTGTGGTTATGATTGTGGAGATGTTTCTTCAGCTTCTTCTACAATAGGAGGAAGAGGCACGTAGTGTGAAGGGGTGATGAGGAGATCCTGCTTGATCGCCTCCATGATGTCGAGTTCGGGACGGAAGTTCGCATCATGGTGAGAGCTGCGGATGAGCGGACCGCTCGCGACGTAGCGGAATCCCTTGCCCAGCGCGATATCGCGTAGTTCATCAAAGACCTCTGGCTTGAGGTACTGGATAACAGGTAAGTGGCGTGGGCTGGGGCGCAGGTACTGCCCCAGTGTCAGCACGCTCACGCCATGCTCTAGGAGATCATCCATGCTGCGTAGCAGCTCGTCTCGGGATTCACCGAGCCCGAGCATGATGCCACTCTTCGTGACGATGCGACCGGGTGCCATCTCGCGTGCGCGGCGAAGCATGTGGAGGGAAAGCTCGTACTTCGCGCGGAAACGAACGATGGGCGTGAGGCGAGCTACGGTCTCCAGATTGTGATTAAAAATGTGTGGGCGCGCGGCAATCACCTGCGCGAGTGCATCTTCGTTTCCTCTGAAATCGGAGGTAAGCACTTCTATAATCGTCTCAGGGCTGTGAATACGTATCTCCTCTATCGTCGCGGCGACATGCCCAGCTGCTCCATCCGCGAGGTCATCGCGCGTCACCATCGTGACGACAGCATGCTGTAGCTTCATACGCCCGACGGCCTCCGCCACCTTGCGCGGCTCCATGATGTCGAGAGGCTGGGGCTTCGCTGTGCGCGTAGCACAGAATCCACAGGCGCGCGTACATACTTCACCTCCAATCATGAAGGTAGCAGTGCCATGACTCCAGCACTCACCGCGATTCGGGCAAAGTGCCTCTTCGCAAACGGTGGTCAATGCGTTTCCTTTAACGATTTTCTTTATCTCATTAAAGGTAGATCCTTTTGGCAATTTGACTTTCAGCCAAGATGGTTTGCGCTCGGTGGGTTGACTCATACCGTGGCTAATGATAGCAGAAAGAGAAAATTAATCAAGTCTGAGTTTGTGGATATGCCCCCACAAGTGCAGAAAAAAAAAGGCTTCACGCGAGTGAAGCCTTTTAAAAATAAAGTCAGCGTGAGCTTACTCTGCTGCTGGAGTCTCCTCTTCTGCTGGTTCTTTATCCAGCGTGTGCTGCTTCCAGTTGGTGATGAGACTTGGTCCACCATTCACGATGGTGTTGCCATCCTTGTCGATGATGGTGACATTGGGGATACCATTGCTCTTCACATAGCCTGGGATTTCTGGTCTGCCCATGGTGGCAGGAATCTTAGCCTTGTAACTCTTGAGATATGCCTTTGCCGCGTCTTTATCTTGGTCAGCTGACAGGATGACGAGCTCGACGCGCTTGGAAGCCTTAATATCCTTATATGTCTCTACGATACCGGGCATGGCCTCGCGGCAGGGCGCGCACCAGCTCGCTGTGTTCAGCAAGATGAAGTAGTCAGCCTTCACATTGGGCTTCGTCTGGACATACTTGAGCTTCTTAATGAAAGTCTGAGTATCGGTAGGTCCTGATTTCTTCTTACTTACCGTCTCTGCTTGGGTGAGAAGAGGGGAAACTACATTGATGACGCTGCTGGCCTGCGCTTCGCTTGCGAAGCTGGTCAGCATGATGGCGCTGAGGGCTGTGAATAAAGTCTTCATACGACTGTAAAATTACTGATAAATATGGCAGTTGTCAACGATAAAGTTAGTATATTTCTGTCATTCGTTGTCAGACGCGTTTCTGCTGTCTTTGTTAGCATTTTTGATGCTCGTGCGCGCGCAGCTTTGTAGCTTTTTTGCGAGCTCGCTTGGTATGGTGACGCGCTTTCCTGAGATGGAGAAGCGCGTGGTGAGATTCTTGATTTCCTTATCAAAAATAGTCGCGTAGATGATGCTTGCCGCGAGGTAAGAGCCTGTTAGGTTCGGATGAGAGCCATCTCCGACGTGGAGTGGGTACTCCTTCATGCGCTTGCTGTCGCTGAGCCAGAGTCTCCATGCTTCACCGACAGGGGCTACCTGCGCTCCGTGGAGATCGGCGGCCTTCTGGTAACAGGCGGTGAGCTGATCCTGCATTTCGTTGTTAAAGCCATTGGGATCCATGCGTCCCCATGTCTGGAAGAGAATGAGCTTGGGCACTTTAGAGTTTGTTTCATTCTCTTTTGGTAGGATGCTTGCCCACTTGCGCACGGCATCCAGCGTCTCTTCAGGCGAGATGGCTGGCATCATGCTCTGATCCTGGAGGATGATGGCATCGTATCGGCGGGATTTGATTTTCTCCTTCACCTTATCGGACTTCTCGTCATGGAAATGTCCTTGGAGGTTTGCGC
>CAYJNX010000198.1:0-4053 GCA_964371525.1 uncultured Akkermansia sp. | reverse complement strand
GATTTTACCATATTATGAGCATAACTTGCAAATTAAACTATGCATTCTGAGTGTTCTTATTTTCTCTTTCAGTGATTTAAATGGTTTTAAGGGTCGACTATATACGGTTTTGTCTTCTACCTATGTGGCTATTTCGCCATAATGCGCTAGCAGCCTTGACAGCGGAGGGCTAAAAGTCTATCATACGCGCATTGAAATTTCAATTTAGAAACATTACTTCTAAATTAAACAAAAATCTTAAATTTTATCCTCATATGAAAACAGAAAACAACGAAAAATACGTCTACCACTTCGGTGGCGGTACCGCCGACGGTGGCGGAAGCATGAAGCCACTCCTAGGCGGCAAGGGAGCGAACTTAGCAGAAATGGCCCGCATCGGACTGCCTGTGCCTCCAGGCTTCACGATTACCACAGAGGTGTGTACCTATTACTACGCCCATGAGAAAAGCTATCCCTCCATACTGGAAGCTCAGATCGCCGAAGGCGTGAAAAAGATGGAAGCAGAACTCGGCGCGAGCTTCGGTGCGACCGATGGCAAGCCCCTCCTCCTTTCCGTACGCTCTGGCTCGCGTGAGTCCATGCCAGGCATGATGGACACCATCTTAAACCTCGGTCTGAATGACGACACCGTGGAAGCTCTCGCCAAGGCGACGAACAACCCACGCTTCGCATGGGACTGCTACCGACGCTTCGTCCAAATGTACGGTGATGTCGTCCTCGAAGTCCAAAAGGACGAAAACGAAGATCACGAGCCATTCGAAACGGTCATCGACCAGCTGAAGATGGAACGCTACCAGCGCGACATCGTCGACTCCGAGCTCACGGCAGAAGACTTACAGGAGCTCGTCAAGCGCTTCAAGGCACTCGTGCTTCTTCGTAAGGGACGCAGCTTCCCCTCCGATCCATGGGAACAGCTCCAAGGTGCTATCGGTGCTGTATTCAACTCATGGAATAACGACCGCGCCATCGTCTATCGTCAGAAGTACGGCATCCCAAGCGAATGGGGTACAGCCGTGAACGTGCAGGCCATGGTCTTCGGGAACACCTCGGAAGCCTCTGGCTCAGGTGTCGCCTTCACGCGCAACCCTGCGAACGGAGCGAATGAGTTCTACGGTGAGTTCCTTCTGAACGCACAGGGCGAAGATGTCGTCGCAGGCGTACGCACCCCCTCCCCCGTCTCCGAACTCGCTAAGGTCATGCCTGATGCCTACGCCGAGCTCTGCAAGATTCGTGAAACGCTGGAAAATCACTTCCGCGACATGCAGGACTTCGAGTTCACTATCGAAGAGCATAAGGTCTACATGCTCCAGACTCGTAACGGCAAGCGCACAGGTGTCGCGTCATTCCGCATCGCCTGTGACTTAGAGCGTGCAGGACTCATCGACTGGGAAACAGCCGTGAAGCGCATCCCTGCTGATCAGGTCGATCAGCTGCTCTCCCCCATCTTTGATGCAAAAGCCATCAAGGCAGCGAAGTGCATCGCGAAGGGTCTCCCCGCAGGTCCTGGTGCAGCATCGGGTCGCATTTACTTAAATGCGAATCGCTGTGAAGCTGCTGTCGCCCGTGGTGAAAGGGTGCTCCTCGTCCGCATGGAAACGTCCCCAGAAGACCTGCGCGGTATGATAGCCGCAGAAGGCATCCTCACCGCACGCGGTGGTGTCTCCAGCCACGCGGCGCTCGTCGCCCGCCAGATGGGCAAGGTATGCGTCTGCGGTGCAGAAGAACTCCAGATTGACTACCACGCGAAGACCGTCACCGTGAATGGTGACGTGTACGCAGAAGGTGACTATCTCTCCATCGACGGTCTGCAAGGCACCGTCTACGAAGGGAAGGTCGCGACCGCTGCGTCCGAAATCGTGCAGGTACTCATAGAAAAGTCGCTCGCCCCCGAGCAGAGCGAAATCTACGCTGACTTTACCCGCGTGATGGACTGGTGTACACAGGCTTCGAAGATGACTGTACGCACGAATGCCGACTCCCCAGCTCAGGCAGAAAACGCCATCGCCTTCGGGGCGACGGGCATCGGACTCTGCCGCACAGAGCATATGTTCTTCGAAGGAAACCGCATCGACTTCATGCGCCGCATGATTCTCTCGCACCACGCGAGCGATCGCAAGGCAGCCCTCGCCGACCTCCTCCCCTTCCAGAAGGAAGACTTCAAGGGCATCTTCAAGGCTCTGAAGGGACTCCCAGCGACGATTCGCCTCCTTGACCCGCCTCTGCACGAGTTCCTACCTACGACTAACGCATCGAAGGAAGAAGTCGCGGCCATGCTCGGTATCAACTTTGATATGCTCAGCGTGCGTATGGCTAAGCTGAAAGAGCATAACCCTATGCTCGGTCATCGCGGCTGCCGCCTCGGCACAGCCTACCCAGAGATCACGGAGATGCAGGCACGCGCCATCATCGAAGCCGCGATCGAGGTAACGGAAGAAGAAGGCATCGAAGTTCGCCCCGAGATTATGGTACCGCTCATCGCCTTTGATAAGGAACTCTCCTTGCAGAAACAAATCATCGACCGCGTCGCCGCTCAAGTCTGCGAAGAAAAGGGTAAGTTCGTCAGCTACCAAGTAGGCACGATGATAGAGATCCCCCGCGCCTGTGTCACAGCCGACGAGATCGCACAGCACGCAGAGTTCTTCTCCTTCGGTACGAATGACCTCACCCAGACAGGCCTCGGCATGAGCCGTGATGACTCGGGCACATTCCTGCCTCAGTATCAGGATCTGGAAATCGTCAGCAGCAATGTCTTCTCCAGCATCGACCAATCAGGCGTCGGCAAGCTCATGGAAATCGCCATTGAAAAGGGTCGCAGCACCCGCCCTGACATGAAGATGGGCATATGCGGTGAGCATGGTGGAGACCCTGCATCCGTAATGTTCTGTCACAAGCTCGGACTCAACTACGTGTCCTGCTCCCCCTTCCGCGTCCCTACCGCTCGCATCGCAGCAGCGCAGGCCGCACTTGGAAAGTAAAGCGAGTTCTCTATAATAAATCTCAGCTCCCTCATCCTAAGATGAGGGAGCTTTTTCTATTTTTAATAACAGCTATTGAATGAATGAGAGTCTGTTAGCATCTTAATTCATATGAACACACACTCACCATTCAAGTTCGCCCTTCTCGCCAGCCCTATCATTCTTGCGCTAAGCTCCTGCCAACACCAGAAAGAAGATCCTATCAGCGACTATGTGAAATCGGTCGATTCGACGGCAACACGCATCGCCAACGACCCACATCTACTCCCCAACGACAGCTATCAGATCACGCCAAAACTCGCTATCCCGCTGAGCGCGCCTTATAACCGACTCATCTCACCCGATGGAAACATCATCTTTAATGGCTATTCCGCCAGCTCTCCGCAAATGATCTGTGTGAACAAGGACGGCACCATCATCACCGCAGCGTCTCCCTCTTCACCCTTACAGTCAGGGAACATCTACATTCTCTTCACCCCTGACGCTATCTATATCGACCGTGCAGGCAGTGGAAAGCACACGGAAGTACCACGTACCCCTGCACTACCAAGCACATGGGTAGAATGATGCTGTGAAAAATTGTTATATATTACAAGATATTAAAACTTGATTGTTAGATTTAATCATGCTAGATCTATAGCATGAAGCAAGTTTTCCATCACATCAAAATAGCCGTATTCCTTTTCCCTGCCCTCTTCCTGAGCTCCTGTGGCGAATGCCCTGTGAACCTCACAGCCCAACGCTGTGAAAACATCATTGAAGCAGGCGACATATGCCAGCAGTATAAGGAAGGTAAACTCAGCTCAGCTGAAGCGACGAAGAAGCTTGATAAGCTGAGCGAAGAGTACAAGGATCTGACACGTGATCTTCAAGAGATCTTTACCGAGCATAGTAAAGATCCAGCGAAGATGCGCGAGCTGAACGCCGAGATAGCCAGCTTCGATCAGAGCACCGAAGCAAAGATATACAAGGAGAAAATGCAACGCTCCATGGACCTCATCACAGAAATAGCGAAGGGGCTAGACGATGACACGACACCCGATCAAGACATCATCGCCGCAGTCGAACGCTACAACGA
>CAYJNX010000197.1:0-4081 GCA_964371525.1 uncultured Akkermansia sp. | reverse complement strand
GAGTAACGATATACTCCTCCACAGCAGGATCGATATAAATCTGATTCATCAGCACGCGAGAAGCCTCGATCGCCTCCACCGACACCACACTCTGCGTCTGCGGAGGAGGAGCCGTGCTGCTCATCATGGAAAGCACGCGACGCTCCTCATCCATCGTAGGATAATCCACCACCACCTTGAAGAGGAAGCGGTCGAGCTGCGCTTCGGGAAGCTGATAGGTCCCCTCCTGCTCAATAGGATTCTGAGTAGCCAGCACAAGGAAAGGAGAAGGGAGAGGATAACTCGTCTCACCCAGCGTCACCTGACGCTCCTGCATCGCCTCCAGCAGCGCACTCTGCACCTTAGCAGGAGCGCGGTTAATCTCATCAGCCAGCACGAGATTCGCGAAGATAGGACCACGCTTAGCGATGAACTGACGCTCCTCGGGATTATAAATCATCGTCCCGAGCAAGTCTGCTGGGAGCAAGTCCGGCGTGAACTGAATGCGCGAGAACTGTGCGTGCAAGCTCCCAGCGAGAGCCTTCACTGACAGCGTCTTAGCCAGACCTGGTACACCCTCAAGCAAGACATGCCCCTTACAGAGCAAACTGAGAATCAAGCGATTTATCAAGCCATGCTGCCCGACGACAACCTTACCCATCTCCGCCTTCAGGGCCTGCACCCAGACGGAGCTCTTTGCTATTTGTTCGTTAAACTCTTGCGTGTTCATTGTATTTCTGTGCTAGTGTAACGAGAACACCGCCTAATTTCAAGCAAGAAAAGCAGCATGACAGAAAGTATGACTAACACGCGGTGATAAACCTCGCTGCGCATCTACGCGAAGATTATCGATTGTAAATATCAGAGGTTTGATATAAAATTCAGCATCTAAACTAATGATAATTATGATAAATTAAAATTCTTTCATGAAATTAGATTTATTTCATTTTTTTCTTGTTTCAGACCGCAAGCAGGCTTAAAATGAAGCAACTAGAAATACTGTGATGTACCGAGAATTCCAAGTCATGTTCACGCGATATAGTAAGGGCACGCTACTGCTCTTACTCGCAGTGCATGCGCCTGTCGTTCCACTACAGGCTATCGAATCACAGGATATCAACATAGAATATCTTAGGAATGAACGCACTCTCAAGGAAGCATGGGCAAAGGCGAGCGGCTACATGCTGCGCCTTAGCTCCATCCAATCCACGGCCGAGGCGGACGCTTTCGCAAAAGAGCTCACCGATAGCATCAGCACCGATGCCATCCTTTGGGAGACGCTGCGCCGCAAGGGATTCATGGAGCTGAGTATATTCTGGGAAGAAGAGACGCGCCGCCCCACCTTCTTTAACCAGATACAGGAACTCAAGAAGAAGGGATTGCTAACCCCCGCGCTTCGTCAAGCAATAGAAGACTGGCATGCGCGGCTCGGACATCATTTTAGCGTCTGGACACACCGCCAGCCACTGCAAGAAGCGCAGCTCGCGTGGCTGCGGCAGGATCTATCCCACGAGCTGCGACTCTTTCGTGAAACGCACAGTGCCAGCCTCGGAGCAGGAGATGGGCTTAGTAATGAAACACCGCTCACCATACAAGTGACGAATGACGAAGCCGTCTTCAGACTTGCGCTACAGTTCACACGCGAGGTAGCGAAGTGTGGTCTCGCGAACTACGCCATCTTCAGTCATAAGAAAGGTGATGAAACCCGCGTCATTCTACAGATATACGCGATACATTGGGAGACGGGGAATGGTCACATCTTCTTCTTCGACGTGACCTCCATGGCAGCGAGAAGAACCCGCTAGAGTGTCGTGCATACCGCAGCGCAACTCCTCTTCTTCTGAGCGAAGTTCAAAAAACGAAGCAAAGAAAAAGCTCATTATCAATCTGACGATCAATAATGAGCTTTCTAATGCAGTACAAGGAATAGGACTCGAACCTACGACCTCTACCATGTCAAGGTATTGCTCTACCAACTGAGCTATCCCTGCATTGTTGTGTGCCGTGAAGCGGGTGCATTATAGCTGAGATTTAAAGATAGGGCAAGTGATTTTTTTAAATTTTCGTATATTTTTTGGGAAAGAGGGAAATTTTGTTGCTTTAATCAGGGTACTTTTGGCTTATTCCAAAGGTATTCGTCCCTGGAGTGCTGTCTGATAAAAGCAAGATGAATAAGTAAATATTCCCAAAAGGGATGAGAAATAGAAGAATAAAAAATCCCGAGTGCCCCGTATCATGTAAGCGTCGTACCACGCTGGATAGCCCCGTGATGAACATAAGAAGACCATAGATCACCAAGAAGGGGATTGCCACTGCTGCTAGAACTACCGATACGTCTAATGATATGAGTGTGGCGCATAGTAACAGTGTGAGAAGGCTAAAGATGGGGATTAAAAAAGTCGAGGTAAACCACATCCTCCAGTATTCCTGACGCGTCGCCCTTCTCGTGAAATCCGTGCAGTGCGAGATGCAGAACCAATAGGACGCAAAGTATCCCATGCCAAAGTCATATTCCGATATTAATTCACGCCTCTGGAAAACGCTGTATGTTTTCGCCGGTGTTGTCGTTACTACCTGAGTGTTTGATGGACTTTGCGCTGGGCTTGTAGGCTGTGGTCTTGGACTGCGGCGTTGCTCTACCTCGTATTGAGTCGCTGCAGGAGCTGCTGGCTTGGTATAGGGGACTACAGCGCGGGATGTCGCTATGGGTACTGGTATGTCTGTGTCTGAAGAGATGTCGAAGGCTTCGCTTAGTGCTACCCATGTCTTATCACCTTTCTTACACACATAGCAAGTACGAGATGCGCGACCGTTGTTAATCATCTGCTCCAGCTCTTCGATATAGAAAGGTCCACTGATCTCACGTGTCGCCTTGTCTAAGACATGGTATCGCGAAGCGACTCTTTCTAAAGCTGTCGCTTCTTGGTGACTCTTGAGTAAGTCCGCGTGGCATTCTTTAAATGCTAGCCAGGCAGGGGCACCCTTCTGGGCGATCTTTGTCGTCGGCTTGATTTCACCTTCTGCGTAGAGTTGTAATAATTCACGGACCTCATGAGGTCCTGAGGTAACTCGCTGAGAATTGATATAGTAGTATTTTTTAGTATTTTTCATAGTGTAAGTTTATAGGTATTCGATGATGACTTCCGTTCCCATGCGTCTTTCCGCACTGTCGTACAAATCGGATATTTCATAGCCATAGACTTTCCCCTTGAGGATATGTCCTTTACGTTCTGTGAAGATGAGCTCTACTGTTACATCGTCTACTTCATAGGGTTTCTTGTATCTTTCTGATTTAGGTACGAGAGCGTAGTACATCATGCGATCGTTTGGGGTATACACCATATAGGTGTAGGAGAAGGCTGCTTCTTTTTTATCCTTATACTTATAGGTGATATAGGCTGTATCTTGAGGGAAGTTCGCGTCATCCGCTGAGAGTACGACTCCATCCGCACCGAGAATCGTGGTGGGCATGCCTGTGTCTGGAATGCGTATGATACAATATGATAGATGGGGCGGAGCTTTGACATCAGTGTGTGGTTGCGATTCAGCACTTTCCTTGTCGCGTTTTTTGATGATAACAAAGGGTTTATTTTCCAATTTTAGCATTTCCACCTCCTTTGTATTCACGTCTATCTTGAAAAATGCCGCATCAATTGTTCCGTGATAAAAGTGCTTATCCTTGGATGTGAATTGCAGCTGCGCAGGGTACTCGGTTAATGGCGTACCATCAGTTCCTTCTGGGTCGTACTCTAGACTAGTGAAGGCATTTAGTGAACGCTTTTCATCAGAGTTCTCGAGATTCTGAACATAGGCGAAACCGAGTCGAGCCGTGTCTCCCTTGGGCATATAATTGAAAAAGCCCATTTTAGCCCCTGTGTGTGTGTAGGCTATTCCATCTTCATCCACGCTTAAATAAATGGAATTGTCGATAATGATATGGAAGTTGTTGAGTGACTTAGGCGCGGCTAGAATCTCAGGCACAGCAGGCTCAGCAGGTTCAGCAGGTTCAGCAGGCTCAGCAGGCTCAGCAGGCTCAGCAGGCTCAGCAGGCGCAGCAGGCTCAGCAGGCTCAGCAGGCTCAGCAGGTTCAGCAGGCTCAGCA
>CAYJNX010000196.1:0-4082 GCA_964371525.1 uncultured Akkermansia sp. | reverse complement strand
AAATACTATATCGATGCGCACCATGTTTAGATGTCTGATACCAAAGTCAGGTCTTCTGTAAAACAGATATTGAAAGAAACTCATAATGAAACTTAGGCGTTCTTCTATTTCTATCAAAACAGAAACCATATGCGGGGATGGGCAAGTGGAGTTCATAGCCTGTTTTATCAAATAAAAAGATGTTGAAAAATGCTTCGTTGTGCCTAATTTTACATCTATATGCTTGACTTAGGGGGAGATACATATGCTATACTGAATAGGTATTGTTGCCTCATTCTTGG
The DNA here is from genome assembly GCA_964371525.1 of uncultured Akkermansia sp. Lineage (GTDB taxonomy): Bacteria > Verrucomicrobiota > Verrucomicrobiia > Verrucomicrobiales > Akkermansiaceae > Akkermansia. Next base: position 3,801 of record CAYJNX010000196.1, on the reverse strand, counting down.
GTACACATGACTACGCACAGTATCGAGAGATATTGTGGGTTTACTTACTTGTTAATTATTAAAGTATTATGAAATTACATATAAATAAGTCGCTGCGCGCGGCACTTCTCTCCAGCTACGCTGTGGCTGCGAGCTTTACCACGAGTCTGCCCATCGTGACGATGACTGCGGGCTTTGTGTCCTATACTCTCCTCTCCGAGCAAGCGGAGGCGGGTATTGTAGTTACTCCTACGGGAGGTACCCCTGGTGGCATCGGTCCTAAGACAGGCACCTTCGATGATCATGTCATCACCGACTTCACCTATGGCTGGTTTGGCGGTGGGAATTTCGGCTGGACTGCCCCCTCCATCTACATCGCCAATTGGAAACAGACTGGCGGCTCAGAATCAGAGCATGTCGTCGTCAACGGCGATCTGAAGAACGGCAGTCTCTATAAGATTATGACTGATACTGATGGTGATGGTGTGGCTGATACAAATACCTCACCCTACGGGGATGGAGATATCGAGGTTTCAGTAGAAAAACTCTTTGATCATAACCACGTTTTCAACGGCGCGCACGGGGATTTCTCTGGTGACTTCATCATGTCTACCCCTACAGGATTTAATGGTAAGGACTTCGTCTTCACGAATCGCGTCCAGCTTGATCCTGGCGGTGTAATAGAAGAAGATGAATTTGTTAATATTTCAGGTACGGGCGCGATCGAGTTTGGTATCCGCACGGCAGTCGAAGGTGGACTCGCGGCGAACACTGTAGCACGTGATGCCATCTACTTCTACACAGGTGATGTGAGCATCGGGAATAGCGCTATTAATGCAAACGCCCTCAGTCTGAACGGCCTTAATGCAGGTAACAATACGTCGGATGGCTACAAGACGAGCCGCACGGCGAACACAGGCACGGATGGCGCGACCTACACCATTAGCTCTGCGCTGAATATCAATACGCTCGAGATAAATGACGGCAGCACCGCCATCCTCGTGGGTAACGAAGACGGCCGCGTCACCTCGACAGTTAGTCAAGTAAGCTTCGCCGCTGGAGGTTCTCTTCAAGTGGGCGACGGCAGCACCCTGCTCCTCGGTGGGACACATTCATTTAGTAGTGACACGCTTAGCATCACCGATGGTGGTGAACTGACGATCAACGGTCGTCTGAATCTGACAAGCAGCATCGACATCGCTGGCATGCTTAACTTTGGCAGCTCGGCCATCCTCGACATCTCCGCCCTCACCGCTGAGGTCTCTGAGGGATCCTATGTCTACGATATTGCTAATATCTCAGGAACAGGCAGCGTGGATATCTCGAATCTCGCTTGGGATCGCATCCTCGGTGTGAATGGTCTCTCCGCAGACTCATCCATCAGCTATGACGCAGGGAAGCTGACACTCAGCGGCATCCTCGCCTCACTCGCCTTCACCGGTAGCGACTCGTCCAGCGCGCCAGCCTCCTTGGACTGGCAGACAGCAGACGCATTTAATGGTAGCAGCTTCAGTGATGGCAGCAGCGTCATATTCGACCAGCACACCAGCTCCAGCCTCTCGGCTGACACCATCGTGGGTGCCATCACCGTGAGTGATAATTCATCCCTTTCTATCAATACCGCGGGCAATAGCCTCAGAATGAATGGTCTTGAGCTGGGTAATAACTCTCAATTCAGCGTCGGCGTCGCAGATCTCGACCTGAGCGTAGGCGCGATCTCTGCCACAGGTGTAGCAGGCTCGACCCTGCGCCTTGATGGTCATGATGGTGCGAACTACAATCTCGCCAGTGTGCTCGACCTCACCGACTATGCTGGTGAAGTCAGCCTGAACAACGCGACGATCACTCTAGCAAACGCCTCCGATCTGGGCTCTACTTACGTGCTCACCCTCGGTGAGAATGCCACACTGAGCTCCGCTGGCGTGACCATGGCGCAGCGTCTCCACATCGGTGGCGATGCCGCAATCACCAACACCTCAGGCACCACGACGACAGCACTCGTCACGGGTGATGCGGGTCATACCCTCACCCTCGATGGTGCGGTCAGACTTCATGGCAACGTCGAGTTCGAGGGCGACATCATCGTGAACACGGGCACGACGACCTTTGGCACAGGGCAATACTCGACAGAAACCCTCTCCGCCGCCTCCTTCACGGTCAAGTCAGGCGCGCTGCTGCAAATAACCCACGGTTCAGCCGACTTCACTGGCACAGATATCACCCTCGAGAACTCGAGACTGCACAGCACCGACCTCGACGCGGGCGCGAATGGTATCCAGCTGGGCACGCTCACGCTGTCTGGTAACACCACGATCTCGCATGCTTATAATGGTGCATTCACCTTCAATAACATGACAGGTAGTGGAGCGCTCACCTTCAACGCAAACGGAACCGCGGGTGAACTGGGCTACCTCAAGATCAACAGCGTGACGAACTATAATGGTACGCTCACCTTCGGCACAGGCGACGCTGCGGACAAGATCATCATGATGGGTGCTATCTCGCAGAATGCCGACAGCCACATGGTGCTCAACGGCAGGGTGGCAGACGCTGAGAACGCCACCTTCTCTGGAGAGGGCAGCGTGAGCTTCAACGCAGGCATGCGACTCAACGGAGCTGCGAACACACTAGAGAGCGGCACGCTGAATATCAGCTCCATCGAATTCGCTAACACGACGAGCAGCCTCGCAGCCCTCGGCGGTCGTCTGAATCTGAATGGCGCGAACTTCGACGCAGCGACGAATGGCACGCTGAAGCTCGGCGCAGCTACCGTAGGCAGCAGCGAGGCCAGCGTCACCTTTGCCGACAAGATCGAGCTAGGCGCACACGCCACAGGCGGGACAGCTGGCACTGCTGAAGCCCCCATCGTCACGACGATAGACACCACGCAGACCGACAGCGCGGATGGCGTCGCCCTGAACATCACAGGCGACATCTCTGATGCCAGCGGCTCTGTAGGTAGCTTAAACGTCATCGGTGATGGATCGCTCACCCTCAGTGGTAACAATAGCTTCTCCTCTGGCCTGAACGTCACCCAGTCCACCATCATCCTCGGCTCTGCTACCGCAGCGGGTAGGGGTGCTATCACGGTGAATGGCGGCAGCTTGAACGTAGGTGCGCAGGCCATCACGAATGCTGTCACCTACGAAGGCGGCAGCCTCTCAGGCATGTCGAACTTCGCAGGCTCACTTCAGGTGAACAGTAACCTCACACTGACGGACGGCATCTCTGGCGATGTTACCGTCTCCTCAGACGCGACGCTTGACCTCTCCGGATTATGGAACTTTGACTCCGCCATCACTAACGCAGGCACGGTCAATCTCGGCAGCGACATGACGCTCAACATCGCGGGTCTCGCCTTCACGGATGATGGCAGTGGCACCTACTCGCTCACGCTCATTGAGGGCGGCAGCATTGATGCCACAAACTGGCTCACTGGTGGTGTACTGGACATGACCAAGATCCAAGGCTCGCTCGCGGGGCGTGACTACAGCTACGCTAATGGTGTACTCAGCTACATCCTCTCGGGCAAGTCACTCACGTGGCATGGCGGCTTGCTCCAGCTGGCAGTGGGCACAAACTTCAATGAAGGCGGTATCTTCGCGAACAACGACAGCATCACCTTCGCCAGTGGCACAGAGACTAGCTTAGTCGTGAATGCGGATGTCTCCAGTGCGACGGTTGTGCTCGAAGAGGATGCTGGCATCATTACTTTTGACACAGCCTATGTGCTGAGTATCGGTGAACTGACTCTCGAGGCAGGTGCCTCGCTGCGCGCGGGCTCGAATGTCGTGGCAAGCCTCGTCACGATGGAAGACGCGA
>CAYJNX010000195.1:0-4087 GCA_964371525.1 uncultured Akkermansia sp. | reverse complement strand
GACATGGTCATCGTGAACCGCATGTCCTACCACTTCCGCAAGCCCGAGCTCGGCGAGACATTCGTCTTCGACACACGCGGCATACGCACCGACGGCTCGACAAACGAGAGCATGAGCGATCAGAGCGAAGGCACACACTACATCAAGCGCCTCTCAGGCCTCCCCGGTCAGACAGTCAGCATCAAGAAGCCAAACCTCTACATCAATAACGAGATCCCCCAGATCGCGACCTTCGAGCGCATCAGCAAGCGCGTCGCGCCTTACAACCCCAGCGGCTACATCCCCGCATCTGCTAAGGAAGCCCCCTACGCCTTCATCACGGAAACAGCATCCCTCCAGCTGAAGAAGAGCCCGCTGAACCCGAATCTCAATGAATACGCCGCCCTCGGTGATAACACGGAGAACTCGCTGGACTCCCGCTACTGGGGATCGGTGAAGCAGTTCAACGTCCTTGGCCCTGCGAGCCTCGCCATCTGGCCCTTCACCGAGCACTGGGGTGTGATCCCTTAATGAGATGCTTACCATTAACTCTTACTTCATCTTAAGATGACAGAATCTGATCAGATAACGAAGAAGGCGAAGTCGAACCTCGCCTTCACCCTCATGGATCTTCCACAGGAAAGACGCACCCACATGGCGCAGCTCTATGCCTTCTGCCGCATCGTCGACGACATCGTCGATGAGCCAGGCATGAGCGATCAGGAGCGACATGACGCGCTCGACCGCTGGGCACACATCCTCCAGCAGACAGTCACGCCAGCAGCAGGACTAGAAGAAGAAGTCAGCGAACTGCTACGCGACACGCAGCTAGACATAGAACCCCTCATGGAGCTCATCGACGGCTGCCGCTGCGACATCCAGCAGCAGCAACCACGCGACGCGCAGGAACTGCTAGGATACTGCTGGAAGGTAGCATCCTGCGTCGGCATCTCCAGTGCCACCGTCATGGGAGCATCGCCCGCTGCGCGCGACTACGCGATCGCACTAGGCTACGCCCTCCAGTTTGTCAACATCCTGCGTGACATCTCGGAAGACTACGTGAAGTACAACCGCGTGTACCTGCCCCAGCAGGACATGGAACTCTTCGGCGTGAGCGTCGACGACATACGAGAGAAGAAGTACAACTACCGCTTCCGCGAACTCATGAACTACGAAGCCTGCCTCGCCGAGAAATTCTTCGGAGAAGCCGACGAACTCTACAATCAGCTCAGTGCCGAAGACAGAAATGCCCTCATCCCCGCACAGGCCATGAGCTTCATCTACCATAAGATACTCGACAAGATGCGTCAGGATGGCTTCCTCGTCTTTGAAAAACGCTACCGCGTGAACTCCTTCCGCAAGCTCTGGTTCCTCCTACGAGCTCGTATCAGCACCGTCGGACTCCCCGCCTTCCCCAGCGTCGCTGAGTGGGGCTTCTTCAAGTCCGACGCGAAGAACGAAAAACGCGAGAATAACAAAAATAGCAACTAATTCGCCGATAAATAAGGCGAGCTCACTCGCCCCCGCGCCGCTGCGTGACACAATACGTGAAGCTCAGCACTTGACAAGCGGTAAACATTCAGGCAGAATGCACCTGCTTTCTACCTGTATCTCTGATATGTTACAGTAACCAACCTTCATTTTCATGAAATCCGCCCGCCACATCTGCCGCACCATAGCCGTCATTGCCCCCCTCATGTGGGTATCCTGCGATAATGCCAGCCAATCTAGCGAAAAGGCAAACTCTGCAAGCGCACTGCAATTAGAACAAGTCAGCAGCGCCGCGCTCCAAGATTCCATATCTGAGCTATTACAAGCTTATCCTCAAGTTGAACTAGACAGCGAAGGCAGCAGCTCACAACCCGCCATCACCCAAGCCGACGGCAGCCAGCTCATCCTCGCAGAAGTCCCCGTACGCATCACCGAACGCCTCCTGAAGCTTGAGAGAACCCCACAGCTGCTCAACCAGCTGCGCAAGGCGAGCAACGAAGCCATCAATGCCGCCATACGCCCCGACTCAGGCTACCTCATGCAAGTAGGCGCGCCTACAGAAGTCCTCATCGACGAAGACAGACAGGCGAAGCCACTCCCCGCCGAGCTCGATAGCATCGCGAAGAAACTCAAAGCCATGGCGGAAGAAAGCGTCTACGTCGTCATCCATGAGCAAGACAGCGTCGTGAAACTAGAGGCGAAAATACGCCTCGTTCAGTCAGCGAGTCAGGCATGGGTCATCAGCGACGTTGACATCGACGACAGACCGCTGCTCGACATAAAAGACAGCGTGACCCCCTCTACACAAGACGCCCAGTACGCCATCCTCACCCCTGAGTGGTTAGAAAGACGTAAGGCCGCCATCTCCACCCTCTGCGAGCAGTTCAAGCAAATGGCAGCCCCCTACATCGAGCAGCGCGAAGAAATGGCACGCGCCCTGCTCGTCGAGCGCATCAGCCTCTTTGAAGAAAACCGCCGCGCCGTCATCGAACGCGCCACCTTTGAAGAAGAAGAACGCCTAGCGCGCAAGCTGCGCATCGCAGAATTCTTCGAGAACGGCTGCATCTACCGTGGCGAATGGACACGCGACAAGCAGTTTGGCAAACTCTCCCTGCAAATTGACAAGGCTGAGCTCATGGAAGACTCCATCCAATTCGTAGGCTCCATCTACGACACCGAACTCCCAGAAGCACGCCTGAACATCTCAGGACGCTGCAATCTCAATGAATTTGAAAACGGCACCCCTGTGAACATCACCATCTACGACGGACAGTACGACCCAGATGAACCCACCGCCGAAGTCTACGACGCGAAAGACGGAGCCCTCATCCTGAAACTCGACGACGACAACAAACTCACCGGCATCATGAGCTGCCTCTCCTGGACGAAAGACTCAAAGCGCAACTTCAACATCAAGCTCAGCCCCGCGAGATAAAACAGATTAACAGCCCCTTGCCGCAACAGGACGCATGAAGAAGCCCCCATCCTACCCCATCTCTCTCCTGTTGCATGCCAGCATCGTCCTGATACTCATGCTCCTCTTTCACTGCCTGCACGGCGTGAAAGAAGGCATAGGGTACGGGACATTTTCTTGGGCATACAGCCTCGCTACACTCGGGCTCGCGGGGCTACTCATCTACTGCCTGCGCCTAGCCACGCAGCACCGTCACCCCCGAGTCGCGGAAAGCGTGCTCGGGCTCGCACTCATCCCCCTAGCCGCGTACTTCTGGCTAGACAGCCGTGCTGAAACCGAGCAGTACAACTACATACTCCCCGCGCAGAGCGTGACGGTAGAAACAGAACACACCCTCAGCACACCCAGCAGCCCCACCCGCATCGAACTCAGCCCCGATGTCAGCATCAGCCTACGAGGCTACCAAGAAAGCCCCAGCACACACATCCTCCACCTCGACATCGAAGAAGGAGACAAGAGCCGCCGCGCCCTGCTCGCCACGAGCACCACTCTCGACATAGGAAAGCACCACACACTCAGTCTGAGAAGATTTCACTTAGACGAGAACAATGAACCCATCGCCGCAGAACTCCACTACGAGTCCCGCCTCAGCGACGTCATCCTGCACTACGCTATCATCGCCATCGTGGCAGCCCTCCTCCTCGTCGCCACCACCTACATCTGTCGGGTACACATCTGGGGGCTGGGGAGCGGACTCACCCTCCTCTTCTCGGGAATACTCCTCCTCATATCCTACACAGAACATGGCGTCGAAGAACAAGCAATATTCGTCAGCGCGAGCACAGACAACACCACACAGCAGAAGTGGTATCCTAACCTGCGCGAATGCGCGAGCAGCGTGTATAAGGTAGAAGCAGTGGAACATGGAAGAGAAGCACCGCTAGCCATCTTTGGCATGAACCTCACGCAGAAATTCCAACTAGCAGAAAAAACGCTAGCCGTGGGAGACCGCGCTAGCGCGTCGAACTCGTACATCTGCTACCTGAACTATGAGCGGGGAGACGAGAGACAAAGCATCAGCTGCCGATACGCACACTGGCCCTACCTGAACATGGCGTACTTGGCACTATGCTTGGGACTCATGATGCTTGCCTACACCTACTACCGAGTATGCGTGCTGCGCAAGCACATCGCGGAGAAAGC
>CAYJNX010000194.1:0-4104 GCA_964371525.1 uncultured Akkermansia sp. | reverse complement strand
TTATCATCCAAACTGCAAGCAAAATCCGAAGCTGCTAATTTTGCAAGGTCCCCTTTAGCGGAAGTTCATCTGCTTGAGCTGCTTCACGAGTACGTCGAGTACTTGCTGGTGCGCCGCGTCTGCTTCGGCTGCCGTGAGGGTCTTTTTCGCGTCGCGGTAGAGGAAGTGGTAGGTCATCGCCTTGCGGTCTGTGGCGAGCTTCTCTCCTGTTTCGTCGACGTAGATGTCCTTGAGCTGGTAGCTGACGAGTAGTTTTTGCTTCGCGGAGGCGATCGCCTTCATCACGTCGGCGTGCTTCGTGTCGACAGGGAGTTCGAGTGACGCGTCGCGGCTAGAACCGGGGAAGAGCGGAAGGTCGCTTGCCTTGAAGGGGGCTTGGGCGGCTTGCTGGAGCTTGCGTACTTCGAGTCCTGTGTAGCTGGTGTTCAGCGGGAGTCCGAGCTTGCGGCACGCTGCGAGGGACAGGCGACCGAAGTAGCCGCAGGATTTCCCATTGATGTAGACATCTGCGCCGACGGCGATGTGGTCGCGTGGCTTCGCTGGCTGCATGGTGATCTCGGCGCGTGGGACGAGGAGTTCGACGATGGCGCGGAGGTCGGCGAAGCTGCTTTCCTCTGGCTTGAGATTCGCCCAGCTGGAGGGTGTCTTCGAGCCCGCGAGGAGGATGCCTATGGCTTCCTGCTCGATGTCACGTCCTTTGCCTCCGCCTGTGTTGCGGAAGATGCGGCCGATTTCAAAGAGGCGTATGCTTTCCAGACCCTGATTCAGGTTGCGCACGGCGACCGAGAGGAGGCCAGGGGCGACGGAGGGACGCAGCATGCAGTGGTCTTCGCTGATGGGCAGCGAGACGCGGATGCGGTCGCCTTCCATCATCGGACGGAAGGGGAAGGCGTAGTTGATATTCGCAATCGTGGGGTCGATGCTGTCTTCTGCGATGAGCTTGAAGGTCTGTGCTTCCCAGAAGCCCGCGCCTGCGAGCTTCTGCACGAGCTTCATGCGGAAGTCATGGAGGCGGTCCTGTGCGCTTTCTTCGACGAAGACGGAGCTGTACACGGAGGGGATGTTCTCCAGACCGTACACGCGGATGATTTCTTCGAGCAGGTCGCAGCTGCGCTTCAGGTCGAGTCGCCATGGTGGGCAGTCCCAGTTCCCCTTCTGGTCGATGTCCTTGAGTCCGAGACGGCGGAGGATGACAGCGGCTTCGAGGTGTGGTACGGAGGATTGTGTCATGCGGTCGAGCTCTGCCCAGTCGAGGTGGACTTGGTCGAGCGCGTAGTGGATCTTCGCGTCGCTGCCTTGCTCCAGTACAGTGGAGTCGAGTGCCTTGCTCTCATCGACGAGGCAGGGGGCAGAGCCTCCTACGAGTACAGGTTCTGCTGTACCACCTGCGAGCTCGAGCACGAGCTCGATGGCGCGTGCAGCGGTGCGCAGGACATTCCATGGGGATGTGCCACGCTCGAAGCGGTAGGAGGAGTCAGAGCTCAGCGCGAGGCGGCGTGAGCTGAAGCGAATATTGCTACGCTCGAACCACGCAACTTCGAGGATGATGTCTGTCGTCTCTTCGGTCACGCCCGAGTCGAGTCCACCCATGATACCACCGAGGGCAAGGGCTGCACCCGAGGCATCGGAGACGAGGAGTTCGCCTTCGTTCATGTCGTACTCATCGCCCATGAGGCTGGTGAACTTTTCTCCCGCAGCGGCGCGGCGCAGCTCGAAGCCTCCCTGTACCTTGGACGCATCAAAGGCGTGCAGCGGGTGGCCGAGTTCGAAGAGGACGTAGTTCGTGATGTCGACGATGTTATTAATAGGACGCAGACCGATGGCGGTGAGTCGCTCGGCAAGCCACTCGGGGGAGGGGGCTACCTTCACTCCTGAGATGCGTGTCGCGGTGTAGAGTGGGCAGAGGTCAGTAGCGGAGAGCTTGATCTCGCCTTCCTGAGCAACCTTTGTTTGAAGAGCTTCTGTGATGGTGGCAGCAGGGTCTTGCTTGAGCTCACGACCTGTGATGGCTGCGAGTTCGCGAGCCATGCCCCAGTGACTCAGGAGGTCGGGGCGGTTCGGCGTGATCTCAATTTCAAAAATCGTGTCCGACTGGACAAAGCTGCGCACGGGGCAGCCTACTTCCTTGTCACTAGGCAGTACCCACAGACCATCGACAGCATCGGGGAGACCGAGCTCGGAGGCGGAGCAGAGCATGCCATTGCTCGCGACACCGCGAAGCTTGCCTTCCTTGATGGCGAAGCCACCAGGGAGTACTGCACCAGGAAGCGCGCAGGGGACGAGGTCACCGATCTTGTAGTTACTCGCACCGCAGACCACCTGACGGAGGCTGCCTTCGCCTGCGTCGACTTGGCAGGTATTGAGATGATCGCTGCCTTCGACTGGGGTCTTCTCGACGACGCGGGCGACGACGACGGAATCATCGCTGATGCCGCGCTCGTTGATTTCTTCGACTTCAATGCCAGCAAAAGTCAGCATATCCGCCATTTCCTGCGTACTGAGTCCGTCAAGATCTATGTACTGCGAGAGCCAATTAAGTGAAATATTCATGTATAATGTACAGAGTTAAAAGTTGCTAAAGAATGGCTACACGCATTATTGGAACTGGGCGAGGAAGCGCACGTCGTTTTCAATCAGGAGGCGTATGTCACGTATGCCCCAGCGAATCATCGCGAGGCGTTCCAGACCGATGCCGAAGGCGAAGCCTGTCATGCCCTTGTAGGTGTCCTTGCCTGTTTGCTTATCTATGTTCTCGAAGACGGCAGGATTCACCATGCCGCAGCCAGCGATCTCAATCCAGCGTGGGGCTTGCCCTGCGGCTTGGAGCAGCACGTCGATTTCGAAGCTAGGCTCCGTGAAGGGGAAGAAGTGAGGGCGGAAGCGCACAGCAGTCTCGCTGCCGAACAGAGCCTTGAGGAAGTACTCCAGCGTGCCCTTCAGCTCGCCGATGCTCACATTTTCATTCACATAAAGACCCTCGATCTGATTGAAGGCAGAAAGGTGAGTCGCGTCGATCGCATCGCGGCGGAAGGCAGAGCCAGGGCAAATGATGCGAATGGGAGGTGCTTCATCTTCCATCACGCGCGCCTGTACAGTACTAGTCTGCGTGCGTAGGAGCTTCCCAGAGTCGAAATAGAAGGTGTCCTTCTCATTACGAGCTGGGTGATCATCGGGCGTGTTCAGCGCGTCGAAGCAGTGCCACTCGTCTTCGATCTCAGGACCATCAGCCAGACTGAACCCCATGCGGCGCAGGATGCGCACCGCCTCGTCACGCACCTGCGTGATAGGGTGTACTCCACCTTCGTGGATGCTCGCACCGGGGAGAGTGATGTCGAGACCAGCCGTCGCGGCAGCATCGAGATCGAGCTGTATCGCGTCACGGCGTGCGTCAAGTGCAGCGGTGATCGCGGAGCGAGCCTCATTCAGCAGCGCGCCCACGGCAGGCTTCTCTTCCTTAGGCACATCACGCATGCCTTGCTGAGCTTGAGTGAGACTTCCTTTTTTCCCAAGAATGGCCACGCGTGCCTCTTCTAAGCTTTTCATATCCGACAAATTAGCAATCTGGGCGAGTGCCGCGGACTGGATGCTAGCGATCTGCTCTTTCATACGCGAGAGAATATAAAGCATTGTCTGGAAAAGTCAAGTCATTACCACGTCAGTCAAGGAAGAAATATCATATAGACTACCTTTCTTGACAGTCAGTGTAATCAGTCATAAAATACAGCTTATGAATAGCACAAACACAGACACACAGCCACCCATTCATCCAGAGAAAGCCGCCCTCCTCGTCATCGACGTGCAGAACGATTACTTCCAGCAGGGAGCCTATCCCCTATGGAATACAGAAGCCTGCCTCGCCGCGATCAAGGAAAGCATCTCACGATTCCAAGACGCAGGACTCCCCGTTATCCTCATCCAGCATGTCGCCGACCCCCTGCAAGGGCTCTCCCCCTTTTTTAACACAGAGACCGAGGGGGTGGAGATACACCCCGATATCTTGAAGCTAGCAGCGAATGCACCCATCGTCGTGAAGCACTACGCAGACTCCTTTCATATGACAGATCTGGCGAAGACCCTCTGTGCCCATGATGTGAATCAGCTCTA
>CAYJNX010000193.1:0-4108 GCA_964371525.1 uncultured Akkermansia sp. | reverse complement strand
TATGTTATTTTTTTCTTCAATTTCCTTCTTCCTGCTGCTTGACTTCGGCTTTTCACTACTTATAATAGCGGTCTTCATGAATCGCCACGCCCATTTGTACGCTTTTTCCGCTGCTATTCTCTTCGGCTTGATGAGTCCTGTCATCAAGCACCTCATGACAGACGCTGGAACGAGTGGCATCATTATCACAACTTGTCGTCTTAGTGGCGCAGCTGTCTTATTCTGGATACTCGGTATCTTCGCACCAAAGGATAGTATAGACAAGAAGGATTACCCTTATCTAGTCCTGATGGCTCTCTGCGGAATGGTGCTTAATCAGTATCCTATCATCATAGGGCTACAATACACCGTACCTTCTCATGCGACACTGGCGGCTTCTCTCACCCCTATCACAGCACTATTCTTCGCCCGCGTCTTTTTCAAAGAAGCGATTGGCTGGCGCAGAGCGTTGGGGGTACTTATCGCCTTCTTGGGAGTAAGCACGCTTATCTTCGCATCCAGCAGCTCTGGGGGAAAATCCAGCATTCTGGGCGATGCGCTCTGCCTCGGCTCACAGTTCTTCGCGACGCTTTACTTTGTCTTCTTCATCCGAATCATCAAGAAGTACCACCCTATCACCTTACTCAAGTACCTATTTACTATAGCAACACTCATCGCTGCACCATGGGTAGCTAGCGATATGATCAGCTACCCATGGCAGTCACTCAGTATTGTGAACATCTCAAGCCTATTCTATATAGTGTTTTTTGCCACTTTCCTCTCCTACCTCCTCCTCATCCCCGCGCAGAAGCACCTACCTGCTTCCGTCGTCGTTATTTATAATTATGTGCAGCCCGTCATCGCGCTTTGCATCAGTATATATCTAGGACTCGAAAGTTTCGGGTACTTATCTGCACTGGCACTCTTCCTAATCATTATAGGTGTCACCATCGTCACGCGCCGTACCGTTCAGAGCAAAAGCATCCCAACTACACCACACCCACCCTTACCACGTGATGAACATCGTGCATAACAAAGCACCACAAAAAGCAACAATCGTACAAGATCACCTTGACTTCGCTCCCAGCAACTGTTACGCTATCTTTTTTACAACAATCAACTTTATTGCTATATGAACAATCCTGACAACAATATCGCCTCCAGAAAGATCGAAACGGACAGAAAAACCTTCTACATCGACCTCAAGTCCAACCCCCGTGGTCACGTCATTCGTATCACTGAAAAGGTGAAATCCAATAAGGATCTCATCATGGTACCCGCAGAAATCCTCGACGAGTTCATTGATGCGCTTCAGGAAATGAAGTCGCACATCAACTAACTCATTAATACTGAATTGTCGTCTAACAATGTAATATTGTTAGCTCATTTTACCAATTTAAACTGGACAGTCTTATTAAATTATAGTTTAATAAGCGCGGTGGATAAATAACTACTTCAACATTGAGATGAGTCGTATAAAAGTACTAAAACTGGGCTGGGAATTCCCTCCATTAATTAACGGAGGGCTCGGCATCGCCTGCATGGGATTATCTAAAGCTCTTGCCAAGCATGTAGACCTACGCGTCATCGTACCAAAGGCAGCGCCTAATGCGCAGTACGACGGCTTTTCCCTCATGGGAGTGAACCAACTTGATATGGTCAATTTCAAGCAAGACTACGAGCAGACTTACCAGTATGAGAGCTTCTCAATCGTCAAGCATGCGAATATAGACCTTGATCCCTACACAAGCGTAGAAGGATCTGGACTTGTAAAGTTCACAGAAGACGGCAAGATTCTTTTCTCTAAAGTACATGAAGCAGATCTCGACCTCTTCCGTGGAGACGAAGACCTCTACGCTGGTGACCTCGCTCGCAAGGTAGTGGAATACTCCAAGATCTGTGGTAATCTCGCCAAGACACTAGACTTCGACATCATCCACGCGCATGACTGGATGACCTACCTCGCAGGTGTGGAAGTCAAGCGTGCTACGGGCAAGCCACTCGTCGTCCACCTCCACGCCTCCCAGTTCGACCGCGCTGGTGCAGATGCACGCGGCTGGATCTACGATCTGGAAAAGTACGGCATGGAGCACGCAGACGCAGTTATCCCTGTATCAAAGTACACGGGCACTGTCGCATCGGGACACTACGGCATCCAGCCTGAGAAGATCCTCCCTGTGCATAATGGTGCTGACCCTGTCGAAGTATTCCACGGTAAGAAGAAGTTCCCCGAAAAGCTCGTTCTCTTCCTCGGTCGCCTCACAGCGCAGAAGGGACCTGAGTTCTTCCTAGACATCGCCGCAAAGGTAATCAGCCAGACGGACAATGTACGCTTCGTCGTCGCAGGTACTGGTGAAAAACTCCGCCAGCTCATCGAGACAGGAGCATTCCACGAAGTGGGAGACCGCTTCCACTTCACAGGCTTCCTGACGAAGAAGAAGGTGAACGAACTCCTCTCCATCACAGACATTTACTGCATGCCTTCCGTCTCCGAGCCCTTTGGTCTCTCTGCCCTTGAAGCAGCTCAGTTTAACATCCCCGCTGTTATTTCAAAGCAGAGCGGTGTAGCTGAAGTCATGAAGGGCGCTCTGAAGGCCGACTTCTGGGATGTCGATAAGATGGCTGAATACATCGTGGAGCTCTGCGAAGATGACGAACTCTATGCTCGCGTCGTCGAACAGAGCACGCAGGATATCCGCAACTCTACATGGGATGCTGCTGCCGAAAAGGTCGTCCGCATCTATGAAAACCTTCTCTCTAAGAATTAACCCTCTACTACTTTCATACCATGAGTCGAATTAGTCTCACATTCCATGCGCATCAGCCAAACAGGCTTATCCCTTATGACTTCTTTAAGATAGGAGAGCACGCCTTCTACGAAGACGACGAGCTCAACGCACGCATGCTCAACGAAGTCACCGAGCGATGCTACCTCCCAGCTAATCGCATGATCATGCAGCTCATCAGCATGACAGAAGGGCAATTCCGCTGCGCATTCGTCCTATCTGGAGTCATCCTCGAACAGGCACGCTACCATCGCCCTGACCTCATTGCCTCTTTCCAAGAGCTAGCTGAGACGGGCTGCGTCGAGTTCCTCGCCACTCCTTATTACGGTTCACTCGCATCCATTTACAACACGGACGAGTTCGCACAGCAGGTGAACAAGCAGCTCGACCTGATGGAAGAGCTCTTCGACCAGCGTCCTAAAGTTCTCTGGAACACAGGCATGCTCTACTCGAACGCCATCGCCGCACAGGCCTACGATATGGGGCTTACAGGCATCATGGCGAGTGGGAACAGCACCAATCAGAGCGAACATTGCAACAATGTCTACTGCGCCCCTCTCATCAAGGACACGAAGACACTCATCCGCAACCGCCGTCTCTCCAATGACCTCACAAAGAATCGTACAAATCCGAACTGGGAGCACTACCCACTGAGTCCTACGACATTCTCCTCATGGATCAGCGAAGAAGAAGGGCAGATTGTCAATCTCTCACTCGACTACGAAACCATAGGCGAGCATCAGAGTGACAGCACAGGCGTATTCGAGTTCTGGCGCAGCCTCGTCCACCACTTGCTGGTAGACAGAAATGAGTTCCTCACACCGAGCGAAGCCGTCGAACTCCTCCCCTCTCTTGGCACCCTTGACTGCCCGAACAATGTGAGCTGCACCGCCTATGGTACGACCTCACAATGGAATGGCAACGTGATGCAGCAAGAAGCGATACGCAAGATCAACGCCCTCGCACCACTCATCAAGGGAAGCAACGATCCTGACATGATCCACGTCTGGCGCAAGCTCCAGAGTGCTGACCACTTCCACTACATGGATAAGGAAAACAGCTTCACCCCCTACCCTTCGCCATACGAAGCCTACATTTACTACATGAATGCACTGGCTGACCTACAGGTACGCGTGAAGGAAAACATGCGCATGGAAAAGGCGATCAGCGAGTCAAACATGGCTTAAGGTAACCTTGCGAAATTAGTCTGCGCGGAATGGGAATCTCGAAAATGAGCGAAACAGCACGCATTTTGTCGCATTTTGGCGAGAATTTACAGATTATTGGGCTTACATAGCTCGCTATGCGCGCCCAAACGTCGTAAATTATCATCCAAACTGCAT
>CAYJNX010000192.1:0-4169 GCA_964371525.1 uncultured Akkermansia sp. | reverse complement strand
GGGCCCGAGGATGAGCCCGAAGGGGAAGAAAAACGCCCCGATCACAGCCCCGATGAGACAGCAGTAGAGGGCTGGCTTACTCGCGCCAAACTTCTTCGCCCCGAAGTAGCTTGCCACATTATCCACCAAGCAACCCACAATGGCGAGGACATAGAGGATCACCCATATCCAGATAGAGTTCTCCTGCTCAGGGCGTGTGTAGGTCGTGCAGTAAGCTGCTGCGAGGATGCAGAGATGCCCTGGGTAGGGAAGTATACAGCCTACTATCCCAGCGAGGGATAGTAGGACTGCAAGAATATAAAGGATGATGTCTAAGTAATCAGGCATTCGCGTCCTTATCACGTGAGGCTGCGCGCTTACGCTCCGTCGTGTTGAGGATGCGCTTACGCATGCGCACGAAGCGAGGAGTGATTTCCACGAGTTCGTCAGCTTCGATGTACTCGATCGCGCGCTCGATAGAGAAGACGCGAGGAGGCGTCAGCTGGATGGAGTCATTCTTCGACGCAGCACGGTGGTTCGTGAGATGCTTTTCCTTCGTGGGGTTCGCCATGATGTCGATGGGCTTAGGATTCTCACCGATGATCATGCCTTCGTACACTTCATCACCGGGGGCGACGAAGAGAGAACCACGCTCTTCAATGCTCTGGAGAGCATAGGGGCGAGCGATGCCGCTTTCCAGTGAAATGAGCGTGCTGTTCTGACGCGTGACGATTTCACCAGCATAAGGCGCGTACTTCTTGAACATATGCGAGAAGATACCATGACCGCTCGTGAGGTTCACGAGTTCGAATTCGAAGCCGATGAGACCACGGGTCGGGATGATGGCCTCGATGAGCGTGCGTCCCGAGTCGTTTGCCTCCATGTGCTCGAGTATGCCGCGGCGGTTGCCGAGGATGCGGACAGCACCGTTTGCGTGCTCGTCAGGGACTTCGATGTAGAGGTGTTCGAATGGTTCGCAGCGTACGCCGTCAATCAGCTGGTCGATCACGCGAGGACGGGAAACAAGCAGCTCGTAGCTCTCGCGGCGCATCTGCTCGACGAGAATAGCGATCTGCATCGTACCGCGAGCAGATACCATGAAGATACCAGCGCGGTCGGTGTCCTCGACCTTGATAGAAATATTCGTGCGCATCTCGCGCATCAGGCGGTCACGGATGACGCGGCTTGTGACATTCTTACCATCCTTGCCAGAGAGAGGACCATCATTGATGCTGATTTCCATCTGCACGGTAGGAGGCTCGATCTCGACGAAAGGAAGGGCTTCGTCTTCTGGGTTAGCCACGAGGGTTTCACCGATTTCTACGCCATCGAAGCCAGAAAGACCGACGATGTTACCCGCGACACCGACGAGGGAGTCCGTGGTGTGAAGTCCGCTGTATTCAAAGAGTTTTGTCACCTTCGCTTGCACACGAGATCCGTCATGACGGATGAGGTGGAGGCTGTCACCCTTCTGGATCTTACCGCTCGTGATGCGCCCGATGGCGACACGTCCGACGTAGTCATCCCAGTCGATGTTAGAAACAAGCATGACGAAGTCCTTCTCTGGGTCAGCGTCCTTAGGCGCAGGAATGCGCTTGATGATCTGGTGGAGCAGGGGGGTGCAGTCCACAGGAGGCTCGCCTTCAAGGCTGTTCATGAAGTAACCATCACGAGCAGAGCCATAGACGAATGGAGTTTCAAACTGTTCTTCCGTCGCATCGAGCTCAAGAAGCAGCTCCAGCACCTGATCCTTCACCTTGAGTGAATCTGCGTGTGGGCGGTCGATCTTGTTAATCACGACGATGGGGATGAGACCTTCTTGAAGAGCCTTGCGCAGCACGAAGCGCGTCTGAGCCTGAGGCCCTTCATATGCGTCCACGACGAGGATAACACCATCGACCATCTTCATGACGCGCTCCACCTCAGCACCGAAGTCGGCGTGACCGGGGGTGTCTACGATGTTGATCGTATAGCCATTCCAGAGGATGGATGTGTTCTTCGCCTTAATGGTGATGCCTTTTTCACGCTCTAGGTCCATGGAGTCCATGGCACGCTCTTGCACCTCCTGATTGTCGCGGTAAGTACCGCCGGCCTTGAGAAGTTGGTCAACTAGGGTTGTTTTACCATGGTCAACGTGTGCGATAATGGCAAGATTACGAAAGGAATTAGGATCACTCATAAAATAAAAAGTCCAAGGACGCGCGCATTCTATCACGCAGACAGAGTTTTGGAAAGTGTATTTTCTAATGATAGAAAAAAAGCCTAGAAATCATGCTCATTTGAGAGGTGTAATTTTTATGGGGGAGGCGGCATGAGGAGGAGTCTTTGCTAAGCTATGCTAAAAACGAATTGCGAGAACTTCCCTTAAAAGCTTAGTGCTTCTCCATGATGGCGCGGAGTTGCCTGATGAGCCATTCGCGCTGCTCGGGGGTGAAGTCTTCTGTCATGTGGGCGGGCGAAGGCATCGCTTTTTCCACGGCTGAGTAGAGCTTATACTGGAGGAGGACGGAGCGAAGCAGCTCCTCTGGATAGAGGAGGGGGGTAATAAGTTCGGCTGAGTATTGGGTCGCGAGGGTGAGTAGCTCTTTATCTCTATTCCTCTCAAGAATAGACAGGCGGAAGTTAGTGACTACATCAGGGACGAATACCCACCCTTCGTCATTCATATCAAACCTTGCATTGAAGCACTCTTCAATGTGCAGGATCTCTCTGAGGCAGCTAAGCTCTTCCTGTGCTTGGCTGCTAAGCTCGGGGGTGTAGCTATAGTCTATGTCTAACTGAGCTAAGGCTGAGCTGTCGAGTCTACCCTCCAGTTTGGAAATGGCGAGACGCAGGAGGAAATTGCGCTGTTCGGGAGGGAGTTTCTGGAGCTCTGGCATGGACTGGAGTTCGAGAGGCTGGGGCTGTCCTTCCAGTTGGCGTAGTAGCCAGAGGGGGTAGCTCGTAGAGTGCGTTACTGTGCTAGGCTTATCTGCCTGATCTTGGGCGTGGCTGCCGAACTGCGAAGCTCTGCTCGTCGGCGTGAACTGCGAGGCTTGGCTCGCGCGTAGGTCTGCGACGAGGGTAAGAAGGAGGGTGCGTGAGGTGATGGGTTTTGATGAGTCGGCGAGAACTTGCTCTAGGTGAGTGCTGCTACAGTAAGCTGGCAATGAGTCAAAATTGAGGTGCTTACTAAACTGGTCTTCTACTTTGTAGATATGTTCGACAATGTCGTTTAGTTCATTGTCTAAGGCTTCATCCTCGGGCTTGCCCTCTAGATCAGCGAGGCGCGTGAGCTGGGTGCATAAATCATCTACAAGCGGCTGCAAAGCAAGATTCAGCTCGTCGGCGCGTGGGTTATTCATCGTGTAGCTTTCTCCTATTTCTACCTGTTGAATCTTTTTGAGCTCCACGCTGAGTTGATTATAGAGTTCAGGGGCTTCTATATCGCAGCTGCTCTGCCTGATGTATTGATTGTTTTTCTCATCCTTGATTAACTCCGTGACTGAGATAATGCGCGGTTCAGAAGGCTCATTGAGAAGCCGAATGAGGAGTGTTCTGTTCTCATAATGGAGGATGAAGCTGGCAAGATGACCAGAAAAACATCCTTCCTCAGTATCTTTACCCTGAAGCAGGCTGGGGGTAGCCGCGTCAAAAATCTCTAGGAGCTTCTCGCTGCCCTTGATTTCCACATAAGTGGATATAGGGGATCTATCGTTGATTCTAGGGCTGTCGAGGATGGGGATGCTGGTACTCTTCATGATGAGTGCCGCGGAGAGTAGTTTCCCATTACCAGCGAAAAGCTCCTGTTGTAGAGGCTCCTCTAGGGTGAGTGTTGTATTCTTATAGGGACCTGGGAAGTACTGTATTTCTATGCTGTGAGGGTTGCTGTGATAGAGTTCGTAGACCTCCTTGATCATTGATTTATCAACTAGCCCTGTCGCAGTATCGAGGTTAAGGCTTCTCTGTCCGTGGCGTGCGAGCGCTCTTCCTTCGGCATCTTTAATGATCACGCTCTTGATCACCATCTCACTGGGGATGTAGAGGGCGATAAACTCCTCGCTCATTCTTTCGTAGAGGAGCTTGAAGCCCTGAAGCTCTAAGGTGCCTTTGCTATCCTGTAGGGCACCTTGCAAAATTAGTCCGAGCAGAATGATAATCTCGAAAATGAGCGGAACAGCACGCCTTTTGCCGCCTTTTGGCGAGAATTT
>CAYJNX010000191.1:0-4210 GCA_964371525.1 uncultured Akkermansia sp. | reverse complement strand
ACAGTGAACAAAGTACGCCTGAACGCCACCATGAGCTCAAACGTCGTGACCTACATCGTAGAAATCGACATTAAGAACCCCGAGCTGCGCCTGCTCCCTTACATGAGCGCGAATGTGAACTTCATCGTCAATGAGCAGAAAGACGTGATGCTCGTCCCCGATGCCGCCTTTGAGTTTACCCCACGCCCCGAGCTGATCAACCCCACTGCAAAAGCACAGATGGAAGAACGCCGTGCCGCACGCAGTGAAGGCAAGGGCGCAGAAGGTGAAGGCAGAGGATCTGCACGACCTGCACGCGGGAAGGGACAGGGCAAGCCTGAGAAGAACATCGCCACCATCTGGAAGATGGCACCTAACGAGACCGTCATGCCTGTGCGTGTGATACGCGGTGAATCCGACGGCTCACGCTCCATCGTCACCCTCCTGCCTGATCAAGAACTCACACCAGAAGACAAGCTCGTCACTGCGGTGAGTTACATATCACCAGAGCTCGGCAGCGCGAAGAAAGGCTCAAACCCCTTCGGCATGGAGCGTCCTAAGAAGCGTGAACGCGGCACAGGACAACCTAAGTGATAGAAACAGATGACGCTATGATTAAACTGCGCGACATTACCAAGGTGTACCACCTTGGCGAGATCGATCTCCCTGTCTTGAAAGGGATATCACTAGAGATCAAGGAAGGCGAGTTCGTCTCACTCACTGGAGCATCAGGCTCGGGGAAATCCACGCTGATGAACCTGCTGGGCTGCCTCGACCGCCCAACAAGTGGTGAGTTCTACATCGCAGGGAAGGACGTGGCGAAGTACAGCGTGAACGAACGCGCAAAACTGCGCAATGAGCGCATCGGCTTCGTCTTCCAGAACTTCAACCTCCTCGCCCGTACGACAGCACTGGAAAACATCATGATGCCAGCGAACTACGCGCACCCTGCGCGCAGTGCTGCCGAGATACGCGCCCACGCTCTTGAGCTTGCAGAGCTCGTCGGACTCAGCGATCGCCACCACCACACACCAGCTCAGCTCTCGGGTGGACAGCAGCAGCGCGTCGCTATCGCACGCGCTCTGATTAACAATCCTAGCATCCTGCTCGCGGATGAGCCCACGGGTAACCTCGACTCCACCACCTCGGTAGAAGTCATGCGCATGTTCCGTGAGCTCAACAGGGAAAAAGGCATCACCATCATCATCGTCACCCACGACCCGAAGACGGCTGCCTACACCGACCGTGCGATCAACATGGTCGACGGACTCATCTCGGAGGGAATCGCGTCAGAACTGAATATAGAACTATCAAAATGAAGCCTTGGGTACTGTTTTTAACCTGCCTGCGCGCCCTGACGCGCAACCCCATGCGCGCCACGCTCACCGTGCTCGGTATCGTCATCGGTATCGCCGCCGTGGTCGCTATCTCTGAGATAGGTGAGGGCTCGAAGAAGCTCGTCGCCGATCAGGTCGCCTCCCTCGGAGCAGGGAAAATCATGGTCTGGGGTGCATCCACACGCACCGCAGGTGTCAGTTCTGGTAAAGGCGGCCGCGCCTCCATGAAGCCCGGTGATGCTGAAGCTATCATGGCAGAAAATGCCGACGTGATTAACTTCGCCACCCCCGTCGTGCGCAGTAGTGGTCAGGCCATCGTCGATGGCGTGAACTGGAACCCTGGCAGCATCGTCGGTGGTAATGAACACTACCTCGCCATTGATAACTGGGAAATCGCCTCGGGACGTAACTTCGACAAAGACATGGTCGATAGATCCGCCCGCGTCTGCCTCATCGGACAGACCATTCAGAAGGAACTCTTCGCGGATCAAGATCCCATCGGGAAGGACATACGCGTCCGCGACGTACTCTTCACCGTCATCGGCACTCTGAAAGAAAAGGGCGCTGGGCATAACGGGAACGATCAGGACGATGTCATCATCTTCCCATGGACGAGCGTGCGCATGCGCCTGCAAGGCTCACCCAGCGTGGCACAGATGAGCGAAGTCACCGCGAAAGCGAACAAGGGCGTGAGCGTACGTAATACCTACTCCGCCACAGGCGTGAACTATTACCCCGGTATAGACATCCAGCCCTACGCGAACGCGCCCCACCCCCTGCGAACGAAAACGGTCGATTTCTTGATGTTCCAAGCGAAGGACAAGGAAAGCAGCACGGAAGCGATCAATGCCGCCACTCCCATCCTGCGTCGCCAGCATGGGCTCAAGCCAGGGCAACTCGACGACTTCGACGTACGCGACAGTGCGCAGTTCACGAACGCGCTGACGAACATGACCGAAGCCATCAGCACCCTACTGCTCATCGTCGCCATGATCTCCCTCGTCGTCGGTGGTGTCGGTATCATGAACATCATGATGGTCTCCGTCACAGAGCGCACACGCGAGATCGGTCTACGCATGGCCGTCGGCGCACGTCCCCGCGACATCATGGCACAGTTCCTGCTAGAGGCAGTACTCCTCTGCATCGTCGGTGGCATCATCGGCATCATCCTCGGACGCGCTGCCTCAGTCATCGTCAGCGCGAAGCTGGGCTGGGTCACCTCCATGTCGGTCGATGCGATCATCCTCTCCGTCTCTGTATCCGTCTTCATCGGTCTCGTCTTCGGCTGGTACCCTGCGTGGAAAGCCTCCCGCATGGACCCCATCGACGCACTACGCCACGAATAATACACCCCCTTTTTCCTTTATCATTCTAATGACTTCTTTTTCTAAACCCCTGCTCCCCCTGCTCCTCCTAGCACTGAGCCAGACCTCCTGTAGCCTCGGCCCCGACTTCATGGGAGCTAAAGCCCCAGAACTCCCTGCGACATGGGTGAACGCCATGCCCCCCGCCAGCAAGGACGGAGACCTGGCACGCTGGTGGCAGCAATTCGGCGATACCCAGCTCAACAAGCTGCTGGAAACCGCCTTCACGAACAGCCCCGACATGATCAACGCTGCACTCGCCATCTCGCAAGCAGAAGCAGGACTGCGCAGCACGCGCTCCAGCCTCTTCCCCAGCCTCTCTGGCAGTGCAGGCGGCACGAACCAAGGCAGCTACGACACCTCCACCTCCCATGGACGCTGGACAGGCGGACTCTCCGCCTCATGGACACCCGACATCTGGGGCGCGACACGCCGTGAAGTAGAAGCCAGCTTCGCCTCACTCGGCTCGACAAAAGCCGCTGCTGATGCGACACGCACGGCACTCGCCTCCCAGATCGCCAGCGTGTACTTCCAGTGGATCACCGCGAAGGAAAATCTCCGCATCGCGCGAGAACAGCTCGAATACCAAGAACGCACCTACAACATCGTAGCGCGGCAAAATGCCGTAGGCATGAACGCGAAGCTCGACCTCGAAGGCGCACGCGCCACCATCGCATCCACACGCGCTTCCATCCCGCGCTATGAGGCGAATATACGCAGCTACGAGAGCAATCTCGCCCTACTGATGGGCACGACAGTAGACAAAGTCACACTCGTCATGCCACGCCCCTCCGTTTATAACAAGATCCCCCGCGTACCGACGAACCTGCCAGCTGACCTCCTACGCCGTCGTCCTGACATCATCCGTGCGGAAAATCAGCTGCATGCAGCCACCGCGCGCATCGGTGTCTCCGTGGCGAACCTCTTCCCGCGCATCTCACTGACAGGCTCGACATCGGCTGGAGCGAGCACCGACTTCTCGAACTTCTTCTCCAGTGCGGGGTGGAGTCTAGGCGCGAGCGTATCGCAGACACTGCTGAACCGCACCGCACTGAATGAATCGGTGAACATCGCGGAACTCCAGCAGATGAGTGCCGCGCAGGACTACCGCAAAACCGTACTCGCCGCCTTCGCGGAAGTCGAAGCATCCCTCATCACCTACGCGCAGCTTATCCGCCAGCTCCCTGAGCAGGTGAAAATACGCGACGCACATAAGAAAGCCGCTGAACTCTCACTGAGCCTCTATGAAGTAGGACACACAGACTTCTTGAACGTCTCCTCCTCAGAGCGAGCTTGGCTGTCCAGTGAGCTCACGCTCGTCACGACACGCCAGCAGATACGCATCGAACTCGCGAAACTCAGCACCGCTATGGGAGGCGGCTATGAGGTGAAGGAGAAATAGCGAAACTCAGCTATGACAAATAACAGGAGGACAGGGCGAAAACACCCTCTCCTCCTTTTTTGATACGCCATAGCTGCATGCTCCGCAAAACACCGACACCTAGATGGGAGTCCAGAGGGACGCGTTCC
>CAYJNX010000190.1:0-4231 GCA_964371525.1 uncultured Akkermansia sp. | reverse complement strand
TTTAGTCTTGAGCCATGGCGCAAAGATGACGCTAGAAGCTGGGATGACTAAGAGATTAAGCAAGGTGGCACTCAGGAGACCTCCAAACTGCACAATAGCCAAGGGCGCTAGCAATTCTCCCCCCGGTTTATCAATCGCCCAGATAAGCGGTAATAAGCCAAGGATGGTAGTAAGCGACGTCATGATGATGGGGATCACGCGCTCCAAGGAGCCTTCGCGTATAGCATCTACTGCACTCATGCCTTCGTCTTCCAAATGGCGATAGCGGTTCAGTAGAATAAGCCCCGAGCGAATCGCAAAGCCTATGACCGTCACAAAGCCCACCAGTGAACTGACAGAGAGAATCGGGTTAATGATCTCGCCTGAGAGGATGGATGACCACGAGTGGTTCGCTGAAATCCACACCGCAGCTATCCCTCCGACTAAGCACAATGGCACGTTCACAAGGGTCAATAGCGCGCGTCGTAAACTGCCGAGACTCCGCGAGAGCAGCAGGACGATCAGCACGAGGATGATGCCACCCATGAGGTACAGACGATTGCCCGCCTCTTCTCGGCTTTTGATCGTGCCTGCGTATTCGACAGTGCAGCCCATGGCTTTGATGGCGGGGGTGAGCTTTTCACGGCAGGCCTTCGCTAAATCTCCTAGGTTTGATTTCGGTGAAGGGTTGCAAGAGATCATCGCCTTACGTAGACCGTTTTCACGCAGGATGAGATTCGTCTCTTCGATGCGGAAGACATGAGCCACGTCTTCGAGTTTGAGGACTTTTCCGCTGGGTGAGAGTAGCTGTAGCTGCTTGACATCGCTGAGGCTTTGGCGTAGGTCGGCATCGAGGCGCATCATCACTTTCCATCTATCGACGTTCTGGATAATCTGCCATAGCTCTAAGCCATTAAAGGCCGCCGAGACCTGCTTCGCGGCTTCATCCATGGTGAGACCATAAACCGCGAGTTTTTCTCGCACGTATTCGATGCGTAGGGTGTCGACGAGGATTTCACGATTAGCGCGAGCATCGGCTACTTCTGGCATAGAATTGAGGATTTCGGAGGCTTTCTGAGCCGCTTCTCTCAGCTTCGCTAGATCCGTGCCGTAGATGTTGATCGCGATCTCCGAGGCTGAGCCTGAGAGGGCGCTACTGATACGGTGAGCGAGGGGGAAGCCTATCATGCCGCCCATACCGGGCACATCTTTCAGCACCGCATTGATTTCACGGCGAATGCGCTGCTGGTCTGCTGCGAGGTCGACGCGTACGAGGAGTTCTGCGGCACTGACGGGCTCGGCATGCTCGTCGTTCTCCGCACGCCCTGCGCGCTGAGCGACGGACTTCACGCCTTCGATTTTTTCGATGCGTTTCATCGCCTGTCTCGCCATGCGCTCAGTCTCTGCTAATGATGTACCTGGTACAGCATTGACAAACACGGTGTAACAGTCCTCATTAAACGGAGGTAAGAAACTCGTACCGAAGCTACTAGCCAGCCAGACTGCACCTGCCGTGATGCTCAGCATGGTCGTGCACACGAGCTTCGGCCAGCTCATGCAGAAACGCAAGACGGGGGCGTAAGTCGCTTTAATAAATCGAGCACTGGCGGAGTCCACATGTGCATCCTTCCCTTTTTTCGCCTTAAAGAGCAGCAGGATAAGTACAGGTGTGATGGTGAGAGCCACGATCAATGACGCGAGGAGGGCGACCATGTAGGAGATGCCCAGTGGCTGATAGAACTGCCCCTCTACACCGCTGAGGAAGAGAAGTGGGGTGAACACGAGCAGAATAATCAGCGAGCTGTAGCCCATGGAGCTCAGTATCTCGCCCTTGGCATCTAAGATGACAGCCATCTTACTCTTGCGCTCACTTTCGGCTAGCTGCGCATTGATATTAAGCTTACGCCATGCGACTTCTACGAAGATGATCGCATTATCTACTACGTCACCGATCACGACGGCGAGTCCCCCCAAGGTCATGATATTCACGGCTAATCCCAGTACAGGGAAGAAGCACATGCCAAGCATGACAGAAAGAGGCATGGAGAGTAGCGTAATAATAGCTGTGCGCAGGTTTAGCAGCGTGAGCAGGATGACGGCTAAGACGACGAGTGCAGCAATGAGCAGTGTCTCTTTACCATTCTCAAGGGAGAGGCTGATGAAATCAGACTGACGGTAAGCGTCTGTGTAGATTTTCATGCCCTGGGGGAGTCTGCTGGTGCTGAACTCCTCCACTGCCTTATCCACCTCTTCTGTTAATTTCATCGTATTCGCCCCCGGTGCTTTCTGCACGGAGAGAATGACGGCATCGCCCCCTTTAAAGCCCGCATTCCCGCGGCGCGGAGCACCCCCTATACGCACGTCGGCGACATCTTCCACACGCAGAATCCCGCTAGGATGTCCCTCGACGAGGGCGCGCTTGATATGCTCTGTCGTCGCTGCACGGCTGCGCTGCTGAAGTGGGATTTCTAGACCTGCTACGTCTTCCAGATATCCTGCGGTGAGTGTGTTCTGTGCTTTCGTGATCGCGTTTTCTAGCTGACTCACGGTGACACCTGCTTGGCGCATTTTCTCCGTGTTGTACAGGACTTGAAACTCAGGCAGTCGCCCACCTAATACTGTGACCTGCCCCACACCGGGGATGGACATGAGACGATTTCGCAGATGGTACTCCGCTATGCGTCGGATTTCGAGTGGATCGGTGCTCTCATCACCAGTGATGGCAAGTAACATGATCTCGCCTGTCACCGAGATGATGGGCGTGAGCTCTGGATTCATCCCCTCGGGAAGACTGTCTCGCACGGTGGCGAGACGCTCAGCGACGATTTGGCGAGCCTTGTAGATATCGGTATCCCAATCAAAATCCACCCAGACAAAGGAAAGACCGCTGCCCGAAGAGTCGCGTACGCCTGTCACCCCAGCTGTGCCTTGCATGGCTGCATTGATAGGAATAGTAACGTACTGCTCCACTTCTTCAGCCGTGAGGCCAGTGGCCTCCGTCTGCACGGTGACACGCGGGACCTTTAACTCAGGGAAGACATCGACGGGCATGCGGTTAATCACCCAGATGCTCGTGACGATCATGAAGAGCGTCACGAGTAATACGGTGAGGCGATTTCGCAGGCAGAATTCTAAAATTGTATTCATGCTTTAGTGATCCTCTCCTTCGTGGAATTTACCGTCCGCGTGGAAGTGTCCTGTTTGCTTCTGCTTGACACTTCCTCCGCCTAGTAAGAACTTCAGCTCATAGCCACCAGTGACGACGATCTCATCTCCAGAGTGTATACCTGCTACGGTGCTCATGTCTCTGCGTGTTCCGAGAACGCTTACTTTCACAGCCTCGTATTCATCTGCTGAACGCTTCACGAAGACGATGTCATCCACCCCTACTTTGATGATGGCCGTGGAGGGGATGCTAATGCCCTTCTGAGCGGCCGCATGCTGGTAGAGGTCGATACGGCAGAGCAAGCCTGCTTGCGCTCCCTGTGGTAACTTATCTGCCACAAAGTAAAGCTGGCGTGTCTGCTTGATAGGGTCGATCTGGTTTGAGATACGCAACTTGCCTTTGACGCTTACTTCTCTGTTCGCTATGGGGATCGTCGCTATAGCTTCGCTGAACTGGGGCTGCTCGTTACCATAGAGACTGGCATTGATTTCAAGAGCATGCGAGTCTATCATGGAGAGGACACTCTGTCCCTGCTGTGCCCAGCTGCCCTGCCTCAGTTCTATTTTACTAATACCTCCATCTTCTTGGGCATGTATGCCGAGAAGAATCTGATTCCCCTGCTGTATCATTTCAGCCCCCATGGCGGCAGAGCGCAGCCTAGTGCTGATATTCTGTGCCATATGCAGTTGCTGCGTGGCTTCCGCCTTTTTAAAACGAAGTTGCTCTTCGAGCTCTCCATTACGCGTGCCCGCTTGTGCGAGTGCGCTGAGTCGGGATTCCATCGTTTCGATGTCTGCTAGAAGACGCTTGTAGGTGGCTTCTGCATCTTTCTGCTCTGTGAGTAGATCGGAGATAGCAGGGGAGTCAATGGTGTAGAGGAGTTCCCCCTTCTTTACTTGCTGGGCAGAGCGCACTTTAATATCTAAGCGTCCCGAGCTGGGGAGCGCGTAGCTTTTATAGGCGTGTGCAGGCGTGTCGAGAAACCCATGAAGACTGGCGACGAGATTACGCTGTACAGCTGGTGCTTTCTGCGTCCTGAGAGCGATGATGTCGCGTGCGTGAGCATTCACTTGTATCGTCTCATTG
>CAYJNX010000189.1:0-4240 GCA_964371525.1 uncultured Akkermansia sp. | reverse complement strand
AAGAATTACAACATGATCTCACATGCGCTCGTCTCACTCTAAACAAAAAGAAGATTTAATCTATCGCATTTCGCTCTCGCGTGTTCGTGTCCTCACGGAGACAGATAAGCTGGCGAATGGGATGGGTGTGCTTCCCTCGATGCTGCGCGATGCCTGCGTAGGTGCCGTGAAGACTTCGCGCGTAATGAGGCTTCCTAGCTTCTCTTCAGCGAAGTCTGCTGCAAAGTCGGTCGCGAAATCAGCCGCAAAGTCTGCTGTGAAGTATGCTCCTATTTCTCTAGAGTCGAGTGCTTCTGTCGCTGATACTGCTCCCGCTACGG
Source organism: uncultured Akkermansia sp. (assembly GCA_964371525.1). Lineage (GTDB taxonomy): Bacteria > Verrucomicrobiota > Verrucomicrobiia > Verrucomicrobiales > Akkermansiaceae > Akkermansia. The sequence goes on along the minus strand of CAYJNX010000189.1, from coordinate 3,920 downwards.
CTGCTGCCGTGTCGGCTCTGTCGGATGATGCGGCGGTGGAGTTTTACTCGCCTGCTGAGGTGGCGGAGAAGGAGCGAGTGCTGCTGCTGCTTTGTGTGGTGGTGAGTACGACGTCGGCTTTGTGCTTCTTGCCTTCGATGAGGTTGTTTCTGGCTCGTATGCTGCGATCGCTGCTAGCTTACTTTCTTCGTAGCCTACGTGATGTGGTCACGAAGGTGTTTATACCTAGCCTGATAACGGCTATGAAGGGTGCGTTTAAGACTGTATTTAGCTTGAAGTAGGTCTGATGACCTACTATGGCTTGTCTTTTCAAAGCTAATTATGTAGTTTTGTATATTTTTCTAAAAAAATCTCTTGCCTATCAAGGTTAATCTTGCTATTCTCTCTTCACCTTCAGAGCGTGTTTTGTTAGCAGCCTGTTGATTTTACGATGAAAGAATGTACTTATACCGCCGGTGAAAAGGATTCACGCCCATGGGGATCATGGGAGGTTTTAGCTGTGACTCCAGGAGCTGTTATCAAGAGGATAACGGTCACTCCCGGTGGTCGCCTTTCCTTACAGAGTCATGAGCACCGTGTAGAAGAGTGGGTCGTGCTTGATGGCTGCGCCTGCGTCGAGCTTGATGGTGTCGAGCATGAGCTCACAGCCACGCGCTGCATCAGTATAGGCCCTCACGTGAGGCATCGCTTGACAAATAAGTGCGATACGGATCTGGTGATCATCGAGGTGCAGATGGGTAACGTGCTGAGCGAAGACGATATCGTCCGCTACGATGATGACTACGGTCGCGCGGAATGATAATGGATTTTGAGCATTATCGTGCATCGCTATTGTTAGCATACTAGGGCGCAATGTGTGTTTCATTGCGTCTTTTTTTGATTTTACGCTGAATATGCTTGAAATTTTATCCTAAACCAGTCATATTAAGGCTACGAACAAACTATATGTCAGAAAATAAAGATCGAAAAACGCTGGAAGAACGCCAGCAAGTTAGTGATTTAGAACGTCTTCGCCACTCATGCGCTCACGTGTTGGCGACCGCTATATGCCGCCTCTGGCCACAGGCTCAGCTCGCAGCAGGACCTTGCGTGGATAATGGCTTCTACTACGATGTAGAAATTGATGGGCATAATATTTCCTCAGATGAGTTTGAGTTAATCGAAGCAGAGATGAAACTCATCGTGAAGGAGAACAAGACCTTTGAACGCATTGTTGTATCGCGTGATGAAGCGATCAAAATGGCACAGTCGGGTGAGCTCGGCTCGATCGCTCCACGCTCTACCGCCTCGAAGTACAAGCTTGATCTCTTATTCCGTATCCCCGAGGGTGAGGAAATTTCTATCTATCGTAATGGTGATTTCACCGATCTCTGTGCAGGCCCGCATGTCGGTCGTACAGGGAATTGTAAGGCTTTCAAGGTCATGAGTGTGGCTTCTGCATTCTACCAGGGCGACTCGAATGGTCCACGTCTTCAGCGTATTTATGGTACCTGCTTTCCTAATCGCACACAGCTCGACGAGCATCTGACTCGCCTCGAAGAGGCACGCAAGCGTGATCATCGCAAGCTCGGTCGCGAGCTTGGTCTCTTCGCCATTGATGAAATGGTAGGGCAGGGGCTTGTGCTCTGGAAGCCTAAGGGTGCGCTCATTCGCCGCAAGCTTCAGGAGTTCATCACTGAGGAGCTCGACCGCGTCGGATACTCTCAGGTGTATACGCCAAACATCGGTAAGCTCGACCTCTACAAGACGAGCGGTCACTGGGAGCACTACAAGGATAGCCAGTTCCCACCCATCCCCGATCCTGATGATTTCAAGAAATTACGTGATGAGGGCTCATCCTGCGCCGACTTGTTTAACTCGCTTGACATGGGCACGATCACGGGCTTCATGCTCAAGCCCATGAACTGCCCTCACCACATCCGTATCTACGCGAATGATCCTCATTCCTATCGTGATCTCCCTGTCCGTCTCGCAGAGTTCGGTACGGTCTACCGCTGGGAGCTCAGTGGTGAGCTCGGAGGGATGACACGTGTGCGTGGGTTCACTCAGGATGATGCGCATATCTTCTGTCGCCCTGACCAGATCAAGGACGAGATCAAGCAGTGCATTGATATCGTGAAGCTGATTCTCAATACTCTTGAGATGAATGATTTCCGCGTCCGTCTCTCGCTCCGTGATGCTGAATATACAGATCCTAAGTATGTGGGTGATCCCGAGAACTGGAAGCTCGCTGAGACAGCTCTGCGTGAGGTGCTCGGTGATACAGGCTTCGACTACACGGAGGCTGAGCATGAAGCGGCATTCTACGGACCTAAGATCGACTTCATTGTTCGTGACGTGATCGGTCGTGACTGGCAGCTCGGTACGGTGCAGGTGGATTACAATCTGCCTGAGCGCTTCGACCTGACCTACACAGGCTCGGATAACAAGCCTCACCGCCCTGTGATGATTCACCGTGCGCCATTCGGCTCTATGGAACGCTTCGTCGGTCTGCTCATCGAGCATTTCGCGGGCAAGTTCCCCACCTGGCTCTCCCCTGAGCAGGTACGTGTTCTGCCTATCTCTGACAAGGTAGCAGACGTCGCAGAAGATCTCCGCGTACGCCTCGCGAATGCGGGCATCCGCGTCACTCTCGACGGTGGTGCAGATAAGATAGGCGCGAAGATACGTAATGCACGCCTCGCACGCGTGCCTTACATGCTCGTCATCGGTCAGCGCGAAGCGGAGAACGGCGAAGTCGCCGTCCGTCACCGCGATGCTGATCTCATCGGCACGATGTCCGCTGATAGCTTCGTCGAAGGTATCAAGAAGGAAGTCGCCGATCGCCTCGTTCGACCTATTTTTGAAAAAGCTGAAGATACAAAAGCCTAAGTTTTTTCATATCCCCCCCCTCTCTTGAAAGGGGAGGTAAGCAGTCATTGCCCCCTCTTTCACCAAAACACTACATTAAATCAAAACACTGTGTCCGCACCCATCAAGAAAAAGCCTTCGGGCAACAAAAATCGTCGTGATCACAACCGCACCCCGCAAGTGCGCGCTAATGAACGTATCCGTGCTCCTAAAGTCCGCGTTGTCACCGCTAGAGGTGAGCAGCTCGGTGTCATGACTACGCGCGATGCTCTAGCGAAGGCGAAGTCCATCGGACTCGACCTCGTCGAAGTAGCACCTAACGCTGATCCCCCAGTTTGCCGTCTGATCGACTATGGTAAGTACAAGTACTTGCAGGCGAAGCTTCAGAAGACAAACAAGGCGAAGACGATCAAGATGAAGGAAATCAAGCTGCGCATCGGCACAGACGTGAATGACTATAACGTCAAGATGGCGCGTGCTGAGCAGTTCCTCGGTCACGGGCACAAGGTTCGCTTCCAGCTCCGCTTCCGCGGGCGTGAGAATGCTCACCACAATCTCGGTCTCGAGATGATGGCAAAGGTCGTAGAAGATCTCAAGACCATGGCTGCCGTCGACCAAGCTGCAAAGCTCGGTGGTAATACGGTGAACATGGTGCTCTCACCTCTCCCAGAAAACCAGCGCGTCAGGAAGTTCAAGAAGTACCAAGAAGACGACTTCGATGTCGATTCTGAAGCACATGATGCTACAGATGAAGACGATGATGATGATGCAGGTGGACTCATCCAGTTCTCCTAAGACTGTACAGGATTTTGTATCTTTAACCCTCTGCGTTTGTCGCGCAGAGGGTTCTTTACGTCTTATTAGTTAGTCTTAGCTTACTCTTTAATAGTAAGTTAAGACTAACATTATTTTCATAACTGCACTTGATTTTTCTCGTAAAAGGGTGAGTCATGGGCTAATATTGGGGCGCATGGTTGCGTGCTCCATTTCTCGCGTAGCAGAACGATGCGAACATTAGCCTAAATATTTATAAGTTATGCAATACACAAGCGAAGTTGAACACATGTGTG
>CAYJNX010000188.1:0-4343 GCA_964371525.1 uncultured Akkermansia sp. | reverse complement strand
CCGTTACTTCTTGTACTGATGACGTACAGGTTTGATAAGCAAGCTGAATGTTCTATTCTGGAAGGGGACTCGATGCTGAGGCAGCGGAATAGCACCCCAGCTGTCGATGCAGCCTAGCCTCATCTGGATCTGGTCGATGCAGATGTTTGTATAAGGGGCTTTCTCGACTTCGGGGGAGTGACGCTGGTCTTTTTCTTCGCCGTCATCGAGGGATTCTATGCTGTAGTTCAGGGCGGAGGCGGAGAAGGGTGCATCGCTGATGAACTCGAGTCCTCGTCCAGCCTTATTCAGTACGCGCCACCAGCGAAGGTCGCTCTTCGTGCCTGTTTCCTGTGGTCGTATGTAGGGGAAGAACTGCTCTTTTACTGTCTGACGGTAATGTCCTATGAGCTGTGAATCATTACGATCTATGTAGTTCTCCACGGAACCGCATCCGTAGTACTGGACGGTACTGTAGGTCTCAGGCATCTGGAGCTGCATGCCGAAGCGGAAGAGATCGGAGGACTTCGCGCCATCTGCCAGCGTCATCTCCTGAGTCAGCAGAATACTGCCTTCATTGTTGATGAGATAGCGCAGAGTGAGTGTCGCCTTGACAGCGGGCATGGAGTACTCGGCGGTGACGTGTGCGAGACCGTTTTGCATCTCATGCTGCCCCAATTGCATTTGGGTGAGCACTCACTTGTCATTGACGGACAGACTGGAGCCCTTCTGTTTGATCTCTTATTGAGCCATCGCCGCCCAGCTGCATGACAGAGCGAGGCAGAGGAGTGGAGTGAGTGTTTCATGTGTGTTTTCTACAAGAATGTTTCAGTATAACAAATACGACTCGCATCACAAGCTAATTTTCTCTAATTGAATTATGTTTTCAAAATCAAGCGAGTTATGAATATTTTATAGGACTATTTTACAGGAGACTATTTTAAAATCAGACTAAAATATTTTATTATACTCTAAAAATTACTTGACGCCATAAAAGTGTGTGATACTGTAGTAAATTAATCTTTCACTATCTAACTGCCCTGAAACAGGTCTAGCACTCACCCACCACACCCGAGCCATGATCATAAAAAACACAATACTCACTCTTCTCCTCTGCTCCAGCCTCGCAGCGCAGTCTACGCCTCATGCCGACTTAGTCGCAGCAGGGCATAGCCCGATGATCATCGACAGCGTCCCTGTCTTCTCGACTCCGGCAAAAGGCTTCGGCTACCACAACTATCGTATCCCCGCCTTCCTTGTCGCGAAAGATGGTCTCTTCTACGCCTTCATAGAAGGACGCGAAGGGCGTAACAGCGACCACGCGGAAAACGACATTGTACTGCGCATGAGCTCCGATGAGGGGAAAACATGGTCTAAGACGCGTATCATCACCCAAGATGGAAAAAACTGCACCATGAATCCCGTCGTCGTCGAGGGGAAGAGTGGTCGCATCATCCTGAACTATTTGTGGTTCCCTCATAAGTTTCACTCGCGCAACATGCCCCACGAAGGCGTGAAAATGTGTGAGCCGGGCTATACGGGAAAAACGATTTCTCGTAACTTTGTCATCTACAGCGACGACAAGGGGAAGACCTGGTCGAAGCCGAAGGATGTCACAAAATCATTCAAGCTTTCTGACAAGACTGTCATGGCGATGCCAGGTCCAGGTGTCGGCGTGAGCATGAAAACAGGGAAGTACAAGAATCGCATCGTCATGCCCATGTGCAATATTGAGAAAACGGGTGAAGGCAATAGCCGCAGTTTCAAGGTCTATGCAGTCTGGTCGGACGATAATGGCATCACGTGGAAAAAAGGAAAGGAAGTCACCTCACCTAGCAAGGATTTCGGCGATGAGGTCCAGATGGTAGAGCTCAGCGATGGCACACTGATGCTCAATACGCGCACGTCCAGCAAGTGCCGCGCCCTCGCCTACAGCAAGAATGGTGGCGCGACGTGGACGGAGCTGAAGTTCGAATCCAGCCTCGTCGATACTGGCTGCATGGGCAGCACGCTCCGTTACAAAAAAGGCGAGGTAGACATGCTCTTAGCCACGACGTCCACTGCACGATTCGCAGATAGAAAGCGTGGGAAAGGGATGCTCTACGCGAGTCTGGACAACGGAAAGACCTGGAAGGAAATCGACGTTCTTTACAGCAAGACATTCGACTACAGCGTATTGCAGCAGCTCCCTAATGGTAATGTAGGCATGCTGGGTGAATATGATTTTAATGGTCAGCGCATCGTCACTCGCTTCACCGAAATAGACATCAAGAAAATTCTCGAAAAACTTAAAAAGTAACGACACGACGCTCCCTCCCCTCGATAGAAATCTCTCATTATGAAATTAAACCTTCCTCTACCCCTACTTTCTTGTCTTATTGTTTTCAGTAATCTAAACGCGCAGGCCGCACCTGTGTTTGACCCAGTCTTTCAAGACCGCATGGTCTTGCAGCGCGATGCTCCCATCACCATCTGGGGGACAGCTAAGCCTAAGAGCCCTGTGAGCATCAGCTGGCAGGGCGAGGAGAAAAAGGTCACGGCGAACAACAAGGGCGAATGGACAGTGAGCTTCTCTCCACTCGCGGCGAAGTCCACCCCCTCCACCCTCACCGCCACCGACAAGGAAGGTAGTGTCACCCTGAAAAACATCCTCATCGGTGATGTCTGGTTAGCCAGTGGGCAGTCGAACATGGAGTTCACCATGAACCGCTTCACCGATGGGCGTAAGGATTACACCAGCTTTAACATTCCAGAGCTACGCTTCATGAAGATGCACAACAGCCTCCCTACAGGGGGCGTAAGCTACAGTGTGGACGGCTATGAGAACGCTGCGGCAAAGGGATTTTTCAGCTACACATGGCAGGACTGCACGCCTAAGAACACGCGCGACTTCTCGGCGACAGGAGCGTACTTCGGGCGTGCCTTGCAGGCTGAGCTAGGGATACCTGTAGGCATCATCTGTAATGCCGTGGGCGGCGTAGGGATGGAATCATGGCTTCCGAAAGAAGTCATTGATAAGAACCGCCACTTGCGCTCCCTGCGAGGTGACAAGTGGATGACTGCCCCTGCCGATGAGTTCTCACCATGGATGGCTGGACGCGGCAAGCTGAATCTGAAGCACCTCCTCGCCGCAGGTAAGAAAGATCTCCAGCACCCCTTCCGCCCCTCCAGCCTCTATGAACACGCGCTGCGCCCTCTGCTGCGCCTCCCCATACGCGGCGTGATCTGGTATCAGGGCGAGAGTAATGCTGAGATCAAGGATATGAAGCGTAACAGCATGCTGCTGCGCGAGCTCATCGGCAGCTGGAGATCCTCCTTCAAGAATGAGAAACTGCCCTTCTACGTCGTGCAGCTCCCTCGTATCAAGGACGCGACCCCGCTACGCGCCCACTGGGCGCAGTTCCGCGAGATGCAGCAGAGCGTCACGGATGACACGGAGGGCGTGGAGCTCATCTGCACCCTCGATCTCGGGATGCCGAATGCCGATGTACACCCCTCGCCCAAGCGACCCGTCGGCGAACGCCTCAGCGCACTCGCTCTCTACCACAGCTATCAGAAGAAAGAACAGGAGGCCGCTGGCGTATCACCACGCATCCTGAGTGCCACCTGGGCGAAGAACAAGGTGACGCTCAAGCTCAGTGCCCCCGTGGTCACCCTGAGCGGACAGGCGGCACAGGGCTTCACTTACGCGGCTCGTAAGGGCGCCGACTTCGTCCCAATCACAGCTAGCGTAGAGAGCGACAGCATCGTACTTTCGCTGCCTAGCCCCGCCTCATCAGGCGCAGAGATACGCTACAATTACAGCACCTACATGGAGCCCAATATTGTTTCCGAGGCAGGTAATCTGCCCCTATTCCCTTGTCGCACGAAAAAATAACAAATCTCATATCAATTTTTTGGGCTTACATAACGAGCTATGTAAGCCCAAAATGTTGTAAATTATTAGCAAAACGCATCAAAAGACGTGATGCTATAAGGGCGGTTATTTTACATACAAAGGCTAGTTTTACAACAGTAGCACGATCATATTCTATACAAAAACAAGCATAATCCAGTTAATAAAAACACGATAACTTTCGCGAATTTTCACATTTCCAACTAACAAAAAAACTCAGAAAATCAGATTCATTATTCTTCGCCTATTTACTCAGTATCGAAAAGGATACAAAGCAAAAACAAAACACCTAATAATCAATCTATTACTAGCAGATCTATACTCGAAAAGAAATGAAGTCACATCATTCATTCTACTAGAATGAATAATAAATCCGCATTCGTATACAGGAGTAAAAACATTCCGCTCTAATAATGAGTGCATATGAATTAACGAAAGAATAAATTCCTAACAAGACTACTCCTTTAGG
>CAYJNX010000187.1:0-4350 GCA_964371525.1 uncultured Akkermansia sp. | reverse complement strand
GTTGTCATTATACGCAAGCGTGCCGCCACCTTTGACGTAAAATGTCTTGCCAGTTCCACCAGCTAGATTAACATTCATGGTGAATATCTTGCCTACTGCAATCGTCGCATCGACACTGGCATTAAGGCTCATATCTCTACCGATGCCACCAGTTCCACCAAGACTCGATACGGTGAAGTCCTCATTGATTTGAAAGATGGCACGGCTGTCTGGATCCGTTGAGTCTTCTCCATTCAGCACAAAATGGCGATTATAGTTGGACGTCGACGCTGTATAGCTATAGCCAGTCGCTCCTGCGTCCACGATGAAACCACCCAAATTAATACCACCACTGGCGAGTGACAGCCCCTTTTCTACACCGAGGTTAGCGTCTACTCCTGCTAAATCTTTGTACTCATCATTGGTGACAAATCGTATGATATTATTATCATCAGCAGCATTCCAAGAAGCTGCATCCCATCCAAACAGCGTCCACACGTCATCGGCATTCACATAGCCCAGAGCCGTGCCTGTGGCCATGTTCGTAGTATCTCCCGTATAAATATAGGTTTGATCCGTTGCTTGTACCTCCTGAGAAAGGAGGGTAAAGGTGACTGCGCCAAGAAGCGCGCTGGAGCTCAGGGTACTTGTTGTTACGATCGATCCGAGAAGTGACACACAAGCAACTAAGGCTGATAGAAGTGACTTAGGTAAATGAAGTTTCATATTAATGGTTTTTATTGATAATAAAATTATTGATTTGGGCTACAATGTAAACATGCTAGCTCTAACGCTTGGGCATGTCAAGACAAAAGAGGGCGCATTTTGAGGCTAATCGCGTGAGTTGTTAATCCTCTTGCGTTGGAAAGCCCTGTATTGTGAACTGGATGGGGAGCGCGGTTTCTTTCCCTTGCACGCTCGCCTTCAGGTCACCTGAGAGGGTGAAAGGGAGAGCGCGTGGCGCGCTGTCTATATCAAAGGAAAGGTTGATCGTGCCGTCTTCCTTCTGGGTGACGAATTCCAATGTGGCAGGGATGCTGAAGCCCGAGGCATCAGAGTACGTGATTTTCTGCTTCTCGGGGATGTCTACTGCGGCATCCTTCGCGGGAGTGAGGGTGAGAACGACGCGGCTGGCTTCGAAGCGTCCGCGTGAGACACCAGAACGATGAGCGATGCTCATGTTTTTCAGCTTCATGCTACCTATCTCCGCTGGGATAGCAGCGATAACAACAGGCGGCTCTGCACTCGCGGGGCTGTCCTTACTCACAGGGAGACCGACGACATTGAAGCGGAGGTTCACGGGCACGCTCTGGGGAGCCTTTGCCTCGCGGCGTTCTATCTCGAAGCGCAGCTGGCTCACATCGACATCATCCGCGAAGACGAAAGCAAAATCGCGCTCGCTTGCATCCCTTCTCAAGACCCTGTTGTAGAGCGGGTTTATCTCCTTACCTTGCGCATCCTTAAAGCTCATCATGGTAGGGAAGCTGTAGCCCTTCTCCATCAGGATAAATTCGTTAAGACCTGCTGTGGAGCAGCTGAAACTGTAGCCGTCGCCCTCGTGCTTCGCCTTCGCTGGGGTCGACTGGATAAAGAAGCTCTCTTCCGTGTACTCTGTACCCGCGTCGACTGTGCCACTGATTTCCAGCCATGAGCCCTGTGGTATCTCGGCGAGTTCGCAGAAGACAGCAGCGCGCCCCTGATCGAATTCGTAGTAAGTCTTCGCTGGGATGACATTCCCCATAGAATCCGTGATGGTCAAGTTCAGCTTTTTACCGGGGTAGAGTCTATCCGCGGAGAGGGAGCTGAAGGCGATGGAGACGGCGTAGAGTGATTTCTCCCCCTTCTCCAGCCAGATAAGCCCCGGTTGCGTTGTAATAACTCCTTGTTTAAAAGATTGTGTGAGTTGCGCGCTGAGAGGGAGTGTGAGCACGGCAAGAAGGGAAAGGATCTTCATGATTCCCATATTAGCATAGTGAGAATCGCCGCATCAAGCGCAAATAACAATTTCGGGAGCTTTATTTAGGCGGCATGTACGCTGTTTCGCATTGCTTCTTAGCCTCAGCTATGCTAGAATGCGCTCGCATGCTCGCCCCATTAAAACTCTTTGCTACTAAGCTCGCGATCTTTTCGACCGTACTGCTCTACCTCGCATTAGACTTATGGGCGTTCCAAGGGCCTGTGTGGAAGCTTGTTCATGAGAAGAAGCGCCCCCATGACAGCGCGAACCCCACACTCGCCACCCTGTATGGTGAACGCCTACGCCAGAGTGACTGGGATGCACATGAGAAGGAGTTAGCCTTTGCGCAGGGTATTGATCAGATGCCCGAATCCGCGTACGCGACTGTGCTCATGTCGCTGATACGCTCGTCGCTGCTGCCCATGCGACTGAATTATAATGATAACAATGTCCCCCGCTTCGAAAAGGAAGCAGAAGCCGAGCTGAAGCGTCTCGCCAGCCGCGCGAAGTCACCCGAGGAATGGGCGAGCTTTCTTTCCGCGCATGATCTGAGCGAAAAGGAATTACAAGACATCATCGAGACGCGCCTGCGCGAGTGCTTCCTAATCAAGCGATCCATCGCTCACTCAGAGGATGTGAGCGACGAGGATGTCGCTCGCTATTACGAGCTCGTGAAAGAGGAGCTACGTATTCCAGCTTCCCGTCAGGTCAGTCATATTTTCCTTAGCTCACAGGGGCAGGATAAGGCACAGCTCCAGCAGCGTGCGGAACTATTACTAACGAAAGTGAAGGCAGGTGAGGACTTCGCAAGCATCGCTAACGAGTACTGTCATGACCAGTCTTCTTCTGCGAAAGGCGGAGACCTCGGTGTGATCTATGAAGGCGCGCGCATGCCCCTGCCAGAGTTAGCCCTTTTTGGAGATGACGCGATCGCGCCCGACACCCCCGTGCTGGCGGAGAGCCGCTGGGGCTGGCATATTCTCCTCGCAGCCCCCGTGCAGCCGTCACGTATCCCAGAGCTCGATGAGGTGAAGGATAGCCTGCGCTCCGCTCTCCTGAGCGCGCGTCGTGCTTGGGCGGTGGATGCCTACTTCGAAACGAGTTTCAAGTCATTATTCAAGGAAGATTTTCTACACATATATGAGCGATAGTACACTGACAGTAAGCCGTGCCTCGGGAGGTATCCGCGGGGTGCTCACCGTACCAGGTGACAAGAGTATTTCACACCGCGTCGCCCTCCTAGGCGCGATGGCAGAAGGGAGCATGCAGGTGCAGAACTTCCTGTGCAGCGAAGACTGCCAGAACACGCTACGCGCCATGCTCCAGCTCGGAGCGACGGTGACGGAGAGATCAGAAGACGAGCGCGACTTCTGCTTGACTGGTGTCGCCATGCAGCCCCAAGCCCCAGCTCAGGACATAGACTGTGGGAACTCGGGGACTGGCATGCGTCTGATGGCGGGTCTGCTCGCTGGACTCCCCTTTGCCTCGCGCATGTATGGCGATGAGTCCCTATGCTCTCGTCCGATGAAGCGCATCATCGACCCACTCGCTCTCATGGGCGCGCGTCTGAATGCTGTCGGTGAGAAGGAAGGCTGCGCTCCTCTCGAAATCGAGGGCACGACGATGTCCCCTATTCACTATGACCTGCCCATGGCTAGTGCGCAGGTGAAGAGTGCCGTGCTGCTCGCAGGTCTGCTCGCTGAGGGGCGTACTTCTGTCCACCAGCCTGCTATCACGCGTGACCACACGGAGCGTCTTCTAGCGCATTTCGGGGTGAACTGTGAGGTCTCGGAAGATGGGCTCGATGTGGCTGTCGAAGGACCTGTGCGCCTACAGGCGCGCGACATCATTATTCCTTCTGATATTTCTAGTGCCGCCTTCTGGATCGTCGCGGCACTCATCGTGCCAGACAGTGATCTGATCTTAAAAAATGTCGGTCTGAACCCGACACGCGATGCCATCGTGCATGTGCTCCAGCGCATGGGCGGTGCTATAGAAATCACTCCTGCGGAAGAATCCCTTTCTGGTGAGCCCTACGGTGACATCCGCGTGCGCTACAGCCCTGAGCTGCGTGGCACGGATCTGCTGGTGGAAGAGATACCAAACCTCATTGACGAGATACCTGTGCTCTCCGTCGCGGCGGCGATGGCGCAGGGCGTGACACGTATTCGCAATGCGAAGGAGCTCCGCGTGAAGGAGAGTGATCGCATCACGACCACGGTAGAAAACCTACGCGCCATGGGGGCTCAGGTAGAAGAGTTTGAAGACGGCATGGAGATCACGGGCGGCGCAGCACTCCATGGCGCGACCATGGACAGTCATGGTGATCACCGCATCGCGATGAGCTTCCTCATGGCGGGGCTCTGCGCAGAGGGGGAAACCACCCTGCTGCGCTGTGAGAATATCAATACGTC
>CAYJNX010000186.1:0-4359 GCA_964371525.1 uncultured Akkermansia sp. | reverse complement strand
CGCAGGGCGAGGAGGTAGACAAAGGGCTTTAATGTCGAGCCCGCTGACCTATCCTGTCGCGTGCCATCTATCTGCCCTCCGCGTGGGTCATGACGATTCGCACTAGGCACGGAGGCGAGGATATGCCCCGTCGCGTTATCGACAACGATCACCGCCCCTTGACTCACGTTACGACTCTGTAGTTTAGAGATTTCCTCGGTGACGATGTGCTGCACTTCCTGCTGGAGAAGTGTATCTATGGTGAGCGTCCCTGCCTTCCTGCACAGGTGAGAAAAGTTCGCACTACTCGGTGGGTTCAGACCTAGGGGGATGGCATCAAGGTCACCGCCCTCACCCATGCGGCGCAGGATGGCATTGCGCGCCTGCATCGCGCGCTTCGGGTGCTTGAAGGGGTTATAATAGGTGGGAGAGCGCAGCTGGGCGATGAGCAGTGCTACTTCGTGAATGGTGAGCTCTGAGCTTTTCTTGCTAAAATAGAAACGCGCTGCCGTCTCTATGCCTCGGCAGAGCTGCCCGAAGTCAGCGTGGTTCAGATAAGCGCGCAGGATTTCATCCTTTTCCATGCTCATCTCGATGCGTCTTGCGAGCAGAGCTTCGTGGAACTTCGCCTTCATGCTGCGCCCATCGTGAGCGAGCATGATCTTCGCGAGCTGCATGCTAATCGTCGATGCACCACTGCGCACACGTCCTTCAGAAACATTGTCACGCACAGCACGCGCGAGAGCTAGTGGGTCGATGCCGAAGTGCGAGTGGAAGCGCTTATCCTCCGCACTGAGCAAGACATCCTCCACCAGCTCGGGGATGGGCTCATTCTCCGCGAGAGGTTCTTGCCTGTAGTAATCCTCATATGGTACACTGGCGAGCCAAGCCCCATCTCGTGCGTAGACGGCACGTGAGGGCAGCTTCTCGCCTAGCTTCTCAGGTACGGAGAGGTAGAAGGGAAAGGCGAGTATCAGGCTCGTTAAAAGACCTGCTGCACCGATGACGATGCAGCAGGTTCTAACGCGCTTGTGACGAAGCCACGCTAGTTTCATGTGATTTAAGGCTTGATCGTAACCTTCAATGGCATGGCTAAGCCGTAGTGCTCTGGCTTGTACATAGCTTCTGCCTTCGCGGCTGGGGCTTTCATCTCACCAGACTTCTTGACGATGGCGATGTAGCTTGCTGTCATCTTATTGTTCACAGACCAGCTGTTCATGAAGAAGCGGACGCGGTCCTTCAAGAACTCCTGACGTGTCACCCAGTAAGGGGCGAACCAGCACTGATCGCGCTGCTGCATGATGCTATCTGGCAGAGCCTGACCGATGATGGAGGGATTCACCGCCTCCATGCCTGCTGGGAGATAATCCTCCAGCGCGACATAGTGGCTGTCCTGACGAGCGATCGCTTCGATGGTGACACGCACGGTATCACCTACCGTGAACTCAGCCGTAGGCTGCCACTTCCCATCAGGAAGAAGCTTCTCGTAGCGACGCTGCACATGGAAGCCCTTGTCCACCAGCTGCTCTGGCTGTTCCTTCTTCAGGAAGCCTTCGGCAGATGCCGTGGCATAGGCCTTACCTGAATCGGCAGCCAGCTTGAAGCTAGGCAGGGACTCGAGCGCGGTCTTGTAGTAGCTAAGTACCTTACTAGGCACGTAGTCCTGACCATTGATATTCGTCTTACTCTCTGTGAGGTTCGCCTTTTCTATATAGCGGGCGAGCATGATGCCCGTCCACGCATTCTCCAAGGTGGTGGTGTACTGCTTGCTCGCGAGTGCCCCGACATAGGTCGCGACCTTGCTCGCGGTAGCATCCGATGTAGGATCGTCTTCGATCTCTATCATGAGCTTCAGCATCTCCACTGAAGGAAGGCTGTAGTCTGTTTCCTCTGTGCTGGTGATGGCATTCATCTCGGCACGAGCGAGGTCATGGAGCTTCCCTCCTGCGAGCATCTGAGCCAGATGCATGAGCATGAGATTTTCCTGTGGGCTCGTCCAGTTGTCCTTCTGAGCCATTGTCATCTTGACGAGATCTTCACCTGTTAAATTATCACGTCTAGCCTCAGCATAGGCCCAGAGAACGCTACCTGTAGCCGCATTCACTTTCGCGTTAGGATTTTTCAGATCATTGATGGCTGACCTACCTAGACTCCCGACATCGTATCGCATGGAGCGCGGGAGCATCTCTTTCTCCGCAGCGAGAGTCAGTACGAGATAGGCGTAAGCACTAAACTGGCTGCCCTCCTTCGAATCATCCCAGTACGTGAGCTGTGAGGAATAATCGATGCGTCTCTTTAAGATGCTCTCGGCGATCTTACGGAGCTCTACCCTATTCTTCTCCTTCGAGAGCATCTTCGCACCTGCTGCCAGATGGAAATCCTCGGCATAAATGAAAGGTATGGCACGTGAACTCAGCTGCTCCGTGCAGGAGTACGGATAGCTGTTAAGCATATCTATACCATTCGTATACCCGGATATAGGGCTAGGCGACAGAGTGAGATTCAGACTCGTGTGAGCGAGATCGAACTCCGTCTTCAGCCAAGAAGAAGCCTTAGAATCTGAGCCTGGTGCGAGTGTGATGAAGAGATTCTCTCGTAGATAAGGCGTCGCAGGGCGTACCGTGAAGGTCTCGGCGATGGCATCATTATAAGCTAGCATCTCGGGTGTCTTCGCCTCGGCTGGTACGATGCTCCATTCGAAGCGCGCTGTGCCTACATCCTTCGTATTGACTGGGAAGTACAGCGTCTTGGAGGCATTGCTATCCAGAGTTACCGTCTGCATAGGCTGGATCACATCTACATTCTCACTCCCCTTGAGCTGCACCTTCCAGCTGACGGACTTCGCAGCCTTCAGCTCTTCGGGTAACTCATCGGGGAGCATGGTCACGGTCACAGGCATGTTCACGATATCGCCCTTACAGGCACTCAATGGTGCAGAAGGCTCGAGCATGATGGGCTTGTTCACCTGATAATGTCCTGATCCCACCCCGAACTCGTCCGCCTCATGAGCGGCTACGGCGATGACACGATAGCGCGTCAGTGTGTCAGGATTCTTCACCTCAGCACTGAAGCGACCTTCCGCATCCGTGGTGATCTGACCAAGCCAGAGAGCGCAGGGATTGAAATTCTCTCGGAATATCAACTTAGCAGAGCTATCACCTCCGAAGTATACCACTGCATTGGAGAGCCCTCCACCACCGATGAATACCCCCTTATTTCCGAAGTAGCGGTGCTTATGATCCTCACTCAGCATGTTACCCAGACTGCCGTAGACATATTGGTTCGACGATCTCCAAGAGTAGAAGCTCTGCAATGGATTAGGAATCTTATAGCCTCCTGCTTGCAGACTGCCTTCGTCTTCCGCATACAGGGTCACTGTCGCGTGTGACGCTGGCTTACCATCTGCCGCGAGCACTTGTCCCGATAAGGTGCAAGAAGACCCTGGGAGGACGGACTCTTCTGGCAGATCGAGTGATACCTTCAGACGCTTATCTACAGGGTCGATGGTGATACTTGTCCTACCAGACAGCAGCTTAGGCTTACCTGATTCGCGCTCTTCGCCGCCTTGGACTAAGAAGACCTCGACAGTGACTCCCGGAGTATCCTCTGGGAGCAGGTCGAGCTCGATCACGGGATTATCCTTATCCACCTTCTGGCGCAGCTGACGCATGTAGTTATCACGATGCACAGACACGAGGATTTCACCATCTACGGGAGACTTGAGCAGCAGCTTCACCTTCTCATTCGGCTGATAGATTTCCTTATCAGTAACGATGCTGAGAGACACGGGGGATTCGTACTTCCAGCCCCGCCCCTTCTCCATCTCGCCATAGACGTGATGGCGTATCGCCGTGCGGAAAGCGCAGCCTTTTGCATCTACACCCTCAGCGATGATGGTGTAGACACCAGCTTCTTTCGTCGGGATAGTGACGCTACCTTCACCCTTTTCATTCAGAGTGACTGTCTGAGGGTCAAGCGTCACGGTCTCTGAGCTGTGACGAAGCATCTGTTGCATCAAGCCACCATAGCTATACGAACTTGTCGTCTCATAGCTCACCTTCACGGTGATAGGATGCGGTGCAGCGGCGGGTTTACCCTGAGTATTCACGGAGAGCAGATCTATACTAAGCCCCTGATCCCCCTTCTGACTGTAAGCAGACTTCTGACGTAGACCTATGTAGAGTTCTGCTGGGTCGATAAAGGCACGACTGCTGCCAGAAAGTCGCTGCTCATTGCCATTCGTGACGCTGACAGTGCCTAGCACCCTCTGGCGGCTGGGGAAATCACCAGCAGGACGATTCACCGTCACGCTGCTCTTACCCTGCGCATCTAGCCTTGTCGCGCTTATCGTCGCCGTGTGCGTCTCACCGTATGCCTCAT
>CAYJNX010000185.1:0-4458 GCA_964371525.1 uncultured Akkermansia sp. | reverse complement strand
AATTGTGATCACGAAAATGAGCAAAACAGCACGTCCCACATCTCCTCAACCAAGCTTACTTTAGAAGAGAGGGGGATCATTTCGAAACAAGACTTTTTAATTCATAAGCCATTGAGCTATTAGAGGCTCATTTTTATATTTTTGCTATTTGTGACACGTGTGGCACTCGTGGGAATAAGGCTTGATAGTAGATGACTTTTATAGTAAACTATCCGCCGACATGTCTGATCGTAAACTTCCATATCCTTTTGACGTATTCGAACCCAAGTGGCAGAACATTTGGGATGATGAAAAAACCTTCCGCGTCCCCAATCCCGGTGACAGCGATTTCGACGCTACGAAGCCTAAGTACTACGTGCTCGATATGTTCCCTTACCCCAGTGGCTCAGGCCTCCACGTCGGCCACCCCGAGGGCTACACCGCCACGGATATCGTCGCGCGTTACAAGCGACAGAAGGGCTTTAATGTCCTTCACCCCATGGGCTGGGACTCCTTCGGTCTCCCTGCGGAGCAGTACGCTATCAAGACAGGCCAGCACCCCTCCATCACGACGAATACAAATATCGACACCTTCCGCCGCCAGCTGAAAATGCTCGGCTTCTCCTACGACTGGGATCGCGAAGTCGCGACCACAGACCCGAAGTACGTGCGCTGGACACAGTGGATTTTCCTGAAGCTCTATAACAGCTACTACAACGAAGAACTCCAGAAAGCACGCCCCATCAGCGAGCTGGAAGAGAAAGGTATGAGCCGCGCTGAGATAGACGAGCTGCGCCTCGCCTTCGTCGCTGAGGGCTATGTGAACTGGTCACCTGACATGGGCACCGTCCTTGCGAACGAAGAAGCCGACGAATGGCGTAGCAAGGGGCACACCATCGAGCGTCGTAAGCTGCGCCAGTGGATGCTGCGCATCACCGCCTACGCCGAACGCCTCATCGACGAGCTCGAACCACTCGACTGGCCACGCGGTATTAAGCTTCTCCAGCGTAACTGGATAGGAAAATCCGAAGGCGCAGACGTGAACTTCGACTGCCAAGGGAACACCATCACCGTCTACACCACACGCCCCGACACCCTCTTCGGTGCGACCTACATGGTGCTCGCCCCCGAGCATGACCTCGTCGCTCAGATCACGACAGAGGAGCAGCGCGCTGCTGTAGAAGCCTATCAGGCTAGCTGCGCGGCAAAGAGCGAGCTGGAGCGCACCGAGCTCAGCAAGGAAAAGTCTGGTGTCTTCACAGGTGCTTACGCGACGAATCCTGTGACAGGCGGGCAGATCCCTGTCTGGATCGCTGACTACGTGCTCACCGGCTACGGCACAGGAGCGATCATGGCCGTGCCTGCGCATGACAGCCGTGACTTCGAGTTTGCGACCCAGTTTGAGCTTCCTATCATCCAAGTTGTAGCCCCCGACGCAGAAGGCGTCGCATGGGAAGGCTTCGTCGGCTATGATGGCACAGCGATTAACTCTGGTTTCTTAGATGGACTCAGCGTTACCGATGCGAAGAAGCAGATGATTGCTTGGCTGGAAGAAAAGGGCGTAGGCGCAGGAAAGACGAATTACAAGCTCCGCGACTGGCTCTTCTCACGCCAGCGTTACTGGGGTGAGCCGTTCCCCATCGTTTGGAACAATGAGACAGGCGAGCACGCCGCTATCCCAGAGAGCGAGCTCCCCCTCCTCCAGCCAGAAATGGAAGACTTCAAGCCCTCGGGTGACCCACGCGGTCCACTTGTGAAGGCAACTGACTGGATCAACTACAGCGAAGGCTACACCCGCGAGACGAACACCATGCCCCAGTGGGCTGGCTCATGCTGGTACTACCTCCGTTACCTCGACCCACACAATGAGGAGCAGTTCATCGCCCCCGATGTCGAGCGTTACTGGATGGGTGATGGCACGCAAGAAGGTGGCGTCGACCTCTATGTCGGTGGTACTGAGCATGCCGTGCTGCACCTTCTCTATGCTCGCTTCTGGCACAAGGTGCTGTTCGACTACGGTTTAGTATCGACACCTGAGCCATTCTACAAGCTCGTTAACCAAGGCCTCATCCTCGGTGCTGATGGTCAGAAGATGAGCAAGAGCCGTGGCAATGTCGTGAACCCAGATGATGTCGTGAACGACTACGGTGCGGACTCCCTGCGCCTCTACGAGATGTTCATGGGGCCTCTGAAGGAAGTCAAGCCATGGGCAACGAAGGGCGTCGAAGGCGTGAGCCGCTTCCTTGCACGCGTCTGGCGTGTCGCGCAGACGGAAAATCAAGAAGGCCAGTGGTCACTCTCCGCGAAGATCACGAACACGGATCTCGGTACGACTCCTGTGCGCAAGGAGGTACACAAGACCATCAAGAAGGTGGGTGAAGATATCGAGAACATGAGCTTTAACACAGCCATCGCTAAGATGATGGAGTGTACGAATGTCATGACATCCGCCGATCAGGTCTGCCTCGCTGACTATGTGCTGCTGCTTCGCGTGCTTAATCCCTTCGCCCCTCACACGGCAGAAGAGATCTACAGCCGCCTCACCGCCGCCTTCCCTCAGCTTGAGCAGGTACAGCTTAGTGCCATGGACTGGCCTAGCTATGACGAGAGCTACCTCATCGAAAATGAGAAGGAAATCGTCATTCAGGTGAACGGTAAGCTGCGTGATAAGCTCATGCTTCCTGTCGATATGAGCAAGGAAGATGTCGAAGCGACAGCCCTCGCTCAGCCCCGCATTCAGGAGTACATCGCTGGACTCACGGTGCGTAAGGTCATCGTCATCCCCGGTCGCCTCGTGAACGTCGTCGCCAATTAAAAGAAAATAAGCCTATGACGGGACAGATATTTTCGCGCAAGGGCATACTGGCACTCCTTCTGGGAGTGTCAGCACTGCTGATGAGCTCCTGCCAGATCATGCCGAAGAAAGGACTGGTCGTGCTGGATATAGGCCATCATGCGAACGCACTAGGCGCGAAGACACCTGCCCCTATCAATGGTAAGACTGTAGAGGAGCTCAGCTTCTGGTACGAGTACAGCCGCTACGTGAAGGAAGAGATCGAAGACGCAGGTTACAAGTGCATCGTCATCAACCGCGGCGACATGCCGCGCTCTTCCTCCCTGCGACAGCACGCGCGTAGGGCAGGAGTGATGCACCAGCAGCAGACAGAGGCGGAGGCGCAGCGCTACCCCTCCCGCTACTTCGCTGACCGAGTCGCACGCGGCATCATCAGCGCGGATTACGCCGTGTTCAGCCGCGCAAGCTGCATCGTCTTCCTTCATCACAACAGCACAGGCGGGCGTGGCTGGAGTAAGGCGAAAGTACCCGGTCTCCTGCTGTACAATCAGAAAAACGGACGCCAGCTCGCCGAGTCCATGGCCGCCGTCATGGAAAAAGACCTCATCCGCAGCGGTGAGTTCCCGCATCACGGCAGCAAGCTCTCCCTCCTGTACCGCGCGACCGACGCACAGGCAGGAGCAGGCTGGCTGAACGTCTGCGACGATGCGGGCATCCCCGCCGTCATCCTCGAAGCCGCCTACCTGAATAATTATAGTCAAGCGAAGTACCTCGCGAACCCACGCCGCGCCCGCGACTACGCAGAAGCCGTCGGTGACGGCATCGTCGCCTACATGAAGCGCGGCGATAAGAAAGCCCCCGTAAGACGCGCGAACCCGAATGCCCGCGACAAGGGCTCCTTCGGCTATGCCCGCGAGTCACGCGAGGTGAATGTCCCCGGTGCGAAGCGTCTGTGGCATTAAACTCAAACGAATCATCCTATCACATGAAGCATCACGTCACCATCGCGCTCCTCAGCGTCTTTTCTGCCCTCTTTCTCAGCCAGTGCATGTCGCTGGAGGATGAGTGTCGCGCCGTCATCGCGCGCGACTCAGAGATCGTGAAAGAGCAGAAGGGCGACTACTTCATCGGCCGTCGCTACTACGTGCCAGGGACGCGCTTCTGGGGCTACCTGCGCCGCCCTACGGAATCATGGAGCACGGCGCGCCTCGTCATGATGGACGAGAGCGTAGCGAAGCAGCCAGACCGAGGTCCCGAGCCACCGCGCCCGAATGCCGTGTTCGGCACAGATGATAATGTAGAATATATCATCTACGGCGCATACGATAAAGGACCTGAAGGCTACGATCCGAGTAGTAATCAGCCACTGCCCGTCTTCAAGCCGACTCGCTACGTCGTCCGCGACCGCGAGCCCGGTTTCTTATTCACCCCGACAGAGGAGCGAAAGGACACAGCGCTCACACTTTTCCCCTCACTTCTTCCTCGCGAGGAGGAGTACCGACAGGTGGGACTGAAACCAGTGGCGTTTTAGACCTGATTTTTGTAAAAAAATCTGCGTCAAAATCGATAATTAGATTGCTCGTAATAGGCAATACATGATAATAATAATGCAGTACAATTTATGGCAAAGACCTCAATACACGTAGCTCTTGAAATAGGCACATCCAAGACCTGTATGGTCGTGG